>JAFGMA010000119.1 GCA_016927835.1 Candidatus Zhuqueibacterota bacterium | reverse complement strand
CGATCTCAACGCCCAGGTGGGCAGCCCCATCGCCGCGGATCTGGATGCGGACGGCGTCGCCGAGTTGCTGGTTACCACCTACGATGGCAAATTGCACTGCTTCGCCAGTACCGGAACCGGCGTATCGGGAATCGATCAGCAATCGCCCTATCAGTTTAAACTGGCTCAGAATTATCCCAATCCGTTTAATGCAGCGACACGAATTCATTTTCAATTGCCAAATGCGGACAATGTCACTTTGAAAATTTATAATGTCCAGGGGCAATTGGTGAGAACGCTGATTGATAAAAATATGCCGGCGGGCGCACACCAGGTGCGCTGGGATGGCAAAGATCATAGTAACCACTCAATTTCTACCGGCGTTTATATTTTTACGTTGCGATCCGGAGAGTATATTTCAAGCAAAAAAATGGCATTGATTCAATGAGTATGGAGTAATCGACTGCGTCAATTCATGCATCGACGCAGTCGACGCACTCCAAGAGAAATCGGGAAAATTATTGAAATCATTTCGACTGAAAATATTTTTCGGCGCCATGATACTGGTCAGCATTCAATTCTGTGCGCCTTCGATAAGCCAACCTGTTTCAAATGATGCGGAATGGAGCTGCTTCAGGCGTGACTTATTCAATACGGGCATTTCGCCGCTCAAGTGCACTGCCGAAACACTTTCGGAAAACTGGCGATTCCCGCTGGGTGGGAATGTGGAATTCGCATTGATGAAAGACGTTGATGCGGATAGCCTGGATGAAATTTTCATGCTCTGTGCCGGAAAGATTCATGCATATCAGGAAACCGGCGCACCGATGTGGACCAGTGCAATTCTGGGCATTTCGCAAATCATTGATATCGTCGATATCGATAATGACCGCATCATCGATATTGTATGCTCAAGCTATGAACCGCCGAAAATTTTTATCCTTTCGGCGATGACAGGCGAGATTGAATGGCAGCATTACTTCCCCCCTCCCTCGGGAACAGCATCATCCGATTGCATCAAACTGGCGGATTTGGATAACTCCAATGATGGTAAACTCGAGCTTTTTTGTTGGCCCCATTGCGGTGGCGCCACCGGGTATGCCTTCGCATTTGAAAATGGCATTGGCAGCGGACGAATCATCTGGAGCGCCTATGCGTCGGTAACCTGGGGCTATCGCCCGCAAGTGATGGTCGCCGATATGAATTGTGATTCGATCCCCGAAATTGTCATCGGTACGTATAAGCATATTTACGCGTGGCAGGGCGACAATGGCAAGCCGATTGTTGATTTTGAATTCAGCACCGGCGGTACGTATGGTCGCAACTATGGGACCATCAAAGTGACAAATTGTGATGATGATCCGTACCCGGAGGTGGCGGTCCTCGCCCATAATCTGAATGAGCATTTAACCATGCTCGATAACAAGGGACCTACCGGAGAACACGTCGAACTGGCGGTGCTCTGGGACAAATGGCTGGAGTACAGCTATCCCGAAGATCATAAGGTGCTGCGTATTTCTCCCAACTCCGTGGCTGACGTTGATAACGACGGTGCTGTGGAGGTGGTGGCTTCGATTTTCAATGATACCGGTGATGAGCGCTGGCATCTAATGATTTTTGATGCCATGTCCGGTCGTGTTGAATCAAACCTGCTTGATTATTATCTTTACGATGTGCTGGATTTGGATAATGACAATCGGCTGGAAATTGTGCTCAGTCGCGAAAAGTCAATATTTCTCCAAAAAGATAACCTCCTGATTTTGCGCGGCAGAAACGAGAATTCTTATTCTATCATTCATCAAAATGATGATATTCAACCGGTTATCGAAATGCAGCCCCGCTTGCTGCCCGACGTCAATGGTACTTCCGGCAACGATGTTCTGTTTGCGCGCGATGTGAATGGCGATGGTAAACCGAACATTTACAGCTACGACGGCGCACACTTTCATTGCTTCAGCTTCGAAGCCAATCAATTGAACGAAATCTGGCAGTCGCCTGTGTTTGAATCTGCATCAGTTCTGCTGGAAGCGGGAAGAACGACTCTCGCCGATTTCAAATCACCGCTCATTAGTTCGAAGGGCGGGCGTTCGTATTTGCTCGATGCAGCGGGACAGGCGACGTCTGAATTTTCGCTGGGGAATCATTATGCAATGCCCGTCGCGGCGGATTTGGATGGTGATGGTTCGATTGAAATATTAATCCAGGACGCGTTCGGAATGATGAATGTACTCGATGTTCAACATGCGACATTAAAGAGCCCGCCCGAAGTGAAATGGCAGCGATTGGCTCGCGGAAAATCCGCTAAATATGGGCAAAACAGCAGCGCGTACGCGGATGATATCGACGGTGATGGTGATAAAGAGGTTTTTCTGGCAAGCGATAATTCGCTGCTCGTGTATGATCACAATGGCGTGCAACTTCAGGAATATCAATTCAATAGTTTCCCGTATGAATGGGCAACCGGCAACTTCAATCATGACGATACAAAAGATTTATTCGTGGGAATCAATGCTTCCGCTGGCATCCATACCAATATCGCATGCGTCTACGACGGAAACGGCAGCAAAACACCTGTCTGGACTAAAGATTTCGGTCCCTACAGCGGGTACGTTGTGGTTTATGACTTCACCCGGGACGGCATCGACGATATCATTCTGCGTGAACATTATGATCTCATTACCCTGGACGGCAGAAATGGCAAGCAATGGGGATTTTATCCCGGGGCGTTTTATCACACACCGATTCTGATGGATGTCGATTTCAGCGGCTGTTACGAAGTCATCAATAGCGGCGGCTACATGGAAGTTTCGGTGAATAAAATGTATGCCTCAGGTCAAAATATCACACAAATCTGGGAACAGCCAACCGGCTACCTCGACTGCTATGCGCGCTTGCATGGCACCGGGGATGTGGATAATGACCGCCACGTGGAAATTGGCGTCAGCAGCACCAATGGCATTTTCACCTGCTACGATGCCGCCAATGGTAATATCGAATGGACATACAACCTGGGAACCACTGCCTCGGATATGATATGCATGGACGCGGATAACGATGATCGACTGGAATTCATTTTTGGCGGGATGGATGGCTATCTCTACATTTTGAATGGCGAAGCCGATGCAACTAATCGCATCGAAGCGCAATTCAAGCTTGAGGCACCGGTGGGCAGCCCAATCGCCGCAGATTTGAACGCGGATGGCATTGCCGAAATACTGGTCACGACCTACGACGGCATTTTGCATTGTTTTAGCAGCACAGCGACTCTTGCATCTCAATCGGACTCGTGCGTGCCATTCGCGTTCAGACTTGCCCAAAATTATCCCAATCCATTCAATTCTCAAACGCAAATTCAGTTTTGGCTGCAGAAGAAAGAATTTGTGAGCTTGAAAATTTTTAACCTTAACGGGCAATTGGTTCGGCGCCTGGTGAATCGGGAGTATGCGCCGGGTTATCACCAAATTTTATGGGATGGCATGGAGGATAGCAAGCAAACTGCATCATCGGGTATTTATGTCTATCTATTGACAGCAGGCGAGTATCGCGCGAGTAAAAAAATGATCTTCATTCAATAAGTATTGTTGCGAGGCATCTTTGTATAAACGAATATTTCGATTCCAGTTAATTGTCCTAATCTGCATCGCGTGCGCGGCTTGTTTGTTGAGCCAAACGGCTTCATCCGATGCTGAATGGCCCTGCTTCAGGCGTGATTTATTCAATACCGGAATTTCAAATCTGAAAGGTCCGGTCACGACGCTTGAAGAACGATGGCGTTTTTCGTTGGGTGGTACGCCGGGATTGACACGCATGGCTGATATTGATAGCGATGGATTTGATGAAATTGTAGCGATCAATGCCGGCAAAATAGTTGCGTTCCAGCAGGACGGGACGCTTATGTGGACCAGCGATGTAATCGGCGTGAATACTATTTTTGGCATTGTGGACATTGATAATGACGATCAAGTGGATATTATTTGTGCTCGTACAGAGCCGCCGACCGTATTTATCATGGACGGTGAAACGGGCGAAGTCCAATGGCAACATTTTTTTCCACCTCCTGCTGGTACAATTTATAGCGGCGGGGTCAAAATCGCTGATTTGAATAATTCCGGAGACGGTAAACTGGAGCTTTTTTGTTGGCCATGGTCAGGCGATAAATATGGCTATGCATTTTCATTTAAAAATGGCGTTGCCAATGGAAGCCTGCTCTGGCAAGTCAGCGATGAAATAACCTGGCCATTTCCACCTCAGGTTATGGTTGCAGACATGAATAATGATTCGATACCAGAGGTAGTTATTGGTACGTATGGACATATCTATGGCTGGCAGGGCGACAATGGCAAGCCGCTAATCGATTTTGGCTTTACGACCGGCAATGGCAAAGGTCGAAATTACGGTATCATCAAATTGACGAATATTGATGATGACCCATATCCTGAAATAGCGATAATGGCGCATAGCCTGAACGAGCATCTGACCATGATTGACAATCTTGGACCAAACGGCGATAATATCCCACTTGCACTTCTATGGGACAAATGGTTCGAATACAGTTATCCTGAAGATAATAAAGACGTAAGGGTATCGCCCAATTCAGTAGGCGATTTGGATAATGATGGAGAAGTCGAATTGGTCTGTGCGCTCTTCAACAACACCGGCGACAATCAGTGGCATCTGATGATCTACGATGCGCAATCCGGCGCAACAGAATATGACCTTGTGGGCTATTACCTCTATGATGTCAGAGATTTAGATAATGACAATTCTCCGGAAATCTGTATCAGCCGCGAGCCAAGCAGGGTGCCGCTGAGGAATAATTTAAGCTTTTTGAAAGGGAATAATAACTCGTATTCAATCGAATATACGAAGGCGTCAGCGCGAGTCGTTATAGAATTGGAACCAATACTCCCTGGTGATGTCAACAGCAACGCCGGCAATGATGTGTTATTCGTGCGAGATTTGGAATTTGACGGAATTCCGAATATCTTTACAACAGATAGCAAGAGATTTTATGCGTATGCCTTCGAAAGCAACAATCTGGTAAGAATTTGGTATTCATATCCCACGGATTACGCATCCGTTCTATTGGATGTGGGCAGAACAAGCGCTGATTCTTTCCTTACATCTTTCATCAGTTCAATCGATGGTCATTCGTTCTTGATTGATGCGATTGGCAATGTTGTTGCCGATATACCAATCGGAAGTTATTATGCCATGCCTGTCGCTGCTGATTTGGATTCGGATGGTTCGATTGAAGTCCTGGTGCAGAGCGCGCTGGGTTTTATGAATGTCTTGGATGTACAACATGCAACACTTCGAAGCGCGCCAAAAATCAAATGGCAACAGGCGGGAAATGGCAAGTCGGCAAAATATGGGCGGAATAGCACGGCTTATGTTGATGATTTCAATAGCGATGGGAAAAAGGAAGTTGTAATCGCTTTTGGCAATAATCTGCTTATAATTGACGATGAAGGTCACATAACACAAGAATATAACTTCAACAGCTATCCCTATGAATGGGTAACCGGTTATTTTAACGAAGACAGTGTCAAGGATATTTTAGTTGCTTTTAATACCGGCAGCATGCACACCAACAATATTCACGTTTATGATGGTACTGGCGGCAAAACTCCGCTGTGGACGAAAGATTATGGTCCCTACAGCGGATATGTTGCCGTATACGATTTCACCGAAGACGGAATTGATGATATTATTCTATGCGAACATGGCGACCTGATCACGCTGGATGGTAAAAACGGAAGAAGATGGGGATTTTGCCCTGGTGTCTATTATCATACGCCTGTTTTGATGGATGTCGATTTCAACGATAGCTATGAAGTCATTAATAGCGGCGGCTATCTTGAAGTCTCAGCAAATAAAATGCACAACAATGGTCGGAGTATAACCCAAATTTGGGAACAAGCAACCGGCTACCTGGATTGCTACGCGCGCATGCCTGGTACTGCGGATGTTGACAATGATCAGCACGTTGAAATTGGCGTCAGCAGTACCAATGGCATTTTCACCTGCTACGATGCTGCCAATGGTAATACCGAATGGACATACAACCTGGGAACTACAGCGTCGGATATTATTTGCATGGACGCGGATAACGATGATCGACTGGAATTCATTTTTGGCGGGATGAACGGCTATCTCTACATTTTGAATGGCGAAGCGGATGCAACCAATCGCATCGAAGCACAATTCAAGCTGGAGGCGCCGGTGGGCAGCCCGATTGTCGCAGATTTGAACGCGGATGGTATTGCCGAAATACTGGTCACGACATACGACGGCATTTTGCATTGTTTTAGCAGCACAGCGACTCTTGTATCTCAAGCGGATTCGTGCATGCCATTCGCGTTCAGACTTGCTCAAAATTATCCCAATCCATTTAACTCTCAAACGCAAATCCGGTTTTGTCTGCCGGAGAAAGAATTTGTGAGCTTGAAAATTTTCAATCTTAATGGGCAATTGGTTCGACGCCTGGTGAATCGTGAGTATGCGCCGGGCTATCACCAGGTGAATTGGGACGGAAAGGATCAACAGAACACCACTGTTGCGTCAAGCATCTATATCTACTCACTGCACGCGGGTAAACACTGTGCGGAGAAAAAATTGCTATTTATTCAATAGCGAAAAAAACAGCCATTCGCGTAAATTAGAGACGCTCCCCCAAAAGGCTGCTGTTGTTGCGCGATAGCCATCCCAAAAGCGAAGAACGCGAGACAAATTGCGGTCAAATTTTGGGAACTGCGGAGTTTATAGCGATTTGAAATGTAAGTTATTGGTTTAAAATCAAGTTATCAGGTATCGCTTTAGCAAGTTTTTATAAGAAGGAACAATAGAATATGAAAGCCTCAAAAATCTCTTTGAAACTATTTGGCACGCATTGGGAATGCCCAACATTGAAAAAAGCCGGGTGGGTAACCGAAGAATTCAATCTTGATCCCGCGGAAACCGGTTTCGTGGCGCTTCATCTGTGGAATATGGGCGATATCAACGGTCCTGACGTACCGGAAAATTTCTTTGTGGATATGGGCACTGAAGAATGCCAGCTTGAATCCCTGCGAGTTGCCGAGAATTATATTAAACCGGCGATTGCAGCCGCCCGGGCTATCGGCTTGCCCATTTTCCACGTCGAACCGAAAAACATCGCAATGAAATATGACTCCGTACACAATATGCTCGAGGAAGAAGATATCAATCCGCCCCCCGTTTCTTCAAAGCCCAGACCTCCGGAAGTGAATCCGGGATGGAATTTAGCCCGAGCCGAACGCACACATGGCAAAGGATACCATCAATGGGATGGCTGGCAAAAAATGCGTATTCTATCGACTTGTGAAGCCGAATCCGGCGATCAGGTAATTTTAACCGGGGCGCAATTCGACCGCATCTGCCGCAGCAAAGACCTTAAAAATTTAATCTATACGGGATTCGCAACCAATATGTGTATCCTCGATGCCGCGGCTGCAACCAGAGAAATGCTGCATTACGGATATAAAATCTTTTTGATTCGAGAAGCTACTTTGGGCGTGGAATATCCCGATACATTTCCCGAACGCCTGATGACCCGTTGCGCGCTTAAATATTTTCAACAAGGAATCGGTGATACCGTTGGCTTCGAGCAGTATGTTCAGGCGTGCAAAACAATCGCTGAGGCAAATAATATACGCTTCCCGTTGCTTTGAAAATAATCATCGCTTCGATAAGCCGGAATCGGATGAATTATGAATATTTTAGGAATTACAATTAAATAAGTTAAACAAGTGCAATTTTATAGAAATATTTCTTTCGCAGTTTTACATCCCCCTAGCCCCTTCCAAGGGGGAATCCAGCAAGTCCCCCTTGGAAGGGGGATTCAGGGGGATGTTTATAGCTGTCCAACTCAATAAATCTGTTTCCTTAATATATAAATAATCAAAAATTAGCTTGTATTTACATTATATTTTTTTATATTTACGCAACAAGTGTTTACAAGCTGTTTACAGCTTGTAATATTTCTACTCCAAACAGCTCAATGATTTATGAGTGAAAAAAAAATAGCTAAATCCGGTGCTGCGGATGAATACAGTGAATTTTCGCGCATTTTGGCACACTATAATTTATCACCGCCATCGGAATGCAAACTTGTGGCAGGCGGCACCAGAAACCGCAATTATATGTTACTGGTCGACAGCCAAAAATACTTCCTCCGCTGCCGGAATCAGGCATTTTGCAATATTCAGTCGATCCGCTTCGATCATGAATTGATGCGCCATCTGAGATCAAAAGGAATTCTCGCCCCCTGCCCTATTCTTACAGCTTCCGGCGAAAGCTGGCTCGATTTGGATGACCAGATTTACGAATTATTCACTTATATCGAGGCAAAAGGCGTTTATCACCAACACGATACGGATCAATTGAAAAATGCCGGCAAAGCTTTAGGTCAATTTCACCAAGCGGTTTTTGATTTTCAGCCCGGTGTCGAAAAAAGCAAATTTCGCATCGATCCGCCGGAAAAGGCAGCAGCGCGGATCAAGGAGCTGGTATCCCGTTCCGATGATCCCAATGCAGGCAAACTCGGCGACTACATCATGAAGCAAATTGACAGGGTGAAGCAGCAACTCCCGGATGCGCTTTTTTTCGAGTTACCTTCGCTCATCGTTCATGGTGACTATCATCCGGCAAACGTAAAGTACAACGGAAAGCAGGTTGCCGGATTCTTCGATCTGGACTGGGCAAGCCGCCAACCGCGTATCTACGATCTGAGCTACGGCTTATTGTACTTTGTGGCATTGCGGGAAAATGATATCGATGGTTCTGATATTTATTCGCTCACCCAGACCTGCAAACCAGATATCCATCGCTCCAGCCTTTTCGTCAGCAGCTATTTGAATTATATAGACCTTCAGCCTTTTGAAATCGACCTGCTTCCGATTATGATGCGCATCAATTGGATTTGTTGCCGCACCGATGGCAGCCACAAAGTTCCGCCCGAAGACCAATGGCGTTTTTTTAGCATTGATATTAAGCAGCCTTTACGCTGGCTCGATAAAAACGAAACCAATTTCACTCAAACCTTAAAGGATCTGCTGTGAAACTCAATCTACCCGAAAATGTGCATTGTGCAGCAGCGCTCAGTTACGATCTGGAAATGTGCGCCGGCTATTCGCCAACGATCACCAATAACGGACGCATCATGCCCGAGCTTCAGAAATATACGCTGGCACTCTGCGATGTTGCCGAACGCTACAATGTCAGCCTGCATTTCTTTTATGTCACTAACGGACTCGAAGAACGCAATATTGATTATCTCAAAGAAATTCTCGCGCGAGGACATACAATTGATTCGCATACCTACTCACACGTGAGTCTGGCAGTCAACGATCTGGAACTCATCGATGAGGAATTGAGCAAATCGAATGTGCTGCTCGAAAATCGGTTGGGTGTGAAATCGGTTGTTCTCCGGGGTCCCGGCGGAATTCTCAACGGCTTGAACGGCAAACCGGAAACCCAGCGCGTCATTCTAAAAAACGGATTCAGCTACGTCAGTTCAGCATACCGGGATCCCATCACCAATGGTGAATTTCAATTTGTGAAAGAAGATCACCAACATGCTTTCGACGAATCGGATATCAAGAATGCCGCCAGATTGACTGTGTTCGAACAGCCGTATCGCTACGAAACCGGTCTGATCGAAATCCCGATGCAAGGATTAAGCGATCGCAACTGGTTTGATACCCATTTTTGCATCCATCCGCAGGCATTCCACGACTGGCGCAAATCGAGCGGTCATCAACCGGTTGCAGAAAACTGGCGAGCGCCCTGGACGCCCGGCAATGCAATCGACAGGTGGATTCAATACAATCTGGATGTATTCGACCTCGCGTATCAGCAGCAAACTGTCTGGATGCCCGTATGGCATCCATATACGCACTATTTGCACGATCGCGAAAACATCATGCTCAAAACGCTGCTGCAGCATGCGGCAGAAAAGCCAGAAAAAGCCTGGATGTGTACGGTTAGAGACGTTATATCAATGTTATGATGATGAATATCAACCAGAGAATTCGATGAATAAATATTGGAGTTGACCGTGAGTGGATACTTGAAATGGTTGGCGATCTTCCTGTCGCTGTCTATTCTGATTGCTAACTCATCTCAATCAAAGGATCGCGCAGTGATCATGCAAATTCAAAACTGGAACACAGCGCTTGAAAACGATTTCCGTGTGACGAAAAGCGACAGCGCTCGTATCTCGACCGACAAGGAATCTGTTCACATTGAAGTTGCCGCCGCGCCCGCAGAATCGCTGCTGCTTCAGTACCGGAATCCATTTTCGATCGAATCGGATTTCGCAATACATCTGCGGATGAAATTGAATCAGGTGGGTCGTGACGACGATGGCACAGGTTATCGCTCGAGATTCGAATTTCGCTTCAATACCGGCGCGCCTCTAAATCTAGGCGTACGGATTCTTATTAATCGTGATCGCTATAAAGTCGACAACCAATATAAAATATATCGAACCGATGCGCTCTGGCATGACTGGCATTTTGAGTTCAGATTGGATAAAAAAATGCTCCTCATGAGCCGGGATGGATCGTATGAATGCGCACATGAAATCAGTGTTGGCAATACATCCGAATCGCCACAACCATCCGCGATGCAATTTGAAATTTATGCCGATAAGGATTTGCCGACCGAAGTCGAAATCGGCGAACTGGCGCTTTCTAGGCTTAAGCCGCTTGCCAAAAGCGCCTCTTCCCCATCCCATCGGCTAAAACATACAATCTCTCCTGGTGAATGGCCCATGTTTCGCCGGGACCGTTATCACACGGGACAATCGCCTTTAAAAGGCAACATGACAACTCCCGAAGTGCAGTGGGCGTTTACCTTTGGCGGCTCTTTCGGCGGCTCTTTTGTCGATGATATCAACGGGGATGGTGACGCGGAAATTCTGGTCATGATTAATGGTCGTCTCACTGCCTATCGACTCGATGGAACCTATCTCTGGGATACACCTCTCGAAAATGTTTACATTTTTGGCATGCACGACCTTGACGGCGACGGTCAAAAGGAACTGGTGTTGGGTGCGGGCTTCATTCAGACAGTACACGTCCTCGACGGGAAAACCGGGAAAGTGCGCTACAAATGCCCCTATGACCAGAAATATCATGTCAGTGGGATAAAAATCGCAGCGATTAATCCTGATCTCCGCGGGCAACAGATTGTAATCTGTACGCGGAACGAAATCAGCTATTGCCTTTCCTTTGAAGATGGCATTGAAAACGGTAAAGTGGCGTGGACTTATGATTATAAAATGCGCTATTTCACCCCTGAATTTGCCCTGGTGGATATGGACCTTGACGGCGTGCTGGAACTTGTCGTCGTGACGTACGGAAATTTTATTGTTTATAGCGGTCTGGATGGATCGGTTAAAATGCAACTTGAAGCCAACACAGGGCGGAATTACGGTCTGCTCGTGGTTCAGGATATCGATAACGATCGCTATCCGGATATCATCATGTTCGCCGATCAACTCCGCGAACACATTGCGGTCGTCAAAAATGAGAACGGGAAATCGCTGCGATTGCTGTGGGATAAATTTTTCGAGCAAAATTATCCGGTAGATCAAATGGAAATGCGGGTCTTCGACGATGCCGTGGACGATTTTGATGGCGATGGGCAAATTGAAATTCTCTACGGGCTGTGGGACGAAACCTCGTATTCCAACTGGCGAACGTTGCTGGTCGATGCCGTGAGCGGCGAAACGAAATTGGAAATTCCTGATGCATACCTGGTGAATGTACTGCGCTTCTTCCCGGAGCAGCCGCCGCAACTCCTGCTGAGCAGTCCTCAAAATCGAAAAGAATTAAATACGACACATCTCCGCGTTGTTTCCGTGGCGAATCGCCAACCAGTGACATTAGTTGAATTGCGGAATCGCATTCTGATAACCAACCAATCATTCATCGATTTTCCGCTGAACCGCATGAAAAATTGGTCGGCTTCCCAGTCCAATTTGAAATCAGAGCGATTTTCTCGCGGCGGCTTTTTCAAAAAGCTCGATGACAGCGGAAAAATAACAGCGATTGAATTTATTCAGGGCAAATCCGGGAATTCCCTCGAATCGATCTGGTCGCGGGAAGCACCTTTCGGGCAACTTGAGGATGCCTCATTTTTAACCTTTTATCCAGATCTCCAAAAAGAGGCAGCCGGATTTCTTTTCAGCAAAAATGACAACCACTACTATTTGCTGTCGGAGGGAGGAGACTTAATCGGAAAGTATCCGTGCGGCGGGCAGGTCTGTCAGCCAGTCGCCGGTGCACTTTCCGATGACGGCATATTGCGCATCCTGACGGCTGATCCTTTCGGCAACCTTAAATGCCTGAAACCTCTGCCCGATAAAAAACCACCGATAGTCGAGTGGGAGCAACCGATAATGGGAAACCAATTGGGCTGGGGCACGATTCAGGGACAGGGTGTACCCATTGTCGCAGATCTGGATTCCGACGGGCAAAATGAAGTCATCTTCAGCCAGCCGCCGGACAAGCTGGTATTCGTAAACCAGTGCGGCAAGACGGTACGTTCGTTCACATTTGCCAAAGCCCCCAAATATATCACCTTCGGGCAATTTACCGGGCGCGACAAATGGGACCTTTTTATTTCTTACAGCACAGGCTCGGTATCAACCAAAAGCCAGGTTGTGCCGATTGACGCGAGCCAGACGGCTGCGTGGGAGCTCACCTGCGGTAATGGTCCGCCAACTGTGTTTGATCTCACCGGTAATGGTTATGAAGATATTGTTTTGCGCGATCTGTTCGAACGCAGATCGCTCGATGGTCTCACCGGGCGGGATACGTTTCCGATCACGCAATGGTGCGGATATCATCTCCCGATGATTGCGGATCCCGATGGCGAAGAACCGTTCATTATCTGGACTGGCGGCGTTTACAGCGTGGTTGCCGAGAAATTGACCGGCGAACAACTCTGGTGGCGACCCTTTTTCACCTATCGCCATCCTTGCGGTCTGGCGGATGTGGATGGCGATGGGCAACTGGAAATTGGCGGCGTTACGTTGGGACAATTATACAATTGGCCTAATATCTACCCTGTTGACGGTCCGGATGAGCAATTCGTTTGCATGGACGCGCTCACCGGACGGACAAAATGGGAATTCACAGTCAATTCGAGCATCTCCGGAACCATCACCGCGGATGTGGATGGTGACGGCAATCCGGAATTCATTTTCGGCACCACGGATGGTCATCTATTGGCACTCCGCGGCGGTGATGATCAAACCAGGCGCATCGCCTTTGATGTATCGCTTCCCGCGGCAGTGGGAACCCCGATTGTCGCCGATTTATTCGGAACCGGCGCGATGCAAATTCTGGTCGGCTGCGCTGACGGAAAGCTCTATTGCATTGAATGAATTTTTTAATATTAAGAATATTTTCTCGTTCCTTCGCTCTGCGGGGGAACGCAGGCGGGACGGTCTCCGTCCCGAAGGCGATACAGAAGATAAATGTTTTTGGGCATGTTACGTATCAACGCGTCGCAGAGCGAGGGGAATGCATTCCGCCGAAGACCGGCGGAACGATATTAAGCCTTTGAAAGGTAGCAAATCATAAGGAGAAATTTAAATGTCTTCAACTTTGAGCCATTTTGATCTTCACGCAAAGTCGAAGCTTTTCGCCGTGCTTTCCTGGGATTGGGATAGCACGGAGAGGATTGAAATTCGCTCAACGACCAAAAAGCTTATTGCAGAAATTCCAAGCTGGTATTTACCAATACATATTCGCTGGTCGCCCGATGGATCGCAGCTCGCTTTTGGTAGCAACGATGGCTGTCTCTATCTATATAATCTCGAAGACGGTAAGATTCATTTAATTTATAAAGACTCCCGTCTGCAAGCCGGATTTGTAGAGTGGTCGCCAGATGGTCAACAGCTTGTCTATTCCGCCCGCGACCGGGAAACGCTGATTCCTCCGGATATTTACTGCATTGACCCCATCACAAAGCGAACAACCCAATTGACGGACAATGCCAAAGAGGTAGACCGATATCCGCAATGGTCGCCTTCCGGGGAATATGTCGTGTTCCATCGGCAGCATTTGAATGAACCTGAAAGACCAATGTGGATTTACTTTGTAAACGTAAAATAGGGCGAATGCTCTTATGTGCCGGTTGAGCAAGGAACACATTGCCGGGTTGGGCGATTTGCTTGGTCACCGGACTCGCGCTACATTTTGATCACGCAAATCAAGGGAAGCACAAAACGATTGACAGTGATTGATATTGGTGACATGACGGTCTTCTGGAGCTATGAGCATAGCGACCTTCGTGGCGGTATATTCATCCCTGACGGGAAGCGAATTCTTTGTATTGGCAGCGATACCTTGTCCGTATTGTCTTTTCCCGGTGGTGAGCTACTCGATCGTCTTGAATTAGCTTCATTTGCGCCAGTCAAAGACTATTTTACAGAATTCATCACGGGCTTTGATCAAGCAGGAACATCAGTATATTTTCTGGGAACGAACTCCTGTATTTACAACTGGAAAATTGGTGATAGATGTATTCCGGTTTTGAAAGCCAAACCGCAGAAAAAACCATCTTTTCGCACCGAAGAATATACGATCCTATCACGTGATGGATTTGAAGTACCTGTAAAACGATTTATCCCCCTAAAGGCGAAACAGCCGGCAATATTATTTGTTCACGGCGGTCCTTTTGCTCCCATTGATCCCAATGACCCGTTTATGTTGCGCTTGTTGGCGCAAGGGATTGAAATTTGTTGCGCTGCCTATCGCGGCAGCAGCGGATATGGCAAAGCTCATCAGGAGGCAAATCGCGGAGAATACGGACGAGGTGATGTTTGGGATGTCATCGCTTGCGGCGAGGATTGGAAAAAACGTACGGGCAACAAAAGGCCCTTAATCCTCACAGGGTGTAGCTATGGCGGATTTATTACATTCCTGGCACTTGCGGGCGAAGAGATTCCGTGGGATTCGGGTATTGCTTTGTGGACTTTATCTGGTTTGCATCGCTTTGAACCTCATTCACAGCGATCGCTGCCTTCGGATCCGAAAGAACGGGCTGTTGCACTCATCGAACGCTCACCTATAGAACAAGCAAGGCGCATCCGTGTCCCTTTGCTCATTTTTCATGGAGCGCTCGATACGGCAGCTACAATCGATGAGTTAAAACTCATTCAACAGCGCGTCAATGCAGGTGAAGGGACATGCGAGCTAATCATCTTTGAGGATGATACACATAGTTTGAAGCGCCATCGTGATGAAATTTTTGAGAAATGCCTTGAATTCATACAAACATTCGAATAATGTCCGCGCGTCGCAGAGCGACGGAGCGAGATTGATTTTCATGAAACATCCGGAGGTAACACATTGAAACTCAAGCATGTTAAAAAGTTTACCAGAACGTGTTTTCTCGTCATCGCATTAACGCTCATGGGAGTTCAACCAACTATGCCACAAACAACGCTTTTCGAGATCAATGACTGGAAAGCCAGTATCTCGGATTTCAACATCAAAAAATCCGAAACTGCAAGGCTGGAATTTCCGCACAAAAACCTGCATGTCGTCCTTAAATCGACGGAACCGGAATCACTGCTGGTGACCCTGAATAAAGCTTTCACGATTGCTGGCGATTTTGCTTTGGACATCGATTTGAAACTCAGTCAGGTTGGCAGGGATGATAACGCAACTGGACATTTATCAAAATTCGAATGGCAGTTTGGTACCGGCGCGCCATTGCAGCTCGGATTCATGATGCAGCTCATTCGCGATCGCTACAAAGTGGATGAGCAGTATAAAATTTACCGAACCGATGAAAACTGGCACCACTGGCAGTTTGAAATACGTGCGGATCAAAAAGTGATCTATCTGACGCGTGACGGTATTTACGAATGTGCGCATAAAGTTAGTTCAGTTGAAAATCAACATTCTGAATTTCAATTCAAAATCTACAGCGCATCTGAAGCTGAAACAGAGATCGAGATCGGGCAGGTTAAAATCCAGAGCCTCGAGCCAATGCAAGCGCAACCGACCGCCCTCGCACCCCGCCTCAAACATGATGTGTTGCCCGGTGAATGGCCCATGTTCCGCCGCGATCGGCAGCATTCCGCGCATTCGCCATTGAAAGGCAATCTGAAACAACCGCAGATTCAATGGTCGTATTCCCTCGGCGGCTCTTCCGGCAGTGAATTTCTGGACGACGTGAATGGCGATGATGAATTGGAACTGCTAATCGGCATCGGCGGGCGGCTTTCTGCCTATCGACTCGATGGCTCCCTGCTCTGGGGAATCCCCATGGAAAATACCGTCATTTACGGAATGTACGATCTTGACGGTGACGGACAAAAGGAATTGCTCATTGCGGGCAGCGGCGTAATCCAGGTTCTGGACGGACACACCGGCAAGGTTCGCTACAGATGCGAGCACGATTCGAAGTATTCGGTTTTTGGCGCGCGCGTCGCCAAATTGAATCCGGATATCGCGGGACAGCAAATTGTCGTCTGCAACCAGCACCGGTTGGGCTATTGCCTGTCCTTTGAAAATGGCATCGAGAAGGGCAACGTCGCCTGGACCTATGATTATGAAAAAGACAATTTTGTTCCGGGCATCGCCTTCGCGGATATGGATCTCGACGGCAATCTTGAACTGGTTGCCGCAACGTATGGAAATTTCTTCGTCTATAGCGGCATCGACGGCTCCGTGAAAATGCATCTGGAAGCACCTACAGGTCGAAATTACGGCTTATTGGTGGTGAAAGATATTGATGGTGATGGCTATCCCGATATCGTGATGTTCGCCGACCGCGTGCGCGAGCATATTTGCGCGGTCAAGAATGTAGCAGGCGATTCGCTCCAGCTTCTATGGGACAAATTTTTTGAGCAAAACTACCCCATCGATCACAAGGAATTGCGACTATTCGACCACGCTGTAGATGACTTCGATGGTGACGGAAAGGTCGAATTGCTCTATGGGCTGTGGGATGAAACCAGTCAACCCAATTGGGCAACATATCTGGTGGATGCCGTTACAGGCGACATAAAATATCACCTTCCCGATACCTATCCGGTTAATGCTGTGCGACTTAGTCCGGATATGCCCCCGCACTTGCTGCTCAGTGAAATATACGAACCAGAATCGCGCAAAGACATTCCAACTTCGGAGATTAAAGTTGTACAACTGAAGCAAGGGAAGATTGAAACGACGGGCGCGCTTCAAGATTGCCGTTTGCTCACCGCCCGCACCTTTCGCGAGTTTCCACCAAATATTTTGAAAGAATTCTACAAATCTGAATCACCAATAAAATCCACGCAACTGCCCGGCGGCATTTTTATTGAGAAACTCAACGCTAAAGGCAATATCGCGGCGGTTGAGGGCTACCAGCTTACTGCCGAAGGATTAACCCGGACATGGATATCCGAGGCGCCCTTCAAGGGTAATCCGAACACCCGCCTGGTTGCATTTTATCCCGATCAGGTGAATAATAAACCGACGTGTCTCATCAGCCGGGACGATAATTCCTTCTACCTGGTCTCCGAAACCGGCGCCGTCAAAGCCAAATTTCCTTGCGGCGGACCGATATGCTACCCGCTCGCGGGAGATCTGGCAGGAGATGGCGTTCTGCGGATATTAGTCAACGCGGCGCCGGATACACTTATCTGCCTTAAACCGGAACCAGGCAAAAAGCGCCCTGTGTTTGAATGGGAAGTGCCAATATCCACCAATCAGTACGACTGGGAAACCAACCAGGGACAAAAGCGCCCGCTAATCCTTGATCTGGATCTCGATGGCAAAAAGGAAGTGCTCGTTTCGAGAGAGCCAAATTTACTCGCCGTGCTGGATGTAAAGGGTAAACTGAAAAAAGCGTATGAATTGACCAATGCGCCACGCTATTACACGTTCGGTCAATTCACCAATCGCGACCGATGGGACTTGTACGTCGCATCCGGTGAAATCATTTCATTGAGAAGCCGCTGCATCCGGGCGGATAATGACTCGGTCATCTGGAACATAACGTGCGGAAATGGCAATCCGGCAGTGTACGATCTCACCGGGAACGGCGGGGATGACATTTTATTGCGCGATCTCTTCGAACACCGCTCACTCAACGGAATGACCGGCAGAGATATTTACCCCATTACCCAATGGTGCGGTTACCATATCCCGACAATCGTCGAGCCGGAAAACGGGGAACCATTCATCGTCTGGACTGGCGGCGCATACAGCGTCACCGTAGAGCGACTGAATGGTGAGCAATTGTGGTGGCGCCCGTTTATGTCAGGCTGGAAGCCGGCAGGGATTGCCGATGTCGATGGCGATGGACGCGTTGAAATCGGCTCGGTGACGATCGGTCAACTTTACAACTGGCCTCAATTCTACCCGGTTGATGGTCCCAACATGCAATTCGTTTGCATGGATGCGCTTACCGGTGAAACAAAATGGGAATTTCCGGTGACATCGAGCATTTCACCAGTCATCACGGCAGATATTGATGGCGATGGTAATCCCGAATTTATTTTCGGCACGACCGATGGGCATTTGATGGCACTTCGCGGCGGCGATAACAAGGCGAAACGCGTTGCGTTGGATGTTCGATTGCCGGCAGCGGTAGGTCAACCCATTGTCTGCGATTTGTTCGGAACTGGTGAAATTCAGATTCTGGTCGGTTGCGGAGACGGAAAACTGTATTGCATTCAATAAGGAGCGGTTTTGAAACGCGACAATAAGATTAAATTAATCAATTTGGTATTGCTCATCCTTGTATGCCTGTTTCTGGTTGCATTTATGATAAAAAATTCAACGCCCATATTGACGGTTGATAATTGGCAGCAGGCGCTTCACGACAAATTCCAAATCGAATCATCTATAGGTACCGAGATATCCTTTGATGAACAGAGCTTGCGCGTGAAAATGTCGAGTGCCGAAGCCGACTCCGCGATTTTCAAATACAAAGAGCCCATATCGCTCACTAATGAATTTGCGCTCGATATCGATCTGAAATTGACACAAGTCGGGCGGGATGATAATGGAACCGGCAGATCGCGGCTTATCATTAATCTTGCCAGCAGCGAACCGGAATTCTCATTCTCGATTCAGCTTTTGCACGACCGCTATAAAGTCGATCAGCAGTATAAGATATTCCGAACTGATACAGATTGGCACCATTGGCGCTTCGAAATCGCGCCCGATCGCAAAATGATCTTTATGAGCCGCGACAGCGTGTATCACTGCGCGCATGCGATATCCGCATTAAATGAAGCAGAGAGCGATATCGGATTCGGCGTGGAGCTATTCAGCGATTCCGGTGCTACATCCGAAATTGAAATCGGAAACATCGTTTTCTCGCCATTGACGCCCAGGAATCCCGCTGCGGCAGAAAAGCCAACAACCATTCTCAAGCACGAAATCCTGCCCGGTGAATGGCCTATGCTGCGTCGAGACCGACAAAACACCGCCGCGTCCCCGTTACGCGGAAAGATGACATGTCCCGAAATCAAATGGGAATATCCCCTTGGGGGATTCGAAGGCACGCCTTATATCGAGGATATTGATAATGACGGACAGGCGGAGCTTTTGCTGACAACGCGGGGACATCTCGCAGCGTATTCACTCGAAGGTCAATTTCGCTGGAAAATTCCCCTTGAAAATGCCGCGATTATCGGGATGTACGATCTCGACGGGGATGGCAAAAAGGAGTTGGTTTTGACAGGCGGGTATGTCGGAGCGGTTCATGTGCTCGACGGCAAGACCGGCAAAATCCGCTATAAATGCCAATTTGATCCCAAATATAATGTGCAATATACCAAAATCGCGCCGTTGGATCCGCGTATATCCGGGCAGCAAATCGTGATTTGTACGCGCCGAGAAATTGGCTATTGCTTGTCGTTTGAAAATGGAATTGAAAACGGGCGCGTTTGCTGGACATTCGACTATAAAATGGCGAATTTCGTGCCTGAAATCGCACTCGCCGATACGGATGGCGATGGCTTACTAGAACTGGTGGCGGCGACCTACGGCAACTTCTTCGTTTACAGCGGATTGAATGGCAACGTTAAGATGCACCTCGAAAAACACACGGGTCGCAATTATGGCACGCTGGTGGTGAAAGATATCGATGGTGACGGGTATCCGGATATCGTCATGCTCGCCGATCAATTGCGTGAACATATCGCTGTGATTAAAAACGAAAACGGAAAATCATTGCGGCTCCTGTGGGATGATTTCTTCGAGCAAAATTACCCAATCGATCAAAAGGAATTGCGTGTTTTCGATGATGCTGTGGACGATTTCGATGGTGATGGCAGAACCGAAATTGTTTACGGGGTATGGGATGAAACATCGCTTAGCAATTGGGAAACACGAATCGTCGATGCAATAAGCGGTGAAATCAAGCTTGCGTTGCCAGACAGATATCCCGTTAACTCGATTTCATTTTTCAAAAAATCGCCGCCGCTGCTGCTCCTGAGCCAGCCCGATGGGCGACGCGACCTCAATGCGCGCCGGCTCGAAGTCGTGTCTCTGGCAGATGGTCAACCCAAAACGATCGCTGAATTATCAAATAGAGAATTGATTACGAATGCGCGAGGCGAATTTCCGCTAAATATTTTGCGACGATCATCTTATCCTACATCGGCGCTCAAATCGAACCGATTTCCGAATGGGGCATTTTTTAAAGCGTTCGACGATGCGGGTCGGTTGGCGGCTATTGAGTTTTTTCAAGGCAAATCTCATGAATTGAAACCCGTCTGGTCATCGTCAAAAGCCTTCGACACCGTCCCGGGCAGCTTTTTGATAAATTTCCATCCGAATACGCTGAACGATGGCGCTCTATTCATGTTCGGCAAAGCGGATAATCACATCTATTTGGTGTCCGAGAGCGGGCTTCAATTAGCAACCATTCCCTGCGGCGGATTGCTTAGCCAACCCATGGCTGCAACTCTTGCTGATGATTCTGTTCTCCGGATCTTTGTTAAAAATACATCAGGTCATCTGCTTTGCCTCAAACCCCAAAACGGGATCGAAGCACCGAAACTCGAATGGCAACAGCCCACTCATGGTCTGCCACTCATTGCAGATCTGGATTGTGACGGGAAGAATGAAGTCGTCACGCCCCAATATCCGGATCAACTGGTGCTTTTTGATGCACAGGGAGCGCTGAAAGCATCTTTTCCGCTGCGCATGATGCCGCGATATTTCAGCTTCGGGCAATTCACCGGCGCTGACAAATGGGAGTTTTATCTCTCCTATTCCACCGGCAGCCATGCAGCGCTCAGTCAGGTGATGCAAACAGGCGATAACCGCATCGTCTGGGAGAACGTGACCGGCACGGGCGCACCGGCAATTTTCGATTTAACCAACGATCACCGGGAAGACATCCTCTTTCGCGATCATTTTGAGCACCGGTCGCTCGATGGCTCAACCGGCAGAGACATTTTCCCGATTACTGTCTGGTGCGGCTATCACTCGCCGATCGTATTTGCCAACAGCCCGAATCCGTTTATCGTCTGGACTGCCGGCGATTATACGATTGTCGTCGAAACGCTCGAGGGAAAACAGCTCTGGTGGCGCCCATTCGAAGCCCATCATCTGCCGGGTGCGGTGGCGGATGTTGATGGCGATGGTACGCCCGAAATCGGCTCGGTCACCATTGGTCAACTGTATAATTGGCCGCAGCTTTATCCGGTCGAAGGACCGCATCAGCAGTGCGTTTGTATGGATGCCTTTACCGGCAAAACGAAATGGGAATTTCCGGTGAACGCGAGCACCTCAGCGGTTATCGCAGCGGATGTCGATGGCGATGGCAATCCGGAATTCCTTTTCGGAACCACTGATGGTCATTTAATCGCTTTACGCGGTGGGGAAGACGAATCGAAACGCGTCGCCTTCGATATTCAATTCCCGGCGGCGGTGGGTCAGCCTATTGTGTGTGATTTATTAGGCACCGGCGATTTGCAAATTCTTGTTGGCTGCGGCGATGGGAAGCTGTATTGTATTCAGTAACGAGGTATGTTTTGTGATTAATGAGAAAATGACATCCCGCGAGCGGGTACTCACCGCACTGAAACGCGCCATTCCGGATCGCGTGCCCTGGATCGAGGGAATCGTGGATGATTCACTGGCAACCCGGCTCACCGGCGAACCGATTCGCCTGAATTGGGAAATTGCGCCTGACGGAACGCCGGTTGCTTCGGGTGCCGAATTGGCTGAAATGCAAAAAAAAATATGTCGCGTTCTGGCAAAGGATAATATCAACTGGAATGCGTTCGCGCCCATTTATGCCGGAAAAACCCATCACAAAGGCGTTGTAGTCGTCGGTGAAGGGCTGATCCATAGCCGCGATGATTTGAAAATGATGCGCTTTCCGGATATTGATCAACCGGGATTTCTGGATGAAGCCCGGGCTTTCATCGCCCATAAAGACGATTTTTGCGCTGTGGCGTGCATCCGACTGGGAATTGGCGCTGCGCTGATGAGCATGGGGCTTCAGGCATTCTCGTACGCAATGGTTGATGATCCGGATTTCATCAGTATCATCCTTCGAAAATATGCCGATTGGACGATTCGCCTCGCCCCGCGCCTGACGGAAATCGGCTTCGATATTTTCTGGGCATTCGATGATGTGGCGTTCAATTCGGGTCCCATGTTCTCGCCGCAATTTTATCGGAAGACGGTGTTGCCCATTCAAAAAGAGGTGGCTGATGCGCTGCCATTGCCGCTCATCACGCACAGCGATGGCGACATGACACCCTTGCTCGATGACTGGCTGAAACTCGGGCAAGCAGCCATCCATCCGGTTCAGCCGGATGTGATGGATATTTATGCGATTAAAGCGTTGTGGGGCAATCAGATATGTCTGGTGGGAAATATTTTCATGGATGATTTGGTCCATAAATCACCCGACGAAATTACTGCCGAGGTCCGTGACCGCATCGAAAAAATTGGGAAAAAGGGTGGGTATATCATCTCCTCATCAAATAGCTTGACATCGGATATGAAACCGGAAAACATTTTTGCGATGCGGGACGCTATTCAAAAATACGGAACTTATTAGCACGACAAAATCCGGTATTTGCTTTAAGACTAAAATATTTTAATTTTTATATAACTCATTTACAAAATCTGGAGCATCAAATGATACGAATTGGTGTTGTGAATATTGACATTTCCCATCCGCGGTCATTTGCCAACATTTTGCATAAAGAAGATCGCGCGCGTTATGTCGCTATTTATAATGATGGTTTCCGCACGGATGAAGAGGTCAACGCGTTCATGAAGGAATTCTCACTCGAAAAGCGATGCAGCAGCCTCGAAGAACTCGCCGATACTGTTGATATCGCCTTCATTCAAAGCTGCAATTGGGATCGTCATCTGGAATTGGCGAAGCCGATACTCGCCAGGGGCAAGCCGGTATTCATCGATAAACCGATTGTCGGCAGCTTGAAAGATTGCTTCGAACTGGAAGACCTGGTCAAGCATGGCGCGCGCATTTATGGCTCCTCATCCGTACGCTATGCCGAAGAGTATGCCAGCTTTCTCGCAATGCCGAAAGCTGAACGCGGAAAGATCGTATCGATTTTTACCTCGTGCGGCGTTGATGAATTCAATTATGGCGTGCATATTATGGAAGGCATCCAGGGCATGCTGGGACCGGGCGCGTACTCAGTGCAGTTCATCGGCGGCGCCAATCGGGACGGGATCTACACCGAAAGCTATTTCGTGAAATGGTCGAATGGGATCAGTGTCATCTATCAAATTATGACCGGTGTCTGGCAGCCCTTTGTCGTATCCGTTCAAACGACTAAAGGAACATTCAACTTCCAGGTCGATACGACAAAAATTTACAAATCGATGCTCGACAAGATTTTCGACGCTTATGACGCCGGAACAGAATTAGTACCGATTTCACACCTGACTGAAGCCATTAAAATTTATCTCGCTGGCAAATCATCGCGTGAAAAATGCGGCGCAGAAATCAAATTGGACGCGCTGGAACTCTCGGATCCCGGCTTCGACGGATTTGCGTTCGAAAAGCAATACGCCCTGAAACAGGGCAAATAGCGGCTTGTGCTTTTGGATTTAAAGATATTGAATTATTTACAAACCTAATTCCTCTGGGAGAGGATATCCCAACCGGGCTCGCACAGTTACGCAGGGAATTTGTTGAACACGGAACTCGAGGTTGCTTTGAAAATGCTTAATCGAAAAATGACATTTGCGCTGATCTTGACGCTTTTGACCGCAGGAATATCAATGATGAATCAGAATGTATTGGCGCAGCCACACAGTCTTACGCTGGTTCCACCTGGACCTGTTACAGATAAGACAAACGTAGAAATACGCTTGGCTGTACGCAATCAAACCGAAAGCGGACAACTGTTCAAAATACGGTTTTATCGCGATGACATCGATCCGGAGCATCGAATCGGACCTGAAATTTCTTCAATTATTTCATCTGGCGGATGTAAACTTGTGCGAGCCTGGTGGGAGACGACCGGTTTTAGCGGACATCACACCATACGTTATGAGGTTCAAAGCGAAAGCGCCGGCATTGAAGAGGGACGCTGGCATCTCGAAATTTATCCATCTGAAAAGCTGACCGTACCGCTATTGCTGGGCGGGTGGTGCGATCCGGGCGCGCTTGTGAGTGGTTGGGGCTACTCGCGCGCTCGAAAAGTCGTCGAACAGGACATTCGGGACCAGGTCGATGCCATGCAGCGTATCGGAATGAATACGATCATCATCTCCTACGTCGAATACGGCATGGCGTTCTACCCTTCGGACGTGCTTTCCCTTTCATACTTCGGCATGGATGTCGTCGAAAACATCCTGTCGCAAGCCGATGAGAACGGGATGCACGTCTTTCTTGGGCTCGGTCGCGGCGAGGACATTTATTTACTCTGGACCGGGCTGGATGATCAAGCTCGCATCAATGCCGGGATCGAATTGAGCGCCAGTGTCGCCCGGGAGCTATGGGAAAATTATCATCATCACCCGTCATTCTACGGTTGGTATTTCACGCATGAAATGGATGATCTCGCCCGGGCATCGCGCTATTACAATCCCGTTGCCGATAGCTGTCACGCTTTTTCCCCTGACAAACCGGTTTTGGTTGCGCCAGCAGGTACGCCGATTATCACGAGGCAAATTCTCGAAAATAGCCACGTTGATATTTTTGCCTATCAGGATGCAGTGGGAGCCGGTTTCAAAAATTACACCTACACGCTCGATCCGGAAATTCGGATCGCTGACCTCGACAGCGTTTACCAGCGCTATTCAGCCTGGCACAAGCCAACCGATAAACATATCTGGAGCGACCTCGAAATCTGGCGCGCCAATCCGATTACCGGCTACAGCCCCGGAATACCCGCGCCATTCGATCAGGTTCAGCGCCAGATGCAAATCGAGTGCAATTATGTCGAGATGCTGACAGGATATGAGTTTATGAGCCAGATGGAGTTTCCGGAAAGCACGCTGAAACTCGGCGGCGATGAGGCGATCCGACTCTACACCGAGTATCGCAATTATTATGAAGCCTACTGGCAAAATGCAGGCATCGAACCGGTTTCAGCGTTGCATCAGCCGGAATCATTCGAAGTATTGGGCAATTATCCCAATCCGTTCAATTCATCGACTACGATTTATGTCAATTTGCAGGAAACTGCCGGAATATCGATAAAAATATTCAATATCAGGGGACGTCTTGTTCGGTCGCTGGTCGACTATGAACAATTTGAAATCGGCATGCATCACTTCAAGTGGGATGGATGTGATGAAAACAATCGCCAATTGGCATCAGGAATTTATTTGCTCCGATTTGAAAAAAACAATACGTATCGAAGTATTTTAAAATTAATCCTTTCTCGCTAGCAATTACGGGAAAAAAGTTGGCATAGCGAGAAAGCGCCAACTCCAAACCAGTGAGAAAAACGATGAAAGCAAACCTGTTTGAGCAGCGAACGAAAGCCTGGGCAACAGAAGGGGAGCTTGCGGCGTTCAATTTAGCTTGCGTTGCAGAAGCACTGGACACCGTCAAAGCGCTGAGCGATAAAAACATCGGCTGGGAGGAAGTGGAAAGCCGGCTCGGTGAATTCAAAAGCTGGGATCTGGATATCCTCAGGGTGGATAAGGATACGGAAAACGGATATCGTCGCCGGCTTGAAAATTTGGGATCACCGATAACTTTTCTTTCGGAGGAAGCGGGTCATTTGGATTTAAATACCGAAAAAACAGGCAAGTTGCTATACGCTGTTTGTGACCCGTTTGATGGCAGTTACCTGTTTAAACATGGACTATTAGATTTTTGGTACAGCGCGTTTGCGCTCTACAACGAATACCTCCAGCCGCTATGTTGTGCCGTGGGCGATTGCGTCGCCAGAAAAATCGCGTATGCACATGAACACGGAGCATTCCTGGCTGAGTTAGCCGGCGATAAACTCGTTCGAAAAGTGAAACTGGATAAAGCATACCGCAAAGCAATGGGCAGACCCGATGTGCTGAAGATGGAAGGCGCAAGCATTGAATCGTATGCGCTAAAACCAAAGAAGTTCCTCATGCCGCTGGTAGATGAGTACCGCGACTTGCTCCTGCCGTTTAAGCTCTTTCTGCCCAATGGCGGTCCTTACGGCTTTGTGGACGTTGCCGAAGGCAAAATGGATTGTTACTTTGCGCGCCAGCAGCCTTATGTCGATGTCTTTTCAGGTATTTATATCGCAGAGCAAGCACAGCTTATCGTTACGGATTTTGACGGGAATCCGGTCAAGCCATCAAACGACGTGAAAACCCTGTGGGATGTGCTCGTCACAACCAATGAGGTGCTGCACGATCAAGTTTTGAATGCAATCGCAAATTGCAGACAGAAATTGCATAGCGGAACAAAAATATAGAATGAGGCATGCTAAACGGGAGAGGAAAAATGACTGAAGCAATTATCAAGCTGGATCAAATGGGAAAAGAAAAAGTACCTGCTGCTCTCAGGGCGCAGACTTATTTCGATTTTAGCGCGCATCCATTCGCTCATCAAGCTATTTTTGAGCGCACCAATTCCGTTTGTGGCGCAATACCGGCGATTGAAGATTACACCGTTGAATGGCTTCAAAACGCAATCGCAGAACGAAGGACTGGCGTCGAAATATTTCACAACAATGCGCCGGAAGCCAGCTACACCACGGGGAATTTCGAAATTCTGCTGGAAGCAGAGACGGTATTCGCGCCGGCACACATTATCGGCAGCCATGCGGAAAACGCCTGCTATTCAATTTATCTTGAAAAAGGCGCCAGAATCATCGGCGCTGACATTTACCTGGACAAAGGCAGCATCTACATCGGCGCCGAAACCATAATCGAGCCTTGCGTGGGAATCAGAGGTCCGGCGATTGTCGGCAAGCGCAATGAAATCCGCCAGGGTGCGTACCTGCGGGGAAACTGCATCCTGGGCGATGCCTGTACACTCAGGGGAGAACTGAAAAATGTCATCATGATGAACGAAGGCAATTTTCCCCACCCATCTTATCTGGGCGATTCAATCTGCGGCTACATGACGCACTTTGGCAATCAAGCGACTGCCGCTAACCTGGGGATTTATGAGGGAGCAAAAAACAGCGCCGATCGCAGGACGATTCTCCTGCGGTGTGACAACAAAGTATTTGATTCTGGCATTCGAAAGATGGGCGTGTGTATGGGTGATTTTTGCCAGGTTGGCTGCAATGCCGTCTCCGATCCTGGCACATTTCTCAAACCCCATACAATCGTTTATTCACTTACCAGAATCTCAAAAGGATTTTATGGACCCAACGAAGTTCTGAAAAATAAGCCGTTCGAACACGGCGTCATCGAACGGGCTCCGCTTCAATCCATTAATTGATACGAATCTGCCTGTGCCGATGCGGCATCCCGAGCGGTTCGCCATTCGGAACCAACAGAATGGGTACTGGATTTGAATTTCAAAACAAAAATGAATGCGTATGCGAGATACTTATTTTAAATTCAAGGCATTGTTGCAATCGGATTTATCCCCTTTGTTTATCATCGGACTGATCATCCTCTTGCTGCTGGGCTTTTTTCAGCGATTGAGCCTTGAGCAGCGGGGAACAGAATTCGATACTTATCATGGCGAGAATGTGCTGCGCGTGGGCAGTATGCCGATCCAAACCATTGATCCCCGTTATTATATTCCGCCAATCATTGCATTTGCCTTATACGAGGGATTAGTGAAATATGGACCTGATTTTCGTGCCGCACCTGCGATTGCCGAAAGCTGGGAAACAAACGACAACCAGACCTACACCTTCCATTTGCGTAAGGATAAAGTATGGTCGAACGGCGATCGCGTGACTGCTCATGATTTTAAGTACTCATGGATTCGGCTGGCGAATCCGCTGATGGGCGGTGGCTGGTGGTATTCTTCGGGATTGCGGTTCATCAAGAATTTTCGCAAGTTCGCCTTCGGAGGTATTACCAGTCAGGATGACCTTGGAATCAAAGTAATCGATGACTGGACGTTGCAGATCACGCTTGAGCGACCTCTCCCCTATTTCGTGGATATGCTGCTCATCAGTTCCGCCCTGCCGGTGCATCAGGCAACGGTTGAGAAATTCGAAGGTAGCTGGATCCAGCCGGAAAATTTTGTGGGAAATGGTCCGTTCGTCCCCGATTCGTGGATTTTAAATAGTTCGCTGAGCCTGGTGAAAAACACAAAATGGGTTGGAGAACGCGGAAATCTCGACCGAATCTTCATCCTGTTCGGCACCTCAGGATTAGCCGCTTATGAAAACAACGAGGTTGATATTACGGCAATTGCATCGATTTCAGAAATTAAATATTGTGAATCTAATCAAAAAATTTCCAATGAACTATTCGAAGTCCCGACGACCGGTCGATTCATTTTCCAGCTTTTAACGAGTCGGGATGAATTTCTCGATGATGAGCGCGTGCGGCAGGCGCTGTGCATGGGTTTCGATAAAGAAAAAGTGCTGACGACAATCACACACGGCGTGTATATCCCGATCAACGATCTGGTACCTCCAGTTCAAAAACAAACCAAAACCAACCGAGGTCTCGATTTCAACCTCGAAAAAGCGCGTCAATTGCTGGCTGAAGCGGGCTATCCCAACGGTCGGGGCGCGCCAGCCGTTAAAATCTATTGCGTTTCTCTTCCCGCACCCTTAATCAGTGTCGTTGCTGCATTCAAGGAAGAAATTGAAAAAAATCTGAACGTTCCGGTGATAATCGATAATATGGAAGCGGGTGTATTCACGCAGCGCGTTTACAATGAAGTCCCGAAAGATCCTATTTATTATTTCAGCGGCAATACCGATCCGGTTCCCGGGGAGATGCATTCCCTACTCGTCTGGGGGTGGAATGTATACGACTACGTTTCAATCGGCGGGGAAGACAAGCAACGCTGGCTCGATTTGCGCCAGCAATATTTCGATGTGGATAATGATCCAAATCTTTCGATGACGGAGATGACGAAAAAGAAAAATGACATCCGCCTGAAATATGAGCACTTCTGTCAAATTGAACATCCTTCGCCTTATTATCGCAAAATGAGAGAATTGCTCCCCAAAATCGGCAAAGTGAAAACCGATGAAGAATTCTACCCGCTCATCGATGAAGCGCTGGAAGTGCTCAATAAATCGGGTCATGTAATAAATTATTTTGCAACCGATGCCAGGATTCTGTTAAAGCCTTATATCAAAAAAGCTAAACTGAATCCGTTTGCCAGCGGCTATTTCCTGAATTTTGAAGAAATTATGATTGATAAACCAAACAATCCTATCCCTTAAGGGCGTTTTATGAAAACGGAAATCACACAACGCATAACCTCTGCTTTGAAGGCATTGATTTTTAGCGATAACATTTTGCTTTACTTCTTCAAACGACTGATCGGCGTAATCATTGTCTTGCTGATTATCTGTTATCTATCATTCATCCTGATCCATGCCGCACCGGGCAATTTTCTTGAAATCAGCCGCTTGCAGTCATACCTGACCGCCGGAGACATGACAAGCCAGGAGCGTATCACCAGCCAGTGGGAAGAACGGTTTGGTACAAACAAGCCAATTTACGAGCAATACGCGCGATTCATCAACGACACGATTAAGCTGGAATTTGGTCCTTCCTTCCGGTATCCGAATACAAATATCGAAGATATGATCAAGCAGGCATTTCCGGTATCGTTCACCCTCGCCTTGTGGGCGATTATCCTCGCACTGATCATTGGTTCTCCGCTGGGTGTCTTGAGCGCCCTTTATCCGAATACGTGGATCGATCGGCTCTGTATGTTTTTCGCCATGCTGGGACAATGTATTCCTATCTACGTCATCGCTGTCGGGCTTCAACTGATCATTGCCGTTCAATTAAAGCTTTTGCCCACCAGCGGCTGGGGTCGCTGGGAAAATTATATCATGCCGGTGATCGGATTGGGTGTCATGCCCATTGCAGCGACCGCGCGTTATATGCGTTCGAGCATGCTGCACACATTGCAGCAGAGCTACATTCGAACGGCTTATGCGAAAGGTGGTACGCCATCGAAAGTCGTTGGCAATCACGCCTTGCGCAATTCGGTAATCCCGCTGATTACAGTGCTGGGACCGCAGGTGGGCGCGATGCTGGTGGGATCAGTCTTCATCGAAACCACGTTCAGAGTACCCGGACTGGGGCAATTTTTCGCTCAATCCGCACTGAATAGGGATTACCCGCTCATGATCGCTTCGCTGATGTTTCTGGCGGCAACCATCAGCATCATGAATCTATTGGTCGATATTTCGTACCGCATCATCGATCCGCGGATGAAAAAACAATAAAATCAGATTCGAACTTTATTATAAACAATCATCCTCGATATGCATTGGATCGATTGACAGCAACACAGTACAATTTCAACAAACGGAGCTTGCGTGCAATATGAAGATCAAACAGGGATTCTGGTCACAGGCATTCATGAATTTATATCAGAATAAGCTGGGATTTTTTTGTGCGATTTTTTGCATTATCCTGATTGTTGCGGGGCTTTTGGCGCCGTGGCTTACCCCCTACCCGTACAATGAACCGCATTATTATCCGTATGCCTATTCGGGTCCGACGTTGAAATTCATTATGGGAACCGACGACCTGGGACGCGATCTTTTCAGCCGACTTTTGTACAGCCTGCACAATGCGATTCTCATCTCCATCGGTGCGACGCTTCTGAGCGTTATCGTCGGCGGTACTTTGGGAGCGCTGGCAGGCTATGTTGGGGGGACACTCGATTTTATTCTCATGCGGATTACTGATATCATGTTTGCGTTTCCGTCATTCCTGTTCAGCATTGTACTCGTTACCTCACTCGGGCGCGGTATCCCGGTGATGTTGCTGGCGGTGGGGGTAACATCATGGGTGGGAATGGCGCGCCTGATGCGAGCACAGGTGCTGGTGGTCAAAAATCTTGAATATGTTGAAATGGCGCGCGTGCTGGGGGCATCTCACTGGCGGATTATTACGCGCTATATTATTCCCAACTCCCTGGGTCCGCTGATCGTCAGCATCACCTTTTCCATTCCCGGCGCCATGATGGTCGAGTCGGGCTTGAGCTATCTCGGGATGGGAGTCCAGCCGCCGATTCCCTCCTGGGGAACATTAATCGCCGAAGGTGCCGGCGCGATTCGCTATTATCAGCATTTGTTCATTTATCCGGCAGCATCGTTTGCACTCGTTTTATTGGCATTCACCTACCTGGGTGATGCCTTGCAGGATGCGCTGTCAGGGAAAAAACAAAGCTAACAGGTTTATACCTGGGTTGAGCCGGTTCAACGTTCAAGGTTCCGGGTTGATGAGCCTTAACAGATAGAATTTTAAATAGTTGCGCATTGTTAGATTTTTTACTCAATTTAGTATGAATAATCTTCGGATCATAGGGCGTTAATAAATGAATATCAATAGATTACAACCATTAAACCGGGAACCTTGAACCTGAAACCGCTTAATTTAGGCTATAGGAACCCGGCAATTAACCAGCGAAGCGAAAAGAAAGATATCAAAAATATGCAACCGGTTTTGGAAATCAAAGATTTAGCAACGTATTTTTATGTTGATCGCAAACCGAAAATCGAATTGCGAGCCGTCGATGGTATTTCGTATCATCTCAACCAGGGTGAAATCATGGGATTGGTTGGTGAAAGCGGCTGCGGCAAAAGCGTAAGCGCCCTGTCATTGCTGCGCCTGATACAAAAGCCCGGCAAAATTGTCCGCGGCACGGTATGCCTTAACGGCACAAATTTGCTCGGATTGAGTGCAAAGAAAATGACGAATATTCGCGGCAAGGACATCAGCATGATTTTCCAGGATCCGATGTCCTCACTCAATCCGACAATCCGCAGCGGTATCCAGGTGATGGAAGCCATGACCTGGCATAATTATCTTGGCTTCGTCGCCTCCGAGCAGCGCGCGTATGATCTGATGGCTTCTGTTGGTATTCCGGATCCGCAACAGCGATTTTCACATTATCCGTTTCAATTCAGCGGTGGTATGCGCCAGCGGATCATGATCGCGATGGCGCTCGCCTGTCGTCCCAAAGTTTTGATTGCGGATGAACCAACGACTGCGCTCGATGTAACCGTTCAAATGCAGGTGCTCGACTTGTTGCGCCAATTGAATGCAGATTATCAAACCTCCATTCTGTTGATAACCCATGACTTCGGGGTTGTCACTGAAATCTGCAATAAAGTTGCGGTGATGTATGCCGGCAGGATCGTAGAAAAAGGCTCGATTCAGCAATTCTGGAATAATCCGGCGCATCCCTATGGAAAAAGCCTGCTCAGTTCCACCCCCAGGCTTGGCGAACGAGCGAAAGCGCTGCACGCAATTCCGGGAGCACCGCCCAGTTTGCGGCATCTTCCGTCAGGCTGTGCGTTTCATCCGAGGTGCCAATTTGCAATGGAAATGTGCAAACAAGAGTACCCGCCCTTTTTTGAAATTGAATCCGATCATTTCTGCGCCTGCTGGCTGCACGAAAACTGTTGATTGCGAGAGGGAAACGAATGGCAAATGCGTTATTGGAAGTTTATGATTTAACCCGGCACTTCAAATCCAAAAACTCGATTATCCGGGCGGTCGAAAATGTATCTTTTTCAATTAAGCGGGGTGAAACGCTGGGATTGGTCGGTGAAAGCGGCAGCGGAAAATCGACAGTGGCAAAGCTCATCCTGCGTTTGCTCGATATTACTGCCGGTCGCGTCCTTTACGATGGCGCTGATATCTCATCGATGCCGGCTAATAAATTGCGACCGTACCGGCGCCGGATGCAGATGATCCCACAGGATCCGTTTTCGTCGCTGAATCCCCAGATGTCAATCAATGCTTCGATCCGGGAGCCGCTGAAAATACACCGGCTTGGAAACGCCAGGGAGCAGGAAAATAAAGTCATGGAGATGATGGAACAGGTCGGCATTGATCCGGATGCGCGTTTTGCTTTTCCCGGTGAGTTTAGCGGCGGTCAGTTGCAGCGCATCGGGATTGCCCGCGCACTCATTTTACGTCCCGAATTCATCATTTGCGATGAACCGGTTTCAGCGCTGGATGTATCCATTCAGGCGCAAATCCTCAATTTGCTCAGGGATTTGCAGAAAGAATTTCAACTGACATATTTGTTTATCGCCCACAATCTTGCGGTTGTGGAACGTATCAGCGATCGCGTCGCTGTGATGTACCTGGGACATTTAATGGAATTTTCAGATGTTGCAGCGATTTACGAACATCCGTTGCATCCCTACACCATGGCGTTGCTCAAAAGCGTGCCGCGGATGGATGTGAACCAGAAATCTGAACGTTTCATTCTATCGGGCGATATTCCCAGCTCTTCGAATCCACCGCAGGGCTGCGTTTTCAATACGAGGTGTCCGGTTAAAACTGATATATGCTTCCGAAGGATCCCGGGGTGGCGCCAAATCAGGGACGGACATTGGGTTGCCTGTCATCTGGCAAAAAGCGATTGATCGCACAGAAATCGGTGCTGGTTGTCTTTTATCAGTCGAAGATAGTTCTGTAAAGAAAAGCCAAAGGGGATTCATCCTTAGACGGTGATCCATTTTTTTATACTGATTTTGTGGTGAAAGGCGCCGATCTCAAAATAAGCTATGATGGATCAGCTTTCATCGACTCAGCGTTGAAACCGATTGCCGAATTTCGGTGGGCGGAAAATTTGTAACCTAACCAGAGAATTACCATGCAGTGCCGATTTATTGAAAACATGACGCTTACGCGGATTTTAAATCCGAAGTATCACGGAAATTTAATCGGCGGATTACACGCGCATAAAAATGACTATCAACTGATCTACATTGAAAAAGGATCCGGGAGCATTTCAATCGAAAATAACACATACACGGTATCGTCGCACGATTTGATCTGCATATACCCCAACCAACTGCACCGTTCCAATGATGAAGCGCCGGGTTATTTTGAATTAATTGAAATATTGTGGTATTTTAAGGAAGCAATACAACCGGAATTGAATCTTAATCCGGTTATGAAATTGAAGCCGGGTTCGCAGATTGTCCGCAGTCTGCAACGGCTGGTGAAAGAAGCATTATTAAAACGACGTGAATACAAAATACTGATGAAAATCATTATGAGCGATATACTGGTTCAACTCGAAAGACTTGAGCCGGATTCGGCAATACCAGGTGAGGATAATTCCAATTCGAGCTCGCGCTACCGGGTGAAAAAGGTCCTCGAATATATCCATCTGCATTATCGAAATGATATTTCTCTGGATGACCTTTCGGAAATCGCCGGGGTGTCGAGTCCTCATTTATGTCGTATTTTCCCTCGAATAACCAATTATTCGCCGATCAACTACCTGATTAAAATTCGATTGGATATTGCAGTTGATTTGCTTAAAAATTCCGATTATACCATTTCGGAGATTGCCGAGATGGTTGGATTTGAAGATATTTATTATTTCAGCCGTGTTTTTAAAAAGTGGAAGGGAATGCCCCCGCGTAAGTTCAGAGAAGCTTAATCTTACATTTGTTATTAGGCGACTGCTGCGTGGTCATACCACAAATGAAAGAGGTCGAAAATGCCAAACATGCAAGTACAAACTTCGCTCTGGAAATTTGGAAAGAAATTCGCCTATTCGGTGACGTACGATGAAGGTCTGGAGGATTTATTGAAGCATACCCTGCCCGTTCATCAAAAATTCAACATCCCCGGATGCGTCGCAGTTGTTGTAAGCCAGGTGGGGCTACGGCGAAATCTTCCTACGAGCAGCTATCACGGGATGATGCACATGAATGTGTCGCAATTGCATGAGATCATGAAACTGGGTTGGAGCGTTGCCAATCATTCCATGACCCATGGCTATATGAAAGACAATCCCGAAATGGAAGTGGTGGAATCGAAACACAAATTGGAAGATATGCTCGGCGTGCCCATCACGTCGTTTATTGTGCCCAACCATAACGACCATCACCCGCCTGTGGTGCCTTATGCCAAAAAGAGCGGCTATTTAAGCGTTTACACGATCACAGATGCCGTCAATACCTATCAAACCGACCGATTCGCGCTGAATCGAACGACAATGGTGCAAAAGGGATTTCCGCCCTTTTTCAATGCCTTTGATCCGTATCATCGTCTGCACCAGGCACTTGAATGCAACGGGTGGATTGTTGAGTACAGCCATTTGACGAATCCGGAAAATATTTCGCCTGAAAAGGACCTGAAACAGGCGGATCTAATCCGGCGCTTCGAAAAACTGGAAGAAGTGGCGCCGGATGGCTATTGGGCTGCCAATCCGGTGGATGTCGTGGACTATATGCTTGTGAATCATTCTTCGAATATTTCAGGTATTCGTGCTGCCGAAAATGAGATTTCTTTCAGCTATTCACTGAATAATTTGCCTGAAGAGGTGGCGAAAAAAGACATTACCCTCCAACTTGTATCGGATATCAAAAGCCGCGGTTTGCAGATTTTTCTCAACGGCATCGACATCACAAAGAAGGTGAATATCCGCACGACAGATAGCAAGCTCTGGTTTTTGACACTGACGGCAGAGGATACAATGAATTTGCAGATTAAATTCATGTAATAATACCGACCGATGAGAAAATAATCTAAAAAAAAGAGAAAATTATCCATTTTATTTGACTTTGAAATGTGGTATATTAAGCTATCATAAGTCGTACATTTTAACTTTGCCTTATCATACTTTGCTGGAGGATTTTTTATGTCGAAATTAAGCGATTTAGCAATTAAGGGTGGAACGCCTGTGCGCGATGATAAAAATCCGCTTCACCAGGTGTTTCCGCGAACGCTCCCGGTCAAAGAACATCTGGAATTGGTGCGCGCGGTGGATGAAGCCGGTTTGCTGCGCGATACCATCGGCGAATTCGAGAATGCGGTGAAAGAAGCCTGGGGCGTCAAATATGCTGTTGGCATCACCAATTGCACCGCAGCCGTGCATGTCGCCGTCGCCGCTCTCGATTTGGAACCCGGCTCAGAGATCGCTATCAACGCTATTAGCGATTATGGCTCGGCACAGGGCATCTTATCCGAAAACTGCGTGCCCGCTTTCGCCGATGTCGATTTGCAATCAGGTATTCCAGGTGGCGCCGATTTTGAGAAGGTCATCACGAAGAAAACGAAAGCGATTTTAGTGGTTCACTGGTATGGTCAGATGTGTGATATGGATTCGATCATGGCGGTCGCTAGAAAACATAACTTGCCGGTTATTGAAGATTGTTGCCAGGTACCGCTGGTTAAATACAAAGGAAAAATTGCAGGAACTATGGGAAATGCCGGCACGCCGGCGTTTTCCCCGGAAAAAACACTGAGCGCTTCCGGCGGCGGAATGGTGATCACGAACGATCAGCGCATCGCCGAACTCGCCAATGTATATACCAATCTGCGCGGCGTTGAGGAATTTCGCGAGAAATTCGGACGGATTCACTCCCGGCTGGGATACAATTATCGCTATGATGTGTTCCGTGCGGCACTGGGACTGGTCCAGCTCAAGGTTTTTCCGCCCAAGCTGAAACGCCGTATGGAATTGGCAGAACTGCTGAATGAAAAAGTCAATCGGATCGATGGCATCCGGTCTACGCGTTCGCCCCTTAAAGAAGCCGAACACGGCTATTGGCTCTATGCGATTCAGGTCGATCCGGATCAATTCAATTGCACTCCCGACGAATTTGCAGATGCACTGAATGCCGAAGGATTGAAAATTTGCGGAACTGCTCGATATTACCTTTTGCCCGAGACAATGACGATGCTGCATAAAGGAACGCGCGAATATCAACGTCGAATCAAGGTGAATCCGTGGCTGGAAGATTATGATTTCAGCGGAGATATGGTTCCCAATGCCAGGGCACACCTCGACCGATCCATTCGCTGGATGTGGAGCTACAAACACACGGAAAAAGATATCGACGATATTGCAAAAATGATTGAAAAAGTCGCTGATGCGTATCGAAAATAAGCCACTTCAAGACTCGAAGCTTTAAATCCAACTGCGAATCAGACGTTCATTTCAAAACAAGAGCTTCAAGCCTGAGTTAAAATTCTCCGCGAGATACGCGATAAGATAAAATCACTACCTGTTGTTTTCGCGTATCTCGCGATATTATTTTAATCAGGATCTTCCAAAACAAGCGTAGTTCACCACTTTCAATTTTCTTTTGATTTAAGAATAAAAATTAACTATATTCGATTTGTGAAGGCTTTGCTTCGCGAATCAAAAATCGTTAATCTTTAATCGCAAATCATCTTTTGCGAAACCGCACGCCGTTTGGGCGAACCATGATAAATTTTTAAAAATCTATATGGTGTAGATATGGAATTTAATTTCAAAAAGGAGCTTTGCACATGCATGCCACCTGTGTCTACGTTTGGGTAAAACAAGAGCATATTCAGGATTTTATCCAGGCGTCAATTGCGAACCATAATGCGTCGGTACGGGAAGCAGGCAATTTGAGATTCGATGTCCTGCAATGTGCCGACGATCCCAGCCGGTTTATTTTATACGAAGCTTATGAATCGGATGAAGCAGCAGCGGCGCATAAAAAAACTGCGCATTATTTGAAATGGCGGGAAACCGTCTCGGATTGGATGGCAAAACCGCGCGAGGGCGTGAAACACCATATCATCTGCCCCACGGAAAGGACTACCTGGTAATCATGGAATTTAGCTTTACCAGAACGCCGAAAATTATCTTCGGCTCAGGAAGGATTGAGTCACTGCCCAAAATCGCCAAAAGTCTTGGGCATTCGATTCTACTTGTAACCGGCGCTCATTCTTTGAACGCATCGGGAAAATTGGCATCCTTGCTCAATTCCCTGACAGCACAGTCGCTTTCGGTCGTACACAAAACGGTTTCGGGTGAACCATCTCCGGCACTAATCGATGAGATCGTTTCTGAAACGCGATCTCGCTCAATTGAAGCCGTACTCGCCATAGGCGGCGGCAGCGTGATCGATGCCGGAAAAGCTGTCTCTGCGATGTTGCCCCAGATGACTTCGGTCAACCACTACCTCGAAGGCATCGGCACCAAAACCCACGACGGACGAAAAGTGCCGTTTGTAGCAGTGCCCACCACAGCGGGAACCGGCAGCGAAGCCACGAAAAATGCCGTGCTCAGTCACGTCCGTGCCGACGGATTCAAGAAATCGCTCCGCCATGATAATTTCGTGCCGGATATCGCAGTGATCGATCCTGAACTGGCGCTTTCATGTCCGCCATCGGTCACTGCAGCCTGTGGCATGGACGCCTTCACCCAGTTGCTGGAAGCCTACGTATCGATCAACGCGTCTCCCTTGACTGACGCCCTGGCGTACAGCGGCATCCGTCACCTGAAGAATAGCCTGATTCCGGCGGTTATCGGTAGCACAAATAACCTGGCAGCACGAACTGGCATGGCGTACGCATCCCTGATGTCCGGAATCACGCTTGCGAACGCCGGGCTGGGAATTGTGCATGGGCTGGCGGGTCCTATCGGCGGATTCTTTCGTATCCCGCACGGCGCAATTTGTGGCACTCTAATCGGCGTCGCCACCCGGATAAATATCCAAAAACTTCTCGTGACAAAGGGTTACCGCGATCCGGCTTTGGGCAAATTTGCTGCTATCGGGAAATTAATTGTCGAAGACCAGACACTTTCAATCGAGGCTGCCTGCCAGGCGTTAACCGACAAATTGGACGAATGGATCGATCTGCTTGACTTGCCGCGCCTGGGCGATTTTGGCGTGCAAGCCAATGACATTGACAGGATCGTTCGTGAAACCGGGAATAAAAACAATCCGATAATCCTGGATGAAACTGAAATCCGCCAGATTCTATCATCCCGAATTTAAAAAAATTAGCAAAGAGGAGTGCGAAAGTTTACTTTCGCAAAATCAATCTGCCAATCCTGGATAAATCTCAAATCCGCTAAATTTTACCATCGCGAACTTAAAAATCTCTCCTCCCCAAAATGTGGAGTGCGGAAATTCACTTTCGCCAAAACCAATCCCCTCAAAAACTCAGTCGATGCCCTTCTTCTGCCGTAACCAACAAGTGGTTCATCAGTCGATTCAAATGAAAACCGAATCAGCTAAAAAAAAATTTTTGTAAATGCTTTTTTATTTTTTGGTGTCTAATAAATAACGATTCAGAATATCAGCTTAAACAGCAGGATTCATCATCGTGTTTGATGCGCTTTATGCCAGGTTCATTTTGTATATTAATTGATTTAAAATAGAAAGTTATTCACTCCAGCCAATTTAATCAATCCTCAATTTGACACGATTCAGGAACGGAGGAATCATGCATTCTTTTCGAAAACGCCATGCGCTGCCGCTTATCATTTTTACATGGACGCTCATCAGTATCACCCCGCACCTTCATGCCCGGAAAGCACCATCGAAATCGAATATCAAAGGCTACGTGCGCGATGCCCGGAGCGGCGAAGCATTGCCGTACGCCAACATCACCCTCAAAGGAACTCACATCGGAACAGCATCCAACTTGGATGGTTATTTTGTTTTGGTAAACATACCGGTGCAGGTGTGTTCGCTGCAGGTGAATTACATCGGGTACATCGGCAGAATGATCGAAGTGCAGCCGATTCATCGTGATGAGCCGCTGGTGATTAGCATGAAACCGACCGTCATAGAGGTTGAAGGCATCACCGTGACGGCACAGGCGGAGATGCTTGATGCAAATCCGACCGAAGTCAGCAAAATCACTTTTTCACCGCGACAATTATCAACGCTGCCAAGTACCGGGGAAGCCGATATTTTCCGCACCATTCAGTTGCTGCCCGGCATCAGCGGCGTCAGTGATGGCTCGTCGGGTCTGTATGTCCGGGGTGGTACACCAGACCAGAATCTGGTGCTCTTCGATGGCATGACGATTTATCATGTCGATCATTTCTTCGGCTTTTTCAGCGCATTCAATGCCGATGCAATCAAAGATATTCAGCTTTATAAAGGTGGCTTTCCCGCTGAATATGGCGGTCGGATTTCCAGTGTGGTAAATTTAACCGGCAAAACCGGTCATCAATCCAGAACGCAATTCAGCTATGGCATCAATCTTCTCAGTGCACGCGGGATATTTGAATTACCTTTATCCAATTGGGGCACATTTTTAATTGCTGGACGGCGATCTTATACTGACTTTATTCGCAGCCCGTTGTACGACAGCATTTATGGACTTATGACTGGTGAAGAAAATGGCGGCGCTGTTGGAGGTCCGGTTCGCGGCGGCGGTGGTCCCATGCGCGGCAATCAAATGCAGACAGAATTTAAGCCCAGTTTTTATTTTTATGATTTGAACAGCAAACTCACGCTTCGACCCTCATCCAAAGATATTTTGACTTTCAGCTTTTACAATGGCAGGGACGATTTGGACAAATCACAGGATATGTCTGATATGGATTTGCGTTTTCCCGATTCCGGCGCCAGTGCCAGCCTGGAAACAACAGATTTCACACGCTGGGGTAACCTGGGATTCAGTGGCAAATGGTCACGGCATCTGTCAGATCGGCTACATGCGGATCTCCTCGCGGCACATTCGAATTACTTCAGCGACTACGATCGAAAAGCAGAATTTTCAGGGATTACCCCGGTTCATAATGACAGCATGGCGAACAGAAGAAATTTCGATAATGCTTCCAAAGAAAATAATGAAGTCTGGGATACAACGTACAAAATCGATTTTGATTGGCAGGCGAGTTCATCCCACCGCTTTGACGTCGGATATCAACTATCTAATTTTAAAAATGAATTCAGTTCCTTCCGCAATGATTCAATCCTGATATTTTCCCGTAATTCAGAAGCATTGTTGAATGCGGCTTACGCTCAGGATAAATGGACGATAAAATCAGCCGAATTGACACTTGGATTGCGCGGCTCGCATTACGATAGAACCAATAAATTATACTACGAACCTCGCGCATCGCTGGTCATTCCGGTTTTTAAAAATGTGAATTTGAAGGGAGCCTGGGGACAGTATTATCAATTTGTGAACCAGTTTTCAAATGAAGATGTCACCCAGGGCGCCAGGGATTTCTGGTTGCTGGCAGATGAAGATTTTGATCCGGGATTTGCGGAACACCGGATTCTTGGGATAAATTATGAAGATAAAAATTATGTATTTTCAGTGGAAGCCTATCAGAAAAAACTCGAAAACATGATTGAATTTTCACGGCGAGCAGTTGCAGCGGGTGTACCGCCCGGACAACGACAATTTATGCCAGTCGACAATTTCTTCATCGGCACCGGCGATGCAAAGGGCGTCGAATTCCTGTTGCAGAAAAAACGAGGCGCCCTGACAGGTTGGCTCGGTTATACCCTGGGAAGAATAGGTCATAATTTCCCGGCAATTAGCAATGGCATCACATTCCCCGCGAATCACGACCGAAGGCATGAGGTGAATCTGGTTGCAAAATATCAAATTGGTGTCTGGAGTCTGGCTGCCACCTGGGTCTTTGCTTCGGGCAGCCCGTATACAGCGCCTGAAAGCCAATATTATATCCCGCTCCTGGATGGATCATCGCAAAGCTACATCCACGTGAGCGATAAAAATGCGAATCGCTTGCCGGATTACCATCGCCTGGATATCAGCGGCTCCAGAAAATGGGAATCGGATCACTGGGAAACAGAAATAGGCGTGAGCATCTTCAATTTGTATAATCATAGCAATATCTGGTACCGTGATTATAATCTCGATACAGTGCCGCTTACTATCACCGATGTGACCATGCTCGGCTTCACTCCCACCGTTTACATACAAATGAATTTAAAATAGAGGAATTTGCCATGAAATATATTTCCATGCTGGTTTTCGCAGCTTTTCTGATCATATCCGGATGTACCAAAGATACAACGCTCGAACCTGAAAGCGATCAAATTGTTGTGCGCGGCTATATCTACGCCGGCGAACCTGTTTCTGAAATACAAATTACAGAAACACTCCCATTGGGCAGCGAAGCAACAACTGCTCCGCCGGTAAATAACGCGACGGTATCTCTTACGAAAGCTGGCTCAAGCTACGCGCTCGTACCGAGTGCAGGTGATAATGGGTATTATCATTATCAAGGTGACGATTTGACCGTTGCATCCGGCGATGAATTTGAAATCCAGGTTGAGGCAAATGGTACCAGTGCCTCCGCGAAGACAATTGTGCCTTATCCACCGGATGATTTAACAATTTCCGCCAGCAAATTGATTATTCCGGAAACGTTTGAGCCCGGACGAATGTTCGATGATTCCACCCGATTCATCGAACTTGAATGGAAAGAGGATGCATTTTCCCTGTTTTATATCGTGGTTGAATGCACTGAAACGAATCCTGAAGAGATCACCGGATTCGGAGGTCCGCCAAATGGTGAATTCAGTAGACGGATGGTTTTCCCGCCGACCAATCACAACCATTACCGGATCGCCCAATTCGACATCTCCTACTATGGAAATCACGTGGCGAAAGTGTATCGTGTCAACCAGGAGTATGCTGATTTGTATGAGTCACGAAATCAGGATTCCAGAGATCTAAATGAGCCGCTAACAAATATCGAAAATGGTCTCGGTATTTTCAGCGCATTTGCCAGTCAGAGTGTGAGCTTTGAAGTTGTGGCAGAATAAGCCCAGTCTTCCCTGTCCGGGGTACAAGTTAGATTCTGATTTTTTTCACCGATCTTGTATAACGCGATCCTGGCGGAAAAGATTTTCAGTCACAGAATTTTGTACGAAAAGGAATAGGCTGATGAAATATATTATTCTAACGATGGGAGTTGTGCTGCTCATCCCACACTTCTCGTTCAGCAAACTGCTGGAATTGCAAAGCTTCTCGCCATCAGATTCAATTTCAATGCAGATTGATGCAGATCCATCGGAATGGCGCCAGGCGCCGGTGATTGAATTACAAAAAAATGCGCTTTTGTTGAGCGCCATGAATGATTCGGATTTTATTTATATTTCGCTCCGTTGCAGCAATCCATTTTTAGCCGGAAAAATTCGAATGCGTGGCGTGATGCTCTGGTTCGATCTGACCGGTGATAAAAAGAAACATTTCGGAATGTTTTACCGGGGAGTACCAAATCGAATCCGGTTTGCGGAAAATGAAGATAGCTTCTGGGATGTATTCACACCAGAGCAGCGAGCGAAACTCAATGCCCGCTGGTATGAAAAACAGAATGCTATCCGACTGGTAACCGCAGATAGCAGCGTTTCAATTCCCCAGAATGCACCACAGGGTGCGCAAGCCGCGGCAGCGGATTTGGGAAAAGGTTGCTTTTGTGAATTTAAAATCCCGATTGTTTTAAGCGATACAAGCGATAACCAGGTTGCGATTGCTCAGAACGGTGCAATCAACCTGGGAGTGGCTCCGGGAAAGGCGAATCGGGATGCGCAGTCATGGCAATCCAGAGATGATTTTTCGCCCGCTGCTTATCCGGACTTCCCGTCTTCCGGACGATATACCGAAAGACGCAATGTCGTCGATGCTGCGCGGGACGCATTAACATGGAAGGAAAGCTGGATTCGGATTGTGCTCGCAAATCCATCGCAGATGCACTGATTCAGCAAGGTTGGGCTTAATTGCAATACAAACCACGGTTGCCCTCCCTTGCGCCAACTGTGTTGTTCGAATTTGGATTTTACCAATTGCCAGGCTTCCCGAATCAACACTGGATAAAAACAGGAACGATAATGTTTAGTCAAATTAAAATAATACAACGCATCGGGCGCTTATTAGGAACAGGCTCGCTTTTCTTGCTCATTATGATTACCGCATGTTCACACACCAATCGCTCAATGCCGGGCATGCTGCAAAATGATTTCGCCGGTTTCTCATCAACTGAAAAAGCATATCGCAGACTCAAAGCTCAGTGGACGATTCATCTGGGTGCGCAAAATCGCGGTTCATATCCGATGCTGGTCGGAGCACGCGGAAACCATACCGGGCATGGCGCCTTCCCGCTCAACGTCAGCGCAACGCTTATGACCGATCAAGTAATCGATACCGGGATTGATTTTTACAGCGAACAACTCGAAATGGATTCACGCCAAAAAGATGCGCTTAAAATGGAATATCAGCGCTATCATCAGTTGGATCACTATTTCCTGGTTGAGATTTCCATGCGAACCACCTGGTCTGACAGTTATCTCGATCTCAAGCGATGGCTGATTTTTATTGAAGATGATGCCGGAAACATGAGCGAGCCGGCGAAAATAGTGGAAAAGCCGATGAGATCAGCATCTGCAGCGGGAAGAGGATTTGGTATGCCCGGAGACTTTCATAGCAGAAGAATCTATCTGTATTTCAAGCGCCTGGATATTTACGGAAAGCGCACTATTTCGGATAGCACGAAATCGGTGAAGCTTGTTATTCAACTTGAAGCTGAGAATCCGGAAAGAGCGGAAGGAACATGGTTTTTCACTGATTAAGGCAATGGGAGCACAAGCACTTACATCCAGTTGAGGTACAAGTTTAAATTAGTGGGATTCACTAAAATGCAGGTTCTGGGTAACCTGCGATACGGCTGAGATAAAACGCCAATACCTTCACGCTTTCCACCCCCGTAATCGGCGGATTCACAGCGAACCGGGGATATTGTCGGGCAATTTCTGCATAATGGTGCAACTGAATCACATTGATTCCGCGCGAAAAATAAAACGTGCCGGCGTCCCGTTTTGAAACATGCGCAGGACCAGGTTCATCCGCAATGACTTTGTACATTCCCGCATTTGGATCGCTGGCATGCCGGATCGTGCCATCGGCATTTTGAATCACTATGAAAAAGCTTTCATTCTGTTGCGCATCGCCTGTGTTGAAATCCGCGTCCGCAATAACCCGATAATAACCGGTATGTTGAATTTCTACAACAGCGGCTTGTTCATCAACAAGGGGAATGCTTTTATGATTCGCCGCCACCGCTTTTTTGCAGGGGACATAAATGGGATCATCGCTTTCGATAGATTCAACCACTATGACAGTGTCCCTTGCAGTCGATTGTCCGGCTAAATTATGCGCCGTCGCCGTGATGATTCGAATTCCGGGAGTATGAAACGTGATCTCAGTTTTACCGCTTGTGCCCTGCTGACCGATAAAATCAATGTCCACAAAACTCGCATTTTCCGCCTGCCACGCTATTTCAACGGGTTCATCGACCAGCACTTTTTCGGTGACTTCTAACACGATTTTTGGCAATAAAGGCGGTTCCGCCGCCGTTATCTTCACAGAATCACGGACAATGGTTTTGAGTCCGTCTGCTCCGTAAGCAATCAGTGTGAATACTTTGATCCCCGGCGAATTAAAAGCAACCTCTTCCCTGCCCTCAACGCCGCGCACACCGACACCCTGATCGATGATCACATATTCTCCGTCGGTTTTCCAGTGCAGAAAAATCGGTTCACCGACCTCTGCAGTTTCAGGACGCAGGTTGACTTCCAGGTTTGGCGGCACGGCTTGATGCTGCTCTTCGAATACGACTACCGTATCTTGATAACTGACGGAATGGGTTTGATTATATGCAGTTGCTGTAATGATCCGCACACCAGGTGTTGTAAACATGATTTCACGTTTTCCGCTGCGTCCGGGATTATCAATATAATCGATATCCACCCGCGTCGCATTCCTGGTTTCCCATTGTATAAGTACAGGCATATTTACTATCGCGGATTCGGCTACAAAAAGCTGAATTTCGGGTAGTATTTCCTCGCTCAGCGGTATCATCTGCAAATTGACAATCGTAATGCTATCGGAAGCGACTTCTATCGCCCGTGTCAGTGTGGCAAATCCATCTTTTTGCGCTTTAATAAAGTAGCCGGCAATCGGCAAAGTAACCGCGAACTCGTGGCCTGATTGATTGTAATAAATATTGCCGATCGCATCGGTAATTTCAAATTGACAGGAATCTTCGTCCGCTGCAACGAGCAACTGACCGCAATCTTTCGGGAGCTTCAACATCAGCGCTTCGATGAAGATAGTCCCGGACTGACCAATTTCTATTGCTTTCATGTAGATTTCAAAGGTATGCTTTTGCAAACGTATTGAACCGATCCTATTTTTTTCCGGAAAATGCTCCAACGGCGTAAAGCCAATAAACGCGCCATTATAATAAACTTCAGCGCTATCGACAGTTGCGCCATCTTTCTGAATCGCCGTAATAACCAATTTCGACTGTTCCTCTACTCCAATTACGCCCGGAGTGACAGGCTCAGTCGGAAGTGGCGCCTTGCTACACCCCGCAGCGATTAGTATCCAACTCGCTAATAAAATCTGTTTGATTCGCAACATTTTAGTTGCCTCCTGAACTTAAAATATATTTAATTGCAGACTGGTCGTCATAAAACAACCGCTACACCAATGCTCCTCGGTCAGTGAGCTCAATTTTCCGATTGAATACCCCAGGTATGTTTCAAACATTTTCCACCGCACTTTCGGACCGATTGTAAGCCCCATGATTTTCATCGTCCAGACATCAGAATCGGATAGAAATTCCCAGCCCGAGAAAAATCCGGCTTTCAACCTCAGCCAGGGCTTGGGGAGAAAATGTATGCTTCCCAGCAGCAGCGCATCGCCGCGTTCGCCTCCCGCCTGCTGTCGGCTCCAGGGAGTAAAACCGCCTTGAAATTCAATCGCCCAATTAGATCGTTTGAAAGCCAATCCGACATACGGTACACTTAGATCATAAGGGCTGCCGGCGCTCCAAACCATCACGCCGCCTGTCATCTCCCAATCACTCATCATTGGATGTTCAATAACCGAATTGCCGCCGGATGCCTCTTCAGTAAAGCTGACATTTTCAGACGCAGAAAGCGGATTCGACTTCAGCGAATCCAATTGGCGCGATAACGAATTGAGTTGCGCTTCAGCGTACTGCAAGCGCTTGTCCATCAAAAACACATCCGGCTCTTTGAGGCGCCACACAACTTTCACACCTCGAATTGGCTCATTAGTAGTACCGATCTGCCCTTTATTGTATCGTTGGCGAAGGGCGCTGGCACGCTGCAGCTTTTTTGCCTGATCCCATGTATCTGATACTTGTTTTTTGATCTTTTTTCCGAACAGATGCCAATTGGTGGAATCAGCGCCTCCCAGAAACACAACGTCCAGATTTTCTCGCTGCATCAGACTATCCACAAACGCGAGTGTTTGCTGATTAATCGTTTGATCAGAAATGCTGGCGCTTCCGGGCAAAAATTGTTTTATCCAGATTGAACCAGTAGGCTGTGCATGTGATTCATTAAAAATTAAAATTGCAAGCGCTATATAATGGAAATAGCAGTATTTTTTCAATTTATTGATCATATTTACTTCCTTGTTATTTTTATCGCTCAAACATATTTTATTTATTTTCATTGAAATATATTGCTTTCAATTAGCTTTTTGTTTTATACCCACTGCAATGTATATGCCAAAAGTGGCTGCTAAAAAATTCTGGCAGGTAGCATATTTCCTATTTCCTTTTATTTCATGATGTTACAACATTTATATTAATGGTCAATGTTTTGAATTGAATCGAATTACAATTTTGCATGAGACTGTTTCAATTCGAGGCATTCGTTCCTAAGTCTTCCAAAACGCCGGTTAATTGCATTTAACGACACATTAGATCGAACTTTTATTCATTTTTTTTGTTTAAACATAAAGTCTTGAAAATGAATATTAAAGAATGAATTATCGATATCTGTTTAGCAGGATGGCGCATTTGATAATTCCGGCGGAACGAATTTGAGTTTGTTCCGGAAATGGATATTTTAGCAGTCCAATAAAGAAACGAATTGCCTGAAGTGATGATTTGTTGCTGTTTCCGGTTACTTCCCGGATCGGTTGCAGTATAAATCGAGCCGTAAAAGTCTGGCTAAAGTATCATTTTTAAGGACAAGCCCAGATCGCGGTCCATAACCGGATGCCTGCTTTATGTGGTAAATAATTAGATTCTATGTTCTTAAGAAAGGATTAAACCTATCATGTCAGAAAGTAGCATAATTTTTCCGGATGGCTTTTTATGGGGTTGCGGGAGTTCATCATATCAAATTGAAGGTGCATACGATTTAGATGGAAAGGGTGAATCAATCTGGGATCGCTTTTCTAAAACCCCGGGCAAAACGTATAATGGTGAAACCGGCAATTCTGCATGTAATCATTATCATCGATACGCAGAAGACATTGACTTAATGGTTGAACTTGGCTTAAAAGTCTATCGTTTTTCGATCTCATGGTCCCGTGTTTTCCCACAGGGCAAAGGGAGTTTAAACGCCAAAGGCATCGATTTTTACGACAAGCTGATCGATAAATTGCTTGCCAAAAACATACAGCCTTTTGCAACACTTTATCACTGGGACTTGCCACAAGCGCTGCAGGAAAACGGCGGATGGGAAAACCGCGATACAATCAAATATTTTCAGGATTATACCGGGGAAATTTCCCGCCAATTCGGTGATCGTATTGCGGGATGGGTAACCCAAAGCGAACCGGCAGTTGCCAGCTTTCTCGGGCACTACCAGGGAATCCATGCACCGGGAGTCAAAAATCTGAAGGCAGCGCTCCAGGTTTCCCATCATCTGCTGCTCTCACATGGCTTTGCAGTGGCGCGGCTTCGTGAAAATATCAAGAATAATGCTGAAATCGGTATCTCTCTGAATTTGACGCCATCGCACCCGGCTTCGAATTCTAAAAAAGATCGAGAGGCTGCTGAACGAAATTTTGCTCATTTTTGCGGATGGTTTTTAGAACCCATTTTCAATAAGCGCTATCCGGAAGAACTTGAAACCACATATCAAAATACCGGTTTGTTCCCAATGATCGAACCTGATGATTTGAAAATTATTGCTGCGGATATCGATTTTCTCGGGGTCAATTATTATATGCGCGATATCGTTCGAAATGCACCCTATAAAAGCATCTGGGGACTGGAGACTATCAAGCCGCCATCTGCGGACTATACAGCTATGGGATGGGAAATATATCCCGACGGGCTCCACGAAATCCTGGAGTTTGTGAATGACTGCTATCATCCGAAAAAAATCTATATCACTGAAAATGGTGCAGCATTTCGGGACAACATGTCTGAAAATGGTGAAGTGCACGATCCAAGACGGGTGAGCTACCTCCGCAGCCATTTTGCCCAGGCTCATCGGGCAATCCAAAAAGGTATCCCTCTGGCTGGATATTTCGTGAGATCGCTATTGGATGGCTTCGAATGGGTGGAAGGTTATACTAAGCGCTTCGGCATCATATATGTCGATTATCCGACGCAGAAAAGAATACTCAAAGACAGTGCACACTGGTACAAAAAGGTTATTGAACATAACGGCTTAACTGATTAATCAGCTTTCAAAGCGTTGTTTCGTTCAGGCGACGGGCAGTGCATTTGCTGACCAGCTTCCTATAAATTCTTGCTATATATCAGATTAAAACATACGAAATACAATTGTGTAATCCGTCGGATTTTTTTTGCGGCATGCACTTCTTTTTCAATATTGTAATTGAAACACCTGAATTTCCGTGTGATTCATTTCAATTGTGTGCTTGCGATTGACGTTAACGCATGAATTCCTTTCTCTTATGATTCGATGTGACATGGTTGTAAAGATCATTCTTCAAGAAACATAACTTCAAAAGCAAATGCAGCGTCGCCAACAACATTGATTATTAAATTTATAGGGAAGCCAAATGAACACCAAGAGACCTATCATACAACTGCTGTGCTACCTGATCACGCTCATCTTAACCCCCATATCTTTCACACAGGAGCAAAAAGAATTGTTACTCACCTTTCCGCGTCAGTGGCAATTTGACCTGCCTCGTCAGGCGATCATTCTGACCAGCGATCAGCAATTGCTTGATTTGCAGGATCCGGATAAAAAAATCAACCTGAGTCTCACTTTCGAAACTCGCTATGGAAGCTTGCGCGAAATTCGTGAACAGGCAAAAACGCGCGGGTGCCATACAGTCATCCTCGCTTTTGATAATTTTTTCCGGCAATATCGAAAAGATGCCGGCGATGAGCGAACTCTCTTGCCCGATTCAGATGAGTATATCGAGCGCATTCAAACGATTAGTAACTTTTTAGAAGAATACGGACTGGGTCTCGAACTCAGCCTGTTGAGTCCGCTGGAATTAGGTCCGGCTTTTACCAAATTCAGCAATGGCGAATCAGGGCGCTGGCTGCATTTCAAAAGCGATTTACGCGATCCCGAAACAGGTCAATTCAGTGTGATGCTGTGGGAACAACTGGCATGGAGTAATAATAAAGGAAAGTTTCGCCTCGAGCGATCCGATTTGCGGGCATTCGCATTCAAGGGCAAAGAGTTTGCCGGTGGGTCATGCTTTGCCGTAGATCCGAAAGAAATCATTGAGATTACGTCCGGAGTCAACATTGAAACTTTTCCCGGCACAGAAAGCCCGGAAAGCAGCGGATTTCGCGCCAGACGCATCAGAGTCTATCATGATGGCAGCGGCAAAGTGAAAGGCTATGACCGCGTCTTTGTTCTTCTGAGCTACATTTCACCGGAAATGGACTACTTTAGCCCCAACGCTCCGTTGTTTCTGACCCACCTGCTTGATAAATACAAAGCATCCGGAATCAATTTGAATGCGCTATATTCGGATGAAATGCATATCCAGCAAGACTGGCATTATTTCAATCATCATGACAATGGTCAGTTTTCCTTACGCTATGTCACGAAACACCTGGCAAATGAATACGCCCGGCGCTTCGGAACGCAATACGTTGATTTTGATAAATATATGCTGTATTTCATCTGCGGACCGCGCCCGTATCTTCAAACCACTTCTGCCGGAAAAAATTGCCAGTTCGTGATGGGAGCCTCACCATCGGATATTCACAATACATTTCTGTTTCGAGATCGCTATTACAAGCTGCTGAATACTCAGGTAGTCGATCTGTTTGTCTCTGCTAAAATGTATGCGGAAAAATTGTATGGCAAAGATTTGCTCTCACGCGCGCACGCTACCTGGGCGCAAAGCCCGACAATCGATCATTGGGACGCGGGAGGCGAAAATTCGAATCGCTATAAATATGAATACACGCCGAATTTCATCTGGTCCAACACGGTGCACCAGGCAGCCTCTGCCTGCTATGACTATTTCAAATGGGGAGAGTTCCTGACAGGAAACGGAACTGATCATCCGGAAGGCGGCTGGTCCGATCGCAATTATTATGGTTCTGCGATTGCCAGCTCGCTCGGAATACTCAATCGCTATCCCAATGCTTATACTGGCTACTGGGGCATGCCCGAACCGGTGAGGGAAAGAATCGGCGCAATCGTGAGCGCTTACGGTGCAAGCGCCTCTCATACCATAAAAGCAATTACTGAAAATGTGCATCGCGATGTGGAGGTTTTGCTCCTTTATCCGATGAGCCTGGTCGCCTGCGATGAGCGCTTCGGAAGTTGGATGGTTCAATACGGATATGCCAATTATATCACCGCTGAAAAATTGCTGGAGCTGGCGGAATTGGATGAATCCGGCGCCATCCGAATTGCTGACCGCAAATTCACAACGCTGGTTACCCTGTTTGAGCCACTGCCTAAAGCCGGACTTCTGGACTTCATGCAAACCATGCTCAGCAAAGGAGGAACGGTTCTGTGGTCAGGACCGCCGCCGCTCATGGATAGCAATCAGGCTTCCTGCCTGGAGCAATGGCAGCAGCTCTTCGGCGTAACCTTTCAGCCGTCCGTGTATTTTGGCAACATCGCTGCCGGAAAAACAATTACGTTTGAAAACAAGCTGGCTCCCGTTCCCCGTCAGACCATCCTCACCGACTTCACCGTCGATCGCATTTATCCCGTGACACCCTCGCCGGGAACCGAAATTATGGCTCGAGTCAATAACTCTGTAGTCGGAACCTTGAAAGGTAACGCCTGTTTCCTCGGCTTTCGCCCGCGTGACGATCAATCAGCTTCGCTGGGAGAGGAACAGCGTTCGCTCTTTGAAATTTTATTTGCTTTGAATGCTTATCCGCCCACAGGGATTTTTCCTGGTGTCAATGATAATACTGAAGCTCTGTCCCGGACAACCCCTTATTTATGCACCCGTTTTCCGAACGGTACGACCATCATCACTCGCCATTATCGGACCCATGCGGAAAGCTGGCCAGGAGGATTTGCCCGTAACACAGAGGAAGATCGCAAAATAATTGAACAAAATCCACTGCCGAATGATAGCATTCATCTTCAGCAATTCAAAATTAACGGGCATGAAGTAACTTTTGAAGGCAGACTCATACTCGCATTTAATGTCGATGAAACCGGGCAACTCATCGCTTTCGAAGGGCATGATTGCGATGGAATTAAAATTAATGGTACACATTATAAATTCGCAAAGGAAAAGCAAGATTACATTGCCTGGACCCCGGTATCAAAAAACCGACAGCTCCCGAATCAGGCATTCTTCCAGATTTTTCGTGAAGGAACCGACGATCTGTCGATTCCCTTGAAAACCAATCGAAAGCATATCAAAGCCTATCTCGAAGGCACGTCACCCGGTTCAAAAGGCGAAGCCATCCCGATTGCCTTCTCGAATAGTCGGCTCAATCTATCCGCGGATTTCCGAACAGGGCGCTGGCTCTATGTGACAGGCGATGGCAGCTAGGCGTTTGTTTTAAAATATCAAAATCGTTGCGATTTGTATCATTCAAAATGGATCGCAATTTTTTTTAACGAAATGATTCCGCTAATTCAGCGATGTCAAGCTGAAAGCACACCTAAAAATAATCCATCCGTTATTGGAAGGAATATAGCCTTTCAAGGATTACGAACCTCTGAAAGGCTAGAAAGGCTAATTATCTTCTCACAATTGCAGTCATTTTTCTGCCATGATAAATTTAAAGCGAAGAAAGAATGAGAACACCGATTAAACGGATGCAGCGGATTTTAACGGATTTTTTTATTTACATCAAAAAATCAAGTCAATT
>JAFGMA010000118.1 GCA_016927835.1 Candidatus Zhuqueibacterota bacterium | reverse complement strand
TCGCAATGACAGATCAAAGGTAGTTCTCGGACAGACACTAATTAATTTGCGAAGCTATTTTCTTTATAGCTCTTAATCATCGTGCAATGAAGGAGGTACTACCATGAGATCAACACGATGCAATGCACTCATCTTGCTGTTACTTTTAACCATTTTTGCAAGCACAGCGGGCAGCCAGAGGTTGGCTGAATTCGAGGGGAAATGGACAATCATCAACGACAAGAGCAGTGATATCGACCTGTATGGTTCCCTGTCACTTGAAATTCAACAAAACGCATCCCAACTGACGCTGATCCAGAAATGGGGCACCAACCGCAGCTTTGCCGATACGCTCAGGTTAACAACAGGCGGCTCGGTAAACACGATTCCCATTTCCGACCGCGTATTCCCCACCAATGTGTTTATGGGGCTTTCCATGCCGGTGGGAGAGCACCGTGAAATCAAAGCGGTCTGGCTGAATGGCGGAAGTGTGCTCCGGCTCGAAGAGAAATTTCAGATTCGCGGATCCCAGGGCGAATCACCGGTAACATGCACCCACACCTATTCTTTATCCGAAAATAAAGAACTCATCACCTACAAAATCGTTCGCTCAACTCGAAAAAACGATTCGGCGATAAAATACATCTTGAAAAAGGTTGATTTCAAAAATGCCTATTATATGAAATTGGAGGACGGCTGGGAGATCGACGGACTTTTACCGGAAAAAGCGCTTTTAATCAGTCTCCAGGGGGTGGCAAATACCAGCGGACCAAAATTTTACTTTATTTATCCGGAAAATTACCCCTTTCATTACACCGCATCGGTTTTTGACTTTTATAAAAATGAGCGCAACTATACTTTCACCCAACTCAAAACCGCAGAGCAGGCTGTCAATGCGCTCAAGCAGGTTGTCAACGGCTATATTGTTTGGGATAAATCGTGGCGCACCTCGCTGATCGTCGCATTCACGGTGGCAGGTCTGGAAAAGGCGATCGTGGTGAGCGAGGATCAGATTCCGATGGTTGAAAAAGCAGGATTGAAAATGGTGGAGGATTTCCGCGGAAAATTCAACGGGCAATCGGATGCTGAAATTTACACCTGGGCGTACGAACAATACTGGGATCGCTGCAATAAAAAACTCATCGTCTGGATGGGGGGACCCGGGGGGAACGTCATGCAGCCGGGTGTTGCGGATTGGGGCATTTATAACAAAGTGTTCTTCAACGATCTGTCAACCAAACCGTCCGATGAAGCAGAATATGAACTGGCGAAAAAACTTCTCAGCGAAATGGTTCCGATGTCGCTGGTGATGGGCTGGCATTCGTACGTGAAGGACAAGGAACGCGATCATGTGAAACTCACTTCGAATTACGGGCATGTGGTGGAGGGACTGCATACGCTGCCCAATATGAGTTTCAGCAGCCAGGTGCCGGCTTCCCCGGGATTTAAATTCACTAATCGGCATAATATTGAGCCCGGAAAAATGGTTAAGCCCAAAAAGAAAGTGTACCTGGCATGCGTTCAAACCGACGGACTGGGCATTGGTGCCTGGCTGAAGCCGGGTCGCGGTGAAATCCCGTACGCATGGGAAGTCATCATGAATTACTCCTGGATGGCGCCGGCGATGATGGAATATTTTTATACCATGGCAACGCCCAACGATTATTTCATCGGCTGCCTGTCCGGACCGGGCTATATGTACCCGAAAGCGGTTCCCCCGAAATTTATGCCCCCGTTGTTGACGCGCGCCGCCGATTTGATGAAAACACTCGATTTGCGAGTGTTCGAGATCATGGACTACTCCGAAGGCGCAACTGTTGAAGGAAATACGGAGCTTACAAAAGAAGTGGTTGATTTTTATTATGATGCCATGCCCGATGCGATTGGCTTTTTGAATGGCTATGCCCCGGCATACACGTTTACGATCCGGGATAAAAAGCCGCTCATTTCGTACGATTACTACCTCTCTCCGACTCGCTCCGAAGAAGAGGCGGTCGCCGATTTGCAAGAACTCGCCGCAATCAATGCCGAACGCCCATATTTTCTGCTGATCCATGTGCGCGAATCCAGCGATGTCGCCAGGGTGAAGCGCATCATCAGCAAATTGGACTCCGAGTTCGAATTGACGCATCTCGATATCTTTCTGAAAATGGCAGGGGAATCGCCAACATTTCAGGAGCGCTTTTTGAAGAAATAGAGCTTTAGCTCTCGCTCCCATCGTCTCGCTGGGAGTGCATTCCAGAGGCTCCGCCTCGTAGCTAAAAGGTATGTTGTATCAAATAACTATTTGGCAGAGCCGTCAAGGGGCATTCCCAGCCAGAGACTGGGAACGAGAGTTTTATGCGCTTTTTGGAGGATTTCGATTCATAAGGCGTGACTTCATCCTGCTAGATATCACAAAAATACGGAGGAAAAAATGGGACGTAGCCGCTATAAATATTTTACTCATATCAATGGACCTTATTTCATCACATGCACAATTATTAACTGGCTGCCCTTTTTTTCAATACCTGCTATTGTCAGCATCATTCTGGAATCCCTCAAATTCATGATCCGGAACGAACGATTCGTTCTGCACGGCTTTGTCATCATGGAAAATCATCTTCATTTAATAGTTTCCGGTGAGAATATTTCCAAAGAAGTGCGTAATTTTAAATCATACACCGCGAGAATGATCATAAATTATTTGTTGGAAAAAAATTCCCAGTTTGTTTTATCACAACTCAAATTTTTTAAAAAATTGCATAAGCATGATCAAGAGTATCAGTTCTGGGAGGAAGGTAGTCACCCGAAATTGATTACCAGCCTTGAAATGCTAAATCAGAAATTAACTTATTTGCATCACAATCCAGTCAGGCGGGGTTATATAGACGATCCGATGCATTGGCGTTACTCCAGTTATCGCAATTATATCGGAATAGAAGGATTGCTGCCGGTTGAGATTATTGGTTTGTAGGCTATGCTCGCTCCCATGGTTTAGCGGTAGCATAGCGTGTAAATGAGAACAGCAAGTAACCAATTTCTCACTCCCCGTGTCTTGTTGGGAGTGCAGCTCGCCTGGTGGTTAAAAGGCAGATTGTAACGAATACCTACGCAGCAGAGGCGCCAGGGTGCATTCCCGCAAGCAGGGCACTCCAGCCAGAGACCGGGAACGAAGGTGAAATTTGAAACAGAAGGGAAATGAATATGAAATTGCAAAAACACGTTTTGGCATATTTTCTATTTTTTGCCTTTTTGAATAGTCTCCACGCACAAGACTACACCACCCACTACGCCATCGTGCAAGACCTCGAAACCAATCTCCCCATCGATTCCGCCCACGTCACACTGCTTCGGGACAATATTCCAATCGATTCGGCGGTTACGGATACCAACGGCGTGGCTATTTTAAAGGCACCAGCGACAAGTGTTACTTCAAATGACACCCACCTGCCCACGTCCTTTCAGGTTCGGCAGAATTATCCCAATCCAGCGTTTCAGCACACCAATATCCCTTTTACCATCGCTCGACATGGGGATGTCAGCTATAAATTGTACAATATTCTCGGGCAGGAAGTTATGTCAGGAATGGGGCGGTTGCAGCCCGGGCACTATCGGTTACTGCTGGATGGATTGAATACGCTGGCAAAAGGTGTTTATATTTTAAATATTGCAACGCAGGATAATTCCCAATCCATCAAAATGGTCAATCTTGGCAGCGGCGGGCAACCTTTTGCACTGATTCCGAAAATCATGTCGAGCAGCAATCTCTATCCGAGCTCTCAATCGAACATACTAAAAACTACGCAGCAGAATTTGGATAACCTTTCACTGCGTGTCTCGAAGCAATACTATCACCAACAGGAGCAAGCGATTGCTTCGGATACAACTTATTTTGCGCTGGAGAGAAGTCATATTTTAATTTCAGGATTTGTTTATGCTGTTGATACTTCCCGAACTGGGTCTGATTTAATACCAGTAGCTGATGCGGATGTTTGGTTGGGGAGTAGAAACATGGAAGATGCTGATAACATCCGCACAACATCTCAGCCAGACGGGTCTTTTGAGATTTATATTCGCCGCATTGCCGGAATCGATACTTTGCATGCTATGTCCGAGGGATGGAATGTTTGGAATCGGATTGTGGATTTAACAGCCGATACGACACTTAACGCCTATTTGCTGGATAGTTTGATTGATCTTCGATTTCTTAGTTGGGTGTATTTTGCGAATGATAATCTTCCGATAAAAATGCCAATTCCAGAATTAAATAAAATCCTATCTTTTCACCTCAGCAATCCTCCTAATGACGCCCATAGAGATACAATGATTTCTGTAATACAGACTGGATTGGCAGCTTACACAAAGGGAAGATATAACGGAATTGTTAAAGATTCGGATTTCTATGGTCTAATCGACTGGAGGACTACTATGGGAGGTTACGGAACTACATATACACATTTTATTGATAAAGATTGGTCTTTAGCAGACTCAGTTAATATTTCGATATACACAGCGTTAGGAAACCCAACGCTAATAAGAAATGTGCAGCTTAAAGAAGTTATGAATACTGTCTTCTTTCGTGCAGATATTAAGCGAGACGACTGTCCTGAGAGTTGGAAGCTATCCAAATTCTATCAGGGTATTGACCAAACATTAAAGCCAGAGGTACCAGAATATGATACACTTTATGGTATAGTTCTTAGCAAGCTACCCAGAGATTATAGAATTAATTCTATACGGTCAAACGAAGAGTGGACATATTAATTCAGTGTACCTATCAAAAAAAACAGGAAATAAAATGAAATATAAAACCATTACCTTTTCGTTCTGTAAATTTTTGTTTACTTTGATAATAATTCTTGCTGTCCCAACTTTTTTATTCACCCAGGACTACACCGCCTACTACGCCATTGTGCAAGATCATGAAACCGGTCTCCCCATTGATTCCGCCCACGTCACACTTTTTTTCTCACTCCCCGTGTCTTGTTGGGAGTGCAGCTCGGTGTGGTAGTTAAAAGGCAAATTGTGACGAATACCTAAGCGGCAGAGCCGCCAGGGTGCATTCCCAGCCAGAGACTGGGAACGAGCGTTAAAACGAGTGTTAAATACAAAATATCATCGATTTAGTCATCACATCCTTAGCCAAAAAACGGAGAACGCATGGATAAAAAAGAAGCGATAAAAAATTATAAACAAACCATTCAACCTATGGGGATTTATCAAATAAAGAATAACAGAAATGGCAAGCTGTTTATCGGAAGTGCAAAGAACCTGTCGGGAAAACTGAATAGCCATAGATTTCAATTGAAGAATGGGCTTCATCCTATTAAAGACATGCAAAAAGAGTTTAATGAGGTTGGGGAAGAGGGATTTTCCTTTGAAATTTTAGACTATTTGAAGCCCAAAGATGATTTAAAACGTGATTACACCGAAGAATTAAAATTGCTTGAAGACATGTGGATGGAAAAACTACAGCCGTTTAACGAAAAAGGATACAACAAACCAACCATTCGCTAACCTTTTTCCAAAGGTTCGGTCATGTTCGAATTCAAAATATTCGCCATTCTCCTGCTCGCTGCCATCGCGTTGATGGTTACGATGTGCAGCAATCAGCCTTCACCTGACAGCCAACCCTCCTCTGAATTGCGAAAACTGGAATACAATAATCCGGAAATCCTGGTCGACCTGGATGCCGGCTTCAAAGCCGTACCCATGCCGCTGGATTTCGACAGCGATGGCGACTACGACCTGCTCATCTCTGAATCGAGCTGTTATGCGGAGTCCGGGGTGTTCTATTTCGAAAATCTGTCGGGCAATGTTGAAATGCCCATCTTCCGGCAGGCGATGCGGGTTTCCTCGGCGCGTTTTCGGTTGGGGTACGACGGCAGTTGTTTCGACGTATCCCGGGTGAATGGGCATGTGCACGTGTTAACGCCGGATCGCGTGCGGGAGCAGTTGCTGATCTACAAAGACGTCCCACAAAACGTGTTTTGGGACAAAAACGAAGTGACGCTGCCGACTGAAGGCTATGCAGTGCTCCATTTTTATAAAAACACGCAGTGGAAACTGCTCGATTTTGACGGTGATTCATTGGTCGATTTGGTCTGTTCGGCTCAAACGCCGCAATTGGCAGACTTGCGCGGGATTGGCGCCGCTGCGAGGGAACAAGCTTATGCTGCTTATAAAAAGGAGAATCAGCTTTTCTATTTGAAAAACACCGGGAGCAACGCGCAGCCGGTTTATTGCAAACCGGAAAAAATCATAAAACAAAATGGTGAATCCCTGGCGCAGGGGCTGGCGCTGAAACCGCTGTTTGCGGATTATGATAATGACGGTGACCTCGACTTTATCTCAATTCGGAGCGCGGATGATTGTTTTCTCTATTTCGAGAATACCGGCACCCAATCCTGCTACAGGTTTGCAGAGGGTCAGGTTTTGCAGCACAATGGCGCGCCGATTCAAATGGTTTCTCTGGCGACGATCCACTCGACGGCGATTGACTGGGACAAAGACGGCTGGGTCGATCTGATTGCCGGGGATGAAGATGGCAAAATTTCGCTCCTTAAAAATAGCGGCAAGCCGGCAGAAGGCGTTCCGCAATTCCTGCCCCCGCGATTTTTTCAGCAAAAAGCACGCTTCGTCGATTGTGGCGCGCTGGCAGCGACGCGGGTGTTCGATTGGGATGGCGACGGTCTGGACGACATCCTTTACGGCAACGGGGTTGGGCAGATTGGTTTCATCAAAAACCTCGGCGGTAAAAATCCGAAATGGGCTGCGCCGGTGCTGCTGCAAGCGAATAGCAAGGACATCCGGGTGTTGCCGCCCGGCGCCACCTGGGGTTACACTACCATTGACGCGGGCGACTGGAATCACGATGATTTGCCCGATATTTTGGCGAACCATCATCATGGCAATCTGTTGTGGTACGAAAATATTGGCAGCCGGAAATCGCCCAAACTCACCGCCGCGCAGCCGGTTGAGGTGGCGTGGCAGGGGACGCCACTCAAGCCGCAATGGATTCCCGGCAAAGCCTGCGGAAACGAACTGCTGGCGCCGTGGCGCACCTCGCCGATGATCATGGATTTCAATAACGATCAACTGAACGATCTGGTCATGCTCGACCACGAAGGTTATCTGGCGGTCTACGTGCGTTTTCGCGATGGAAAGGGCGCGCTGCGATTGGCGCCACCGCAGCGAAATTTTGTCTACCCTTCGGGTGAACCGATCCTGCTGAATCAACGCACTGGCTCGAGCAGCGGGCGGCTGAAAATCACCTTTGCCGATTGGGATGGTGACGGATTACGGGATCTGGTTTTTTCATCCAAACCGGCGATGGACTGGATGAAGAACGTGGGCGAAAAAGATGGAAAAATCGTGCTGCAATACATGGGGCGCGTCATCTCGCAAACGCTGATGGGGCACACCGACGGACCGGTGGTTGCGGACTGGAATCGTGACGGCGTGCCGGATTTGCTGGTGGGAGCGGAAAACGGATTGCTGTATTATTGGGAACGTCCGGGTTTTCATATCACCTCGACCATGACTTCCACTGAACCGCAGGCGGCTGCCAACTATCCGTATTTCAAACGATGACAGAGAAAATTCATGAATTTTCTCTACAGGGGGAATATGAAATCCCTGAACATTACCGAAAAATGCGACGCCGTATGCTGATTCCCAAATTAATGGGAAAATTTCAAATGCAATCATCAAAACAGATAAACATTTAAACAATACACGGGGTAAAAGAAACTGGCAACCGAATTAGCATGATCGGGTGATTCGCAACGAAAATGAATTAACATGAATATGGAAGCATATCATTAATATACTCGTTAAGGGTTAAAAAGTAACATTAGTTTGTCATTGCGAGTAGCGAGGTACGAGCGACGAAGCAATCTCATAACTTACT
>JAFGMA010000117.1 GCA_016927835.1 Candidatus Zhuqueibacterota bacterium | reverse complement strand
TCGCAATGACAGATCAAAGGTAGTTCTCGGACAGACACTATTTAGACCTGAAATGGGCGATTGGTTGCTGGCTTTTGGCGCTTAGTTTATCAAGACTTACGTCGCATAAATCATTTCACCTGTTGGGCGATAAACTTGGATCATTTTAACTAATTGAAATTTAATTAGCTAAAAGCCAATCGCTCAATTCAGGTTAGAGCTTGCCGATAATCTGGGCGCAGATGATAACCATCACCAGTGCGAAGGGGTAAACCGTTGCGTAAGCCACATGTGGTGCATTGCAATCCGTCATCGGATCAACGGCTGCCAATCCCGGGGTGCTGGTCATGCTGCCGGTAATTACCCCCAGCAGGGTGAGAAAATTGAGCTTGAATTTATAATGTCCGATAAGAACACCTACAATCATCGGCACGAGGGTGATGAAAATCCCGATGAGGAATAATTTATAACCGTGCTCGATGATCGTTTCTTCAAGGTGCACACCGGCATCGGTACCAACGGCAGCCAGGAAAAACAGTAATCCCAGGTGGCGCAAAAGCTGATTCGCCGGACCGGACATCGACCAGATGATTGGTCCGGTTTTGCCGATTCGGCTCAAAATGAGCGCCGCGATCAGGACGCCACCGGTTATTCCCGGACTGAAAGTGACGTTTCCGTAAAGCGGAATTCGCAACTTACCCAATAAAATTCCGATTACGATGCCCAGGGCAATCGGTAGAAAATCGGTTTCTGAAAGGCGCTTATCCTCATTGCCCAGCAATTCTGTCACGCGTTTCATGTTCTCTTTATCACTGGCAACCAGCAAACGGTCGCCGAAACGTATTTGACTCTGCGGTTTGGGTGATATTTCAATGCCGCTTCTTCGGATGCGGGTGACCGTTGCATTATAAAACGCGAATAAATTAAGCTGAGCCAGTTTTTTATTCACAATCCGCTTATTGGTAACCAGCACCCACTGGACATCATACCCCCTGCTCAACGGGATATCTTTCTTCGTCGGACGCCCGATGAGCAGCTTAATTTGTTTCAAGGCATCTTCGTCCCCAACCGCTTTCAGGAGATCTCCCTTGCGCAACACGGTGTCCATATTGGGCGTGATGGCAACATCGTCGTGCATAATCCTCGAAATATGCGCACGGGTCATATTCAATCGTTCGAGTTCACCAATCGTTTTGCCATCGATATTTTCATTTTCCACAATGAAATTTTGATTGTTAATCAGGGGAAATTCCGAATATGTTTCTTGATCATACTTTGCAGCAACAGCATCGATATCGACTTTTAAAACACGCGGCACCAGGCGGACGAATAGAATTACGCCGATGACGCCGAAAGGGTAGGCAATTCCATACCCGATGGAAGCCATTACCGATTTCGAACTGTCGATAGCAGCAGCAAGCCCGGGCGTACTGGTGAAGGCGCCGGTGAACATGCCCACCGCGAGTTTAAAATCAATTTTAAACACCCATGCCAATACAACGGTTATAAAAGAACCGGTGATCAACAGCGAAAAGCCAACCAGGATCAACTTGATGCCGTTTCTGTGGAATGATTCGAAAAAACCGGGTCCCGATTGGATGCCAATTGTAAAAATGAACAAGATCAACCCGACTTTTTGAAAATCAGCCGGAATAACGATTCCATAATGCCCGAGTATCAGGGCAACAAAAATCACGGCGGAAATATCCAGCGAAAGCCCTTTAATGCGCGTGCGTCCGAGGATTATCCCCAATGAAATGATAAAGAAAAGAGCGAAATAACTTTCCATGGTCTCGAAGTTATAAGTTATTGTAGGTGGAAATCTGATAAGCGTTCACATGCTTATCGTTTGAAAATGAGAAAATCATTCTTCTTTTTTTCGATGCCAGCTTACGGTTTTCCGCGCAATCCCCGCATAAATCGAGGTCGGGATCACTCGCGCCAGTCGATACAGCAGCTTCATGCGCCAGGGATAGATATAAATTTTCTTTCGGCGGGCGACGGCTGTGATCATCATATCCGCAGCCTTTTCCGCAGAAATCAGCCAGATACGCCTCGAGTTCCCTTTTCGATTGATGGGCGTATCGACGAATCCCGGGTGAATCATGGTGAATTGAATTTGCGGCAACTCGGCTGCCAGGCTCTCGATGAAATAGTGCAGGCTGATTTTAGTGAGACTGTAAATTCCCCGTGTGGGGAGTCCGCGCATGGAAGCGGCTGATCCGATCCCTATGATGGTGCCAGAATTTTGCGGCAGCATCACCTCGAGGCAGGCGCGGATGGTATAAAGTGAGCCGTACAAATTGGTATTGATAATCGATTCCACCCGGTCCCAGTCCCAGCGAGGAAAAGACGTATCGCCCGAAATGCCGCTATTCACCCACGCCGCATCGATGCGTCCCGCACTCGCGTGATAATCTTTCACCGCCGAAAGCACCTGCGCCCGGTCACGAACATCGCACTTGCGAACCCAGAATGAACTACCGCCGTCGCTGAGTTTGCCAGCGAGTGAATTCAGTTTTTCTTCCCGCCGGCTGAGCAAGCAAAAATTTATATGATAGGGAGCCAGCGCTTCAACAACTGCCCGACCCAACCCGGATGAAGCACCGGTGATTAACACAGATTTGCCTTCCCAATAGGAGATGATTTTTTTATTCAATATTTTCCAGCCTCCCGCTTTTCAAATAGCGTTTGAAATTAGCAAAGATAACATCGTTGTGCGCGACTGTGGTCGGGTAGAATGTCAATCGGGCATTCTCGGAAAGATCGGTACTGAATTCGATATTTGCTTCACTCAGGCGTGCCATGAACAACCGATGCGCCTCTGCCAGATGTTCGGTATAAATCGAAACCAGCCTGCCCTGATATCGATTCACCCAGTTGAAAATTTTATCGTGCTGCCCATAAAATGCGTCGAATAAATACACCTCAGCGATCTTTTCAGTCATCCCGCCGGTATCCAGTACAAATGCTGCCGGACGATAGCCGCCGCTATGAGCGGAAATGATCAGCTTATTCACCTTCGGTTTGAAAATCAGCCTATCCGTTTTTAATCGTACCAGAATTTCGGTTACAAAATTCTTCAGACCATCAGGCTCTTCCATGTGCCCGCCGAAAGAATCGGGTGCATTTTGGGGACCTTGCGCAAGCACCAGGATTGCATTTTTACGAGCTGCGATCAGTTGCTGCGGCAGTTCAAATTGCTCCAGGACATTCAAAACATGATTTCGGTGACCATGGAAATGCAGCACCAGGTTTGTGCCGTCGCCGGTCTCCTGCCAGTCATCCGGGATAATGACCACGGCGCTTCCCTCATCATAGTGCCCTTTGAAAGGAAAATATTCTTCCTTTGAATTGGTGAAACCCTGGCTGCGGTCGGGATGCGGAAACGGCGCGTGTGCCAATCGCAGTTTTGCCCAGCGTCCGCCCGGGAAATGGTTCCAGTTGATACCCCCGGCTTGTTTCGGTACGTCGTATCCCGTGTCCCCGGTGAAATGGTTCCAGATCAATCTTGAAGCTTTTGCCCCGGCGAGTGTTGCGGCGTTGTCAGCGCTGTATCGATGATCCTGTGAATCATCGCAGAAAATGCTGAGTACATAATCGCCGTGCATTGTATGTATAATCGCCACATCATTGCGCACTTCGGTGACACTGCCGGTTTTATGCGCAATTTCAATACTATCGGTTTCGAGCGGCAGGAAGCGCGGGATCATCTCATCATATTGCTGTTTTTTCATGATATCGATCATCATCGCCGAAGCCGCCGGGGATACTGCTTCGCGACGAGCAATTTTTTCCAGCAGCAGCGCCATGTCCGCCGGCGTGGTTACAGCGACACCATAGCGGATTGATTCGGGCGAATCGGTTTTGGTTTCCCAGGACATCATTTTATTCAACAATCGCGTATTTTCCAATCCCAGCGCCTTCATCCGGCGATTCACCGCATCCAGCCTTTCCCGGTGCGAGTCTCCCAGCGCATCGATGACCAGGTTGGTTGCGGTATTATCGCTGAGAATGATCATCAGCGTCACCGCATCGATGAGCTTGATTCGGGTGGTGCCATCGAAATATTGAAGCACACCGGAACCGCCCCATTTGTTCGTATCCGTCAGCGCCACATATTTCTGGGGGTCTATTTTACCTTCCGCAACCCGGGTAAAAAATTCCACCATCACCGGAACCTTAATCACGCTGGCGGCGGGATATTTCTGCTGTGAATTCAGGGATATGCTTTCGCCGGTTTCCAGATTTTTAGCCGCCACGCCTATAGTTCCGCCAAATTCATCCGCCAGGTTTTGCAGTTGATCGACAATATTTTCCCCGGAAAAAAGCGATGTGGTGAAAATGCCCGAGGTAATTAAAATAATCAAAATAACTTTTTTCAACCGATGGCTCCTTCCATGCAAAACCAGTTTTTTTTACGGCTGCAAAATAATGATTGCTTGAAAAAGAATCAAGTACAATTTTGAAAAAAAACGGGCAGTGACTCAGTCGGTGCAGCGCAAGGCAGGCATCCCCGACACGGAATTGACCGAAGGAAATTACCAACCTTCATTGATTATCCTGAAACCAATTCGCTGAATCATCGCGATCACCGGTTTGAATCTGAGTGTGACGCAATGGGTTGGCTACTGGTTTCTGTTTACCGCCATTTCCGGGGGGGCAACTCCAGTCGCCCTACGGGATCCTTCTGCTACCCCGCTCAGATAAAAAGCAATTCAGTCGATCAGGTCTTGCAGACCATGCATCCCAAAAATCCTGAGAGCGGAGATATCTTGTCTATTCAGATTTCAACGCATTCATCTATTTTCACTTGACATTTGAAAAATTTTTTATATATTAAGAAATGTTAAATTCATTGGATTACACAAAAAGATCGAAAAGCTATGAAAACAATTTCAATTTATATCTTCAAGGTGAATCTGAGATTTGCCAAAAGAATATGACGCATCAAAGACTCAATTATTCTCCTTAACTCTTGATGAAAAAAAGGTTTACAATACCAAATTATAATCGAAATGAAAGGTGAATCACCGGAACAATATCCAGATTATAGCGGGCATGATGAGTAACAAAAAATTGCATATTCAAAGACAGTATGAATAAATCTAAAATTATTTTTCAATCGACAGAATCAATTTATGGGAAACATATTCAATCAAAAGAATGGATTGAATACTCTCTTGCTATTAAAATAAAGGATTCAGGGAAACAGCCTGTGCAAATTGCAATGACTTTTTTACCCCCGCATCCTTTTGTTATGAATATGCCTGAAAAGCGTTTAATCAAAGCAGAAGATTTATCCGCAGCATTTACCAAAATAGCAAAATATTTCAGAAGTTTTGGATTTGAATTAAAATAAATTTATAAAATGCAGATCGGCTTATGGCATTCTCGTTCACTCGCTGCCTTCATTCCTTCGTCTTTGTGCTTACTATTGTCGTACTGAGCCTCAAAACGAGCGCATCATCTGCAACCGTGCTCAAAACACCGGATTATACTATTCGCTATACCGGACAGATTCAAGGTGCCGCTGACTTTGCTAAGAATCGTCCGTTTTTCAATAAGTTATTTGATCTGGTGGTAGGGAAAGTGAATGATCAACTCGTTAAGCCCATGTCCGTATTGCACGTTTCGGATGAGCAATTCATAATTCTCGATCAGGGAACGCGCTCGCTGGTAACCGTTAATCTCACAATGCAAAAATACGGTTCCATCGTTCAGCAGCAATGCCAGTCGCTAATCGGGCTGACATCGCTCCCTGATGGAACAGTGCTGTTCACGGATTCGCAGCGGAATATGGTTTTTCTACAACCGTCGTCCGGCAAAGAGGCAGCTATCTTCAACAAAAATGACTCGCTGCAACAACCAACCGGCATTGTTTACTCCGCCTTTACTCAGTATGTTTATGTGGCGGAAACAGCAGCACATCGACTGAGCGTATTCGACCCGAATGGATGTTTTGTGAAATCAATCGGGCGACACGGGACAGGATTGGGTGAGTTCAATTTTCCGACATTTCTAGCGGTTGACGGTATTGGAAATATATATGTCGTCGATTCGATGAATTTTCGCGTCCAGAGATTGAATCCACAGGGCGTTGCAGTTAGTTGTTTCGGGAAATCAGGGGATGCAAGTGGTGATTTAGCCCGACCAAAAGGCATTGCCTGCGATACGTTCGGACACATCTTTGTTGTGGATGGCTTGTTCCACAACATTCAGATATTTGATGCTAATGGAAATTACCTGGAACATTTCGGACACCAGGGTCATAGTCCTGGCGAGTTTTGGATGCCAACAGGTATTTACATCGATCGACAAAACAAAATCTATGTTGCGGATACTTATAACAACCGGATCCAGATATTCCAGCTAAAGGCGATACAGTGAGAACCCAATCAACCTGTTTCTTTGTCATCCTGATTATTTTATTGCGATTCATCGGAACATATTCACAATCCATTGTGAATACACCCCACAATCTTTCTGCCACAGGTTCGGGAACCATCCGGGCTACCAATGAATCGGAGATTTGCATTTTCTGCCATACACCACACAGCAGTAGTCCACAGGCACCGCTCTGGAACCGAAATACTCCGGGTCAGCATTATGCATTGTATCAAAGCTCCACTATTCAGGCGTCTGCCGGGCAGCCGGATGGCGCCTCCATCTTGTGTCTATCTTGCCACGATGGCACGATCGCGCTGGGTTTGGTACTAAGCCGTGACCAGTCTATTGATATGACTGGCGGCACAACAGTGCTTCCAGGCGGCTCAAGTAATCTGAGTACCGACTTATCCGATGATCATCCCGTCTCATTCATCTATAATTCAAGCCTGGCAGCTTCGGATGGCGAACTGGTTGATCCAGCCGGATTAAGCGTACCGATTCATTTGGACGATCAAAAACTGCAATGCACTGCTTGCCATGATCCGCATAATAACAGTTTCGGAAATTTTCTCGTCGCCAGTACGCAGCATTCGGATTTGTGTTTATATTGCCATCAGAAAAACGGTTGGGCGGCTTCCGAACATAGCCTGTCGCCTGCTATCTGGAATGGATCCGGGAGCAATCCCTGGCAGCATGCCGGTTACAACACGGTCTCTGAAAATGGTTGCGAAAACTGCCATCAACCGCACAATGCCGGGGGAGCGGTACGGTTGACTCTTTATTTGCCCGAAGAAAATAATTGTCTGCAATGTCATAATGGGAATGTAGCGTCTACCGATATTCAATCCGATTTAAACAAGACCTATCGCCACGATGTGTATAGTTATGCGCAGTTGCACGATCCGGAGGAGAGCGCTTTGGTGAATATTCGGCATGTCGAGTGTACGGACTGTCATAATCCGCACGCTGTCAACAGCTCCGGGGCAACTGCACCGGACGCCGGCGGGAAAATCTCCGGAGTGCCCGGTATTGATTCCCAGGGCAATGCCGTAGCCTCAATTCGATATGAGTACGAGCTTTGCTATCGCTGTCACGCTGACAGCCCCGACAAACCCGGTAGTCATACCAGCCGACAAATTTATCAAACCAATGTCCGACTTGAATTTAATCCGTCGAATCCATCGTTCCACCCGGTGGAAAATTCAGGACGAAACAGCTACGTACCAAGCTTAATTTCTCCCTTGAGTGAAAGCAGTATTATTTATTGCACGGATTGTCACGCCAGCAATAATAGTTCTGCAAACGGCCCGCACGGTTCCGTCTATTCACCCATCCTGAAATATCGCTATCTAACGGGTGATTATACCAGCGAATCCTATCAGGCGTATGAGTTGTGCTACCAGTGCCATGATCGCAACGCAATTGTTAATAACGGAAGCACGGAACATGCGCGACAAGTGCATAGAAAACATATTGTCGATGTGCGCACGCCCTGCAATGTTTGCCATGATCCGCATGGTGTCCAAGGTCATTCGCATCTAATTAATTTCAATACTTCGGTCGTCAGCAAAAGCACCGGAAGGATGGGTAGGCTCGAATTTATTGATGATGGTACTTTTGCAGGGCGATGCTATCTGAATTGCCATGGCTGGAATCATAATCCAAGAAGCTATAATTAGTTTGCAGGTTTCCGGAAAGGCATTTGGATGCTAACATTAGTCGGAATAGGAAACTATTTATTCTCTCAGCTTTCGACAACCGAAATCAGGAATCAAATAAAAATAACCAGTTCAGCGCAAAAAGCATTATGAAAATTAATTCCAATAAATTCTGTAACACAATAAACCCATAAGGAGGTCGCATGCTTAATTTCAGACTTACGTTGGTACTCGGAATCCTGCTGCTTCTCAGTTCGATAGCTATGAGCCAGAACATCCAGGGATCAGCCCATGATTTTTCAAATGATAGCTGGAATACCTCCGGTCAAATATGCATTGTCTGTCACACGCCTCATAATGCAGATGCTACAGTGACGAATGCGCCGCTATGGAATCATGAAACAACCACAGCTACTTTTACCACCTATGTCAGCGCGACGATGGATGCGACGACCGGTCAGCCGGATGCATCTGCCAAGTTGTGCCTGAGCTGTCACGATGGTACGATCGCTGTCGACAACTATGGCAATCAGAGCGGCGGATCGCATTATATGACCGGCAACGCGCTTGTCGGTACGAATTTGGGAAACGATCACCCAATTTCATTGACGTATAATTCCAGTCTGGCAAGTAGTGACGGCGGTCTGCACGATCCATCAACCAAGAATTCCGGTTTAGGCGGCACCATTGCTGAGGATATGTTGATCGGTGACAAAATGCAGTGTGCCTCATGTCATGATGTACACAACGGCAGCGGCGTTGCGAAACTGCTTAGAAAATCGAACGCAGGCAGCGCGCTGTGTCTGACGTGTCATGATAAGTAAATGCGTTTTTTTAAGCCCTAATTTGTTATGCTAGCTGAATTAAAAAAGCAAAGGCAAGATTCAGCTGTCTGGCAATAACTATCCATGATCCAGACTGGTGTGCAATCCTTTCATAAATTGCACTTTGTAATGTATATAGGCTCACTACCTTTGTTTTGCTTTTCATTCGGTCTATATCGTGCATAGCACCAAAAGAATTGAATGTTTTCATTGCAGAAGACGATAATTGAAGAAATAATTGCGTTGCGGCTTCAAAACTTAAGCTGGCAGGCAGATGGTTATTTCGATCAATAAATGCAATGTAAACATGAGAGGTTAATATGAAAGCCAGGCTATTCTTTTGGATTATTGGATTGCAGCTAGTTGTTATTCTTAAGGCGTTTGGACAAGACATTGCAAATTCCGCACACGATTTTTCTGATATGAGTTGGAATACCAGCGGAAAAGTCTGTGTGGTCTGCCATATACCACAAAATGAGGATATGGCACTACTAAAAGCACCATTCTGGAATCATGCAACTCGGAAGCCCTATTTTCAGTCTATCAAAGCGCCACGCTGGACGCAGTTCCCGCGCAGCCGGACGCGTCATCGAAACTCTGCCTGAGTTGTCACGATGGTACGGTTGCAGTCGATAATTTTAGTGAGAAAACCGGAGGGATGCATTTTATAGGAGGCAGAAAACATATTGGTGACGATTTGCGGGACGATCATCCGATCTCGTTTATCTATAATGTGTCTGTCCGAGAACTACCTTTGAGCTGTCATTGCGAGGAGCGTTTTTTGTGCCGAAGCAATCTCAGCCGTTTTATTAGGGGATTG
>JAFGMA010000116.1 GCA_016927835.1 Candidatus Zhuqueibacterota bacterium | reverse complement strand
TATATGATTTGAAAAATTATCGGAATATCATTCTTAATGTTGTAATTCAACCAAAAATAGTTAGGTTATTTATGAGCAACTACTTAGGTGATACCAGAGTCATCAGACCGTCTTTGCTGGCTTCTAAAATATACGATCCGGGTACACTCAAGCCTGAAAAGTGATACCATCCATCGGCGCTCGAGTTGGTGGACTTGTGAAACGAGGCATCCGTAAGCGAACGACAGGCGATGCTTGCACCTTCGACCGGCATTCCTTTTCGTTGAACCGTCCCGGAGATGGAACTGGTGCTGTAAATCGGTGTCAGCAGCAGGTTTTGGACGATCGACTTGCCGGCTGCCAGGTAAACCAGCACTTCCGGGCTGCTTTCAAAACCGGATTTCTCAGATTTGATGTGATATTCGCCGGGTTGCAGTTCCAGCAGAAAGCTGCCGTTGGCAAGGGTTGTATCTTTGTAAACACTTCCCGCAGTATTAGTTGCTATGACCATTGCATTCGCAACAGGTGCTGACGAAGCCGCATTTTGTACGAATCCCGAAATCGTGTTTTGAATAGCGCTCAGAATGAAACTCACCTCAACCGGCTGCCCGCCGCTGAGCGTCACCTGCTGGATCGTCGGAAGGCGGTAGCCCGAACGCTGCGCCAATACCTGATACTCGCCGTCAACCAGGTTGGTAATGCTGAATTGCCCGTTGAGATCGGTTGTTGCGCTGTCGCTTGCGATGTCATTCCAGGCATTGATTTTTACCGCTGCCAGCGGTCTCGAATGCCCATCAATCACGCTTCCGATAATCGAATTATTTTCGGCAATAAGTGTAAAATGGAGCGTGTCGGTTACACCGGAGGTTATTTTCAGGATCTTGTGCGAAGGCTGGGCTGTGAATCCTATTTTCTGGCACGAAATTGTGTATTCACCATCCAGTAGTCCGCTGATTTTATACAATCCGATTGCATCGCTGACCGTGCTTGCAGCCGAACCGGTCATGGCGTTCATCGCAGTGATGGTTGCACCTGCCTGACCTTTTTGATTGTAGTCAACTGATCCCAGGACTGCGCCCGGGTATTGCAGCACGAGATTTACCCGGGTTTCATTCGTCGAGGTCATGCGGACAGCGTGTGCGTGGCTCATCTGATCGGCTTTTTCGGCGACAATCGAGTAAGTGCCATTGATCAATCCGGGAATGGCGAAGCGACCAAATGCATCGGTCGTATCCGCCCAGGAACAACCGGAGATGCCTGTCACCTTAACGCTTGCTGCTTCAGCGAATTGACCGTCGGATTTTTTCGTCACCCAGCCGAAAATTGAATTCGGGATCGGAGTCAAGCTAAAATCGACGGAGATCGATCCGTTCCCCAGGGCTAGACCGGAGCGGGATTCCGGGGCATAGCCTTTGATGATGGCTGTGACCTGGTACATTTTTCCTGTGTCCAGATTTTTCGCCATATAAATGCCTGCCGCATCGGATGTATCGCGTTTTACAACGCTGCCTGAATTTTCATCGATTATTTCAATGACAGCATTTTGCAGCCGGTTGCCCGAATGGTCGTACACAACTCCGTAAATTGCGCGGGAGAGACGAATCAATGTGAAATTCCGGATTTTTATTTCGTCCCGCAAAAGCGTCAACGTAATCGGTTGTGCCTCCTCGAAGCCTTCTTTCGCGATCTGCACCGCATACGTGACGCCATTCAGGTGTTCGAAGCGATATGAGCCATCACTCGCTGAATACGTTGAAATGCCGGTTTCCTGCAATGAAATGAGCGCGCCTTCCACCGGTGCGCCGGCGATATTTACCGAGCCTCTTAATTTTGACGTGTGCACAGAAACTTTGAGGATGATGCCTGAGAGGTCAATAGTTTGTACATTCACCACAGAATCTGCATTGGTAAAGCCTTTTTCAAAAATATCTGTCTTGATCAGGTACTGCGTATGGGTTGCCAGATCATCGAATGCGAATTTGCCATTGGCATCGGTGATTTTTTCCTGTTTTCCGCTTCCGGATTCACACAGGACTAATTTTCGGTCCAGTGGATTTCCCGTTTGGTCCCGCACTTCGCCTGATAGATTAACTGATGCCCGCCGGCAAATATACGCCGGGAAATTGCAATTCACCATTGATGTCAACGGTGTAATTGCTTTGGGATACATAGGATTGATAAGGATTGGTTTTGCTGCCTCCGCCCGGCACTGCAGAGTAATAAAGAATAGCCCGATCCTGTAAATCCCAACGTATAATTACAGACGATTGGGCGGACACAAGACCGGTTGGTATCTCCAGCAGCACGACATCTGCCATTAGATTGTCAGTGCTTTTCAGAAAATTTTTGTTCAGCGGTCCCTGCTGGGCAAATATCTGAGCTGAGAGAATTAAAAAGATGATGATGGCGGAAAATCTTTTAAATTGTTTTCCTGATGGCATAAACTACCTCCTGGTTGTGTCGAAGTGAGTTTTCCCAGGTCCAATGGATTGGCTCGAATTATTCAAGAAACAGGTGACGCCAGGTCGTTGCGGCTGAATCAATGGCGTTTTTTCTGGTTCCGGGAATTTTCAGCCGTGCAAACCTTCCTTACATGTCATAGCTGAAAGAAATTTTTCCGATACCCGAAGGCATCGCTACCAAAACTATATCGGCACGCAGCCGCTGCAAAATGCGGAAACCGGTACTCATACAAAAATTGGGAATCAGGAATGTCGATCCATCGGTCTCTGATGATTCATTGACTTCGTCGATCATTTGAGCCGAAAGCACGCCCCCGCACAGCCTTAAATATTTGAAGTCAAGTCCCAGGCGAAATCCATTGCTCAGCGCCAGTCCCCGTGAGTATGGGATTGGCGTCCCATTGCGGTCAACGGCATACTCATACGACATTTCACCGAAATACCGTGCATAATTGACGGAAATCCCAAGAAATCCCAGTTTGCCTCCGGTTCCCAATCCAACTGAACTCGGTAAATTGAGAATCAAAAGGTCACCAGTCGGATTATACAGCAAGCGGGTTTTGGTCGGCGATGAAATATCGAAATCCTCATGTGTGGGATCCAGCAGGTCTTCATCTTTTTCGGCTTCGAGATTGAGACCGGGCAGGCTGTGCTGGATGATCTGCATTTGCCCATTCATTTCAAGGGCATTCGTCATCGAAAGCACAGCGCCAACACCCCAGGTTTTGCCAAATTTATACGTTGAGCCCAACGTGATGCCGGTGCAATTACCATTAAAGTGTCCGCTGATGCTTGAATGGAGGTCATTGTACCACGGATCGTTCGGATCATTGAATGTGCGTTCATTTCCGGCAGTGACCATGATGCCTTCTACGAGGAAGCGTGCGGTTACATCGGCGACCCCGGACAGGCGTTCAAAGGATGCACCCGCGCTCCATTCCGGCGTAATCATCCTGCCAAAGCCAATACTCATGCCCTGAATCCGCAAATTCGCTGAAACGCTGAGATCGATCGCGCTGAAAAAAGCAACTTCGAGCGCCGATCCCGGTTCACCAGTCTTGATGCGTGCTTCCATTCCGGTTCCGATGAGATTCAAATCGAACTCAAATGGTTTGTACACCGCCCCGGCAATGGTGAAATAGCGGCTTTTAATGGCAAAACTTCCGCTGCCAAAATTTCCCCGGGCGCCCATTTTTAAGGAAAGCTCAGGATACCTGGCATCCGTCATGATGAAATCGGTGCCCTTTATATCCTGGATGCCATCATCGACAGCCGAATGAATTTCTGCATCTAGATCGGTGAATGCAGCCGGATCGATTACTAACGGGGGGCGCAAGTCAATCGTCCATTGCGAATGGTTCATGAAAGCGAGATTGGCGGGATTCCAGAGCACGCTTTCGCTTGAAGGAAAAAGCCCGGCATAGTCACCGCCCATGGCGCCCACCCTGCTGCCCACGCCCAGGTTCAGGTTATTCAGCGTTGTGAATTCGAATGTGTATTTCCCACCTTGAAAATCTATCAGTTCACTATCGCCCTGGCTCCGAAGTGTGGCTGTCAGCAGCAGCAGAATGAGCATTCCGGATAGTCCTTTTATCATCCATCCTCCTTGTAGATTTTGGTAAGCCCAGAATGAAAACGGATTAGAGATATTAAAATAATTATCGGAAGCCCGAAAAAAAAGCTTAGGGCGCTGCTGCAAATTTATTTTAAGCCGCTGTAACGACTCAGGTTGGCATGTTAAAGGTTTAACATCATTTTCATATTTCTTAAGCCTGAACCGGGAGCTTTTAAACCTTGAAGCCAAGTTGTTGCAACCGCTTATAAATGAATTCTTTATCTGCTTATCTCGCAGCACCGAAGCATTAAAATTAGCGGCTAATGAAAATGGAGGCTATGGCTTGCAGTCAATCATCAGGTGGGTATCGAAGAAATGTGTTTTTATAGAAAAAATCGGATTGACGATTCGTGATGGACTCCAACTCATTTCTCAAAAACAACCGTCTCATATACGCCCAAATCCCTCAACGTTACACTCACACGCTGTTGTTCTCTTCTGACCGGGATTTGCCTTCCAGTGCTCAGGCAATAAACCGTGCCGATGTGGAATGGGCTGTCCAAAGTAAATGATACATTTCCGAGCGGCAACACGTGTTCAATCGGTCGCGTCATATCGGCATTGTGATTGATCAAATGCACAATGATTCGTTCTCCCTGGCGTCGAAAAACAACCTCCAGGGCGCCATAATGCTCATCGAACTGAAGAACTGGCTCCGAAAAACGCTCTATCGCATTTTTCAAAAGCTTGCGATACTCAATCGGATTGTAGTGGTGGTACATCTCGCCCAGGGTACCGGCGATAAACAGGCACTCGCCTTTACCGTAGTTGTTATGAATAATAAACGGCAAATCCGGCGCTGTGAGCGGAACATATCGCCCGGGCAGTGGCTTCAAAAGTCGAGCGAGTACCCGTGCATTCAAATACGGGCGCACCCGGATAGCTTGTAATGGCGCGGGATAGAGCGGAATATCAAGCCCTGTAAAAAGCCAATTATCGTTTTCGCTTTGAAAATAGTTGTGATTTGCCAGCGCGACATATTCTTTGTCGAAGTTGACGCCGAAGACATCGGAGAGGGCAAAATTATCCTGCATGCGACCCGATGAATCGTAAAGCGTGCAATCGAATCCGGCGATAAGGTGCCCGCCTGACATGACGAATCCCCTGAGGGCATCAGCGACATCGTCGGGCAGGCAACCCGTGGATGGCAGAATGATACAATCATAGCTTGAGAAGCTGTCGATGGCGTGTTTCAAATCGGTGATCACATCAAATGGTATCTGTGACCGCAGCAACATTTCATAGTATCCGTACATGGCTTCGGTTAAATTGCCTCTTGCCACAGACTTTTCGGTTGATTTTCCGGTAAAATCGGATTCTTCGTAGCTCGCGCTATACGCATGTTCGCTGGTATATGAATAAACGAGAGCCACCTTCGCCATTGAACGGGAGGTATCGTAAATCGCTTCATTTTGCTTCAGGAATCTAAACATATCCCCTGCGACCTGTGCCGATTCAGTTGTCAGAAGTTTAGTGGATCCGTGGATACCCCACCAGACATTTGCGGCATTGGAAACGCAGGAGGCGATGCAGAGTCTGGTTTCCATGGGCGAATGGAGGTACCAGCTCCAGGGCTTTTGATCGCCTGCCATAAAAATGACGCGTGGCTTGTCCGGTGCGGTTCCCTCCAATAATTTCGCTGTGAATCCCGGACGCCAGAGAAAACTCTTTTTCGGCGGACCATAAAACATGAATCCGCCTTCTGTGCCCAGAATATCGTTGTACGTCAGCGCGCTATTGATGTCGATTGCCAGCGGTGTGCAATGGGTGATAGGTAGATTCATGTAAAAAATTGATTCGGGTTTCAGTTTTTTCCAGTGCGCGTACGCCCGTTTCAGGTATTCATCCCGAGTGAGCCGATTGAATTCATGGGAGCCATTGGGCGGTAGCGGTTTTTCGTATAATTCAAGATATTTTCGTTGACAGAACTCACAGTGACAACCGGTTTTTTGAATGACGGGACCATCCAGGAAAATGCCATGGATGTCGAGTTCTGCCAGGCTATCCAGTGCTTCGAAAAAATGCTGCCGCCAGGGTGAATGCAAACACACCGCGGGGTAGGTGTCATAGAGCATCAAGATTTTGCCGGAAGCATCTCTTTGCGCCCAACGCTCTTTATGCTCCATCAATGAAGGTCCCAGGATATGAACGTTCAAATAGAGAATTATTTTAAGGTTATTCCGGTTCGCTTTTTCCAGGTAGCTTTCCAGCAATTCGCGATGCTTCGCCGGATCGTAAAGTGCCGAATAGTCGTCAGCCATGGGATGAAAAAGCTGTTCAACGTTGAATCCCATCTCAACCCATTTATCGATGACATCCAGCGTCTTGCCGGCTTCAAAATTGCATTGCAGTGCTGCAATCCGCATGGGCTTCTGATACCAGGGGCGCCTGTCGTCCGGATGGATGCTGGCAGTCTCTTGTGAACGCGAAGAACAATTGAGTAAAATTATCCCCAAAAAACTGAGGAACAGCAGGATGATAATTGCCTGCTGGATCAGGAGTTCCGATGGGATGACTTTCATTTTATGCCTCCATGAATTCGTGACTGGATTTTTTAAATACACGTATATTGATTCATTCACCTTCCGAAAGGGAGATGTCATTTGGCTTTAGCAGGTACACCCGCAGAAAGCGGTCTTTATCCGGTTTCAATAATGATAAGCTTTTTCCGGAATAAAGCAACAGAAAAATGCAATTTTCAGTAATATTTTAGTTATTACCACCGGCATAGCCGGTGGCTTGCTTAGCCCTAAAAGGGCATTGTTACTGGCTTCCCTTAAGGGAATACTAATTTGTTAATTT
>JAFGMA010000115.1 GCA_016927835.1 Candidatus Zhuqueibacterota bacterium | reverse complement strand
AGCATATTGCCCTCCTTTAGTGATTATTATGAGAGCAATATACGAAATATTTATTCTATTAGCAACTATTTAATGCGTTTATTATAGCTTAGAATGAGCAGTTGAATTCTAATCAAATTGAACTTCATTATATGCAAGCCCTTTTTTAATAATTTTTAATTAAGCTTCTCACCTTGCCTAATCCACTCCTCATCAAAATGGACATAACAAATGCTTTCATTTCGTTGTGTTGAAGTTGAACCTATCCCGTAGGAGTACGTGGCGTGGATGGTTCCATCTTGTCCCTGGATCATTGTCGGGTAGTGCAGTTCCTTGCGCGCCCAGGTAGCGGATTCCGGAAGCGAGGGGCGATCAGCCTGTGGCGTGACGGTTTCCCGGGGAGGCGCGAACGAACGCCGCCAATGCCAGCTTTTTCCCTCATTTTCTGACAAGTAAACCGTCAAGCGATGTCTTCCCTCTTTCAAATCATTGCAGCAAAGCACCCAATGCCCATTCTTCAGCACCAGGCAATCGACGCTCGAACCGGGATTGGGGATATCGAGTGATTCCAAAGCTCGCCAGCGTATTCCCGAATTGAGCGAAATAGCGCTTCGAATTTGCTTCGGAAATCCGTTGTCGCGCAAGAACGAAACAATCGAACCATCCTTCCTCAGGGCAAACGTCGGCTGAACCAATCCCAGGTACACATCGACAATCGGCTCGCTGAAAGTCCAGGTTGCGCCCCAGTCCTCGGTGAATGCTGCCAGACCGCAGGCAAACAGATCGTGATAGATGCCCAGCATCAGCTGATTTCCCGTGGTCATTGTCGGTCGCGTGCGGGTCATCCAGCCGAGCCGCCTCAGCAGTTTATCGCGCACCGCTGACTGCTGCTCATCTATTATTTTTCTGAGTTTGGGATTCTTCTTAATATCATCCTCGCGCACCTGCTCGATTTTTTGTTGCATGATTGCGTAGATCGTTTCAAAGTTGCGGGGACGAACATGCAGCACTTCCTGCCACTCCCATTTGGGCGCGCCCTCGTTATTGTAATCGCTCGATGTGCAATACTTTATGAGGCAGCCTTTGATGGAGTTATCCATATATGTCGATCGGAATAGCCATAAGACGCCTCGCGGATCGAGGAACAGCACCGGATTGAGGTCGGGCAGATTCGGAGTATCTACCATCAGGAATGGCTCGCTCCACTGCTGGGTGCGGTGAGATTTGCGCATTCCCATTACGCAAACATCATCCGCCTCCCCCTCGCCAGAGCCATGATACCAGGCGACCAGCAAATCTGCATTGGGTAATTCCACAATGCTGGATGAATGATTGTGCCAGTTTTCAGTGGGAAAAAGCAGTTCCTGTGTGAAAATTTGGGCGCCGGCAGTTGCGGCAAAAAGCGAAAACAGGAGAACCGCAATCATGCCCGGGATGACTTCAAGGCACATCAGAGGCTCAAGTTGCCAAAATTTCATAAGCAATTACCTCTTTTTTAATGTCATGAATAGTCGATTTGGAGCCGCTCAACCCGGATTTCAAATGTGTCCGCGATGATACTTTTTCGACGCATCGTATACGGGTGTGTAATTCCAGTCCGGACGATGAGTTGTATACAGCGCTTTGAGCAACCGCCGGTTCTGTTGGCTTTTCATGATTTTATCTTTCAAGCGCCCATAATCAAACCGATTCGAAAGTGTTTTACCGAATCGCAATATATCGTCCTTATAATCCTGGTCAGATGCGAAATCGTTTAGCTCGAGCGGATCCCGCTTCAGATCATACAGCCGTTCGGGATAATCACTGCCAGGAAAACTCACATATTTCATAGAAGCGTCAATGGCCGCTCTGAAAGGAAAATCAATGGCTTCACCAAAATATTCGGCGATCACCGGTTTGTGTGACATTTTCTGTTGCGGATGATTGAACGCCCAGGTTAGCGACGCGCCATCAAGCTGATCCGTTTGCCAATCAAGTCGAAGCATATCCCGCAGCGTGGGAAAAAAGTCAACCAGCGAAACCGGCACATCGATTTCTCTATGTCTCGAATCCGGGTGGGCGATGATCAGCGGAACGCGCAACGAATCCTCAAAAAACGATCGTTTCTCAAACAGCGCCTTTTCACCCATCATTTCACCGTGATCGCTGCAAAAAATGATTATCGTGTTTTCCCGTTTGCCAATTAACTCCAGGGCTTTCAAAAGCTCCCCGACTTTCTCATCAACATACGAGAACATGCCGTAATATGCCATTCTTATCTTGCGCAAAATATCCGGATCGATATCATCCCGGTAGCCATAATTTCTCACTATCGCCTGATGATACAGATCCAGGCACTCCGGAAAATTATCCGGAATGTGCGGCAACGGTATGTTTTTATGTTGGTAGCGCTGAAAATATCGCCCGGGTATCATGAACGGGCTATGCGGATGCGAGTACGAAACCAGCATGAAGAACGGCTGCTGATCGCCAGCCAGTTCCATCAGTCGATGCAGCGCCGCAGTGTGGGTTTCATAATCATATTGGAGCTGAACGTTGTTTTCGGAGATGCCGTAACTGCTGTAAATCATCTTCCCGTAATTCAGGTGGGTTGGCTGGGCACTTCCCCAGGGTGCGGGCGTCCAGACGAAATCAGCCGGATAGATATCGGTGGTCAGGCGCTCCTGAAAACCGTGCAATTGATCCGGACCGACAAAGTGCATTTTGCCGCACGCAATGGTGCGATAACCTGCGCGTTGGAATATATGTGCCATCGTGGGGACATCGCAGGAGAGCGGACTTGCATTGTCGAATACGCCTTCCAACGTGCTGATTAACTGCCCGTGAGCATCGAGCAGCGCGATGGCGTACACAAGGGATTATTGCAGTAGGCGCGCCGAAATACAACTGCCTGCTTCGAGAGGCGTTCCAGGTTGGGCATTTCCGCCAACGGATCCCCGTTAAACGAACAGAAGCGTCCATTCATCTGATCGCACATAATGAAGAGCACATTCATGGTATACGCCTCTTCTGATTCAACTCATTTCGAACTCGACTTGCCAAATTTCAAAGCAAAATGAAGGAGAGATAATATTGATAATATCAATGGCTTATTTCAATGTCGGAAATTCGGCAATGCGCAGATTGGTACATCCATACGGGATCAGCGTCAAAGTTTCAAGATCGCCGGGAATATTGATCGGGCTTTGGGGCAGCTCATCCGCCGAGCCATCCACCAGTTTCCATGCGTGGACGCGCTTGCCCTTCACCTGAACCGATACCGGTGCGCTTTCAGGTGAAAACGGCTGAGCCCCTATTGGATGCTCTTCAAATTTCAGTTGTTTTGCAATATCTTTATCACTGAGATCGAGGGCATAGTTCCAGGGCGTTGTCGGATAAACTTCCCAGTCAGCATGCGGCAATTCACGATGTGGCTTATCTTCATTGACCCGTTTCCATTCTTCGCCGATTTTAAGCGCATATACCAGCGGTCCCCGCTCGATGGCAAGCGCCTTATGATAACGCCGGGAAGCGCGCGGCTGCATCGGAAATGTGAGTTTGACTTCGGTGGTGTCGTTCCATTCGCGCTCGATTTTATAGAATTCTCCGGCAGGCGGTGCAATCGGTTTTTCGCCGGCTATAAAAATCGATGCGCGTTCAGCCCATCCGGGGAGACGCAAGCGGAGCGGAAATCGAACCGGTTTGGCAGCAGTGATCTTCAACCGGATAACTTCGCGGAAAGGATAATCGGTAATGACTTCGATTTTGACCGGTACCTCATGCATCTGCGTTTCAATCGTGCACGGCGCATACGCAGCAGCCGCCAGTCCGTCGTCTTCGGTGCGATACCAGAGGTGGGCGGCGAATTTGGGCCAGCCCTGGCTGAGATTGGCGGTGCAGCAGCCGAAATTCGGTTCGAGACCATAAATGTTGGATTCGGGTCCGTTCGTCGTCCAGATGCGATTCTCCTTGATGCTGCACTCGACCTGGTTCACTTGTTGATCGTACTGATGCGCCCACATGTCCGGCGAAAATGTCGCCGGCAGCGCATTGAATGTCACCTTTTCGAGGCGGTCACCGAAAGCCGGATCGCCCATGATTGCCAGCAGTATTTCCAGGGAATACATGTACTCGACAACTGCGCATAATTCCGTGCCCTGCGAGGGATTTTTTCCGGCAAGGCACTCATCACCGGTGAAGATACCGGTGACCATTCCGTGGAATTCATCCTGCAACCGGATCATACGATAGACTGCCTGGCGAAAGCCTTCGTCGCCGGTCAGCCGCCATCGAAGCGCCGGAGATTTTATCGCCATGCCATTGTTCACCACATGCCCCATGAAGGTCCATTTGCCTTTTTGCGTGGGCTCTTTCAGGGGCCAGAGTTCGAAAAAATCTTCCCAGTCGAAACCCTGCGCCTGTAGTTTCACCGCCAGATCGGTGAGCCATTTTTCAGGCTTTATTTCATAGAGCCAATAAATGGCGATCAACGCCTCGAACCAGCGGAATTGCGCCCATCTCGATATCGGGTAGCGGTCGATGTGGGCTTCTATGCGACGCAGGCACTTTTCTATCGCTGCCGGAACCCGCACATCGCCGGTTGCATCATAAAACTGAATAAGTGGTTTGAGCGCCAAAAAAATCGCCCAGATATCATAATCCTGCTTTTCGCCAATCGGTCCGAGCCATCCTGCCTCATCCTGGTGGGTGAGTACGTAATCGATGTAGCGCGTCACTTTTTCTTTCAGCGCTGCGTCATCCAGTAAAAACGCCAGCGGCACTACACCATCCAGCCAGTAAGGTGCGCGTTCCCAACCTTCGGCTTCACCACCAAACCAGGCGCTGTGCTGGATATCGGGCCAAAATTCATCCAGGTGACCGCTCAATCCATCCGCCTGTATTTGAAGTTGATTGCGCAGCCAGCCTGTTGGTCGTATGCTCCCCAAGGGCAGCGGATTCATTTTGCATTTCTGAACTAGAATTGTTGATGTTGACATTTTCAAATCCTCGCTTGAGCCTGATGTTCCTGAGATTTTATGTATTTTTAACGTCGACTTGCTATCGCCCTGCTGTGGTTCGGCTGCTAAACCGGCATGCTGCACATAGACTGCGATTAAAAGAAGGTCAATCAAGATGATTTGAATTCGCATGCTTGCACCTTTTTTTGAAAGTGATTCTCTAGCTCCCAAAAGCAGGAGGAGCGTTCATAGTTATTCAAATTTTTCGAGCTGCACGAAGATTTCATTTTCGCCTGATGTCAGATTTTTTCGAAGCAAAACCACCTGGTTTTCAACCGGACCAACGGCGTCTGCCCCGTCCACGCGCACGATTTTAAAACGGGTGAAATCGTACCAGAGCGCCAAACCGTAAGGCAACTCGCGGCTGCAAGGTATACGGAACGGGAGTTCGGTGAATTCCGTCACCTGCCATGGTGTATCACAGAATATCCGCGGGGGCTGCAATATCTTGAAATAAGTCGGATCATTTTCAACACGATTGTGAATATAATCGCGCAGCAGCACCGGTTCGAATTTATCCTCGATGAATGCCATCTGGCAATCAATATCGTAATAAAGCAGTGTTTTGGGGAAAGGACCGGTCGCCCAGCCTTTGGCGTACCAGAAGGGCGGCTTCCTGCAGGGCACATCTTCCGCCAGCATAATCGAGGGAACCGTCATGTTCGAATGGTTCCGGTAAATATCCATCGCTTCCTGAATGGTGCAAAATTGAACGTCATCGCCAAAGGATTTGACATACGCCAGAAAATTATCCAGCATTTTTTCACTGCGGTCGATGTCGGATGGAGAGTATTCGCGACAGACTTCGCCATATTCCATTTCATGCGATTCCTGATGCTGCGAAAAGAACACAAAGTCGTTGTGCGCAATATTCCGAATATAATTATCAAACATGCCTTTCCAGTATTCGACATCATCGCCCGTGCAAAGCCCGGTACGCCCGACATCGTCCGGATCGGAGGAATACACGGTCGGTGCATTTGAATGGAGGGATTTGCAAAGATCGCGCGCCGTCCATTCCACCGAAATTATGCCGCCGGGTGCTCGCGAGGGCAATTTAAAGCAATCATCGGCGCAGTAAAAAAATCCCCAGGGTGCACCTCGATCGGTGATGCCGTCGATTTCGATCTGTTCCCAGCAAGAACCCCAGAGACCCTGCATTCCTGCGGCTTTTACCTCGGCGTGAATAGCGTTCGAGCGGGCGCCGGAGGCAGCCAGCGCGGCTTCGGACCACGGAAACAGCTCACGCAAGGCTTTGCGCTCCTCGGAACCACCTTTTGATGATCCGGGCATGGAAATCGAATTTTCCCAGTAAACCGCAACATCATCGCCGAATGCCTCGTGCCATTCATTGAATTGGGAATACATGATTTTCCCGACATTGGCATCGGTCAGCCAGGTGATTGGAATATGATACTTGTGAACGATTTTAGCCAATCGCTCAATGCCTTTTCGGGCAACGCCTTTCCCCCATTTAGCGTTCACAGTGTACGCGAGCGATGCAAATGTGTAAATCAGTTTTCCCATGCTGTCTCCGTTTGCGTTTGGGATGACTTCATAACTCGAGTCAATTCATAGGTTAGATTCCAACAAATTTCCTTTCTAATCCCACTTGATTTGCGCCTTACTATACAAATAAACATAAATAAATGCAAGCTTTTTTCGGATATTTGTGCAATGTCTCGGTGATTGGCTTTTTTATGGCTTACAATTCCCCCAACGCGGGAGTTTTAGAATTCCATGATGGTTAGCTGAACGGAGCACCACTGCCGTCGAATTATGATAAATTTCTCAAAGCGGGCATTTTCAGAATTTTGAAAGCATCCAATCACCGGGGAATAAATCTGAATTCTTTTTGAAAGGGTAACAGGATATTCCGGATTTGCAGAATCACAAACAACCAAAATTATCGACGTTTAATCTTGTGAATCCTGATAATCCTGTTATCCTGTCTAAATTGATTTTCATTTTTTGGCTGGCACCTGTGATTGGTCACCTTTGAAAAGATGGATTGAAAAGAAAGCTCATCGGAGGGAAACATCACCGTGTGGATTCAGCACCTGATTCCATTCATACGGGGAATCAGATGGTATCATACACCGCTTTCAGATCATGATAAAAAACCGATCACAGACGCTATTCTTTGACTTGCTGCGAGTCATCAAATAACTTGCCTGCAATCGGTTGCGTCGAGATAGAACTGGATTTGGATTGCATAATCATGTCAAATTCAATGTGTGTTCCAAGTGTCAATGAGTCTGCTGATCCCAAAAATGAATTCGTACCAGGTTATCGTTCACGATAGCTTACCACTGTTCTTCGCATTTACAAATTCTCGAACAGCGCTCGATCCAAAATAGAAGATAATGATAATGCCGATCAGGTAGGTGAAATGACCAGTAATAAAATTGGGAATTTGTTCGTCAGCCGGAGTTATATTCTCGAATGTCAGCAATGAAATTAGTGCAAAATAAACCGAAGTGAATGAAGCTGTCAGTGCCTTTCTGAGTTCGCCTTTGTCCAGGTTTTTGGATTTTGATAAAAAATTGGCAAGCATAAGCACGCCGATAAAACTGATGATCCCCACGCTGGCTACCGAACATGAGACACTCATTTTTTTCGCAGTGCCCAGAACCAGGACAGCAATGCAAAGCGATATGATCGCGCACGCTGCGAAAAACGAAATGGCGATCGTTCGCCGGGTCTCGTTTTTCTCTCTTTCCTCATTTGCCCGTAACATCTAAAGCCTCCTTTCAAAAATCCTGTGGTTGAATAAAGCTAAAAATATCTAACAATTATCAACGCTGTGAGGGAAAAGGCAAATGGGATGCCAGCTTTTAGCGAATATATCAATCATCCTATTTTTAAAGTACTTAAGGTCTATAGCGAAAATAGTCATATTGTCATTTATTTGGCAGGAAAACCAACAATAAAAAAAAATCTGCCAACAGGTATCAGACTGTTGCAAATGGCTTATTCAGAGGATTAGACGAAATCGGGCTAAGGCTTTTGTGAATCCATCACTAAAATACGGTTCTTGTTGACAACACCCCGGACTTTGCCGAATAACGTCCACCCTTCAAACGGGGTATTTTTCGATTTGGATTTCAACTCAGCAATGCTAACCTTCCAGGGAACTTCGGGATTGAAAAAACACAGGTTTGCCATCGCATTCAATTCGATCCGGGATGGCTCCAGCCCGAGGATATTTGCCGGCTGCCAGCTCATTTTCCTGATGGCTTCGGCGAGTGATAAAACACCCGGACGAACCAGTTTCGTGAGCGTCAATCCCAACATTGTCTCCAAACCGATTATCCCAAACGGAGCTTGAATAAAGGGCTGATTTTTTTCCTCTGCAGTATGCGGTGCATGGTCGGAAGCGATGACATCGATAGTGCCGTCTTTCAAACCGGATAGAATGGCATCGACATCTTTCCGGGTTCGCAAAGGTGGGTTCATTTTCGCATCGGTGCCGTACGTTTTGACAGCCTCATGCGTCAATGAAAAATGGTGCGGTGCAACTTCACAGGTTATTTTGAGTCGCTTCTCTTTGGCTCGCCGAATAAGCTCCACCGAACCGGCTGTCGATACATGTGCGATATGCAGCCTGCCCCCTGTTTCCTCCGCCAGCATGATATTCCGGGCAACCATCAGTTCTTCCGCCAGCGCCGGTATTCCGGGGAGTCCCAGTTCTTCGGCAATTTCGCCTTCGTGCATGGCGCCGCCTTGAAACAGGTAGGTATCTTCGCAGTGCTCGATTATGGGCAGCGCCAACTCCCGCGAGATTCTCATTGCCTGACGCATGAGCCGGGTATTTGTGACCGGGCTTCCGTCATCGGAAAATGCCACTGCGCCGGCGCGCTTTAATTCAGCCATGTCGACCAATTCACGTCCCAGGCGTCCCTTTGAAATCGCGGCGACCGGATACACCTCCAGCAGATGCTGCTCGAATTTTCGTTTTATTGATTCAACGATTTCGGGATTATCAGTCGCCGGATCTGTGTTGGGCATCGTACATACGGCTGTGAATCCGTCCGCCATCGCTGCATCCGCGCCGGTCATCAGGGTTTCTTTATGCTCATCACCGGGTTCACGAAAATGGACGTGCATATCGAACAGACCGGGAGTGATGACTGCCCCGGTCAAATCCAGTATCTCACCTTGAAAATCGACGATTTCAATTTTTCCCAACTGCCTGATGATTCCGCCGATAATGACGATATCAACCTCTTGAAGATCGCCCGAATTAAGATCAAGCAATCGCCCATTTTTCAATAGCAGTTGTTTTGTAATATCTAAAAATTTCTGGTTATTCTGATGGATTTTCATCTCATTCCTATCATTTTCAATGAATGTAAAGCGACCGCGTCCATTTCTATATGTCCCTGATTTTTCAAATTCTTCGAGTATTTCGTGTGTTTCGCGGGCTCATTAAAATACGTTTGCGGTTTCAATCTAAAATTTCAATGATTGCTCCTTCGTCATTGATTCTCAAGCACTTCAATCATCGCCAGAATATTCTCCGGTTTGGCATCGCCGGGGATAGCGTGGGCTGGAGCCGCAATGTATCCACCATTTTGACCGATTTCGTCGATCAATCGCTGGACTATCGTCTTCACCCCTTGCGGTGTATCGAAAGGCAGCATCTTCTGGGTGCTGATTCCGCCGAAAAAGGAGAGCGATGCTCCGTAGCGCCTTTTCATTTCGAACACATCCATCACTTCCGGCTGAAACGGATTGAACACATCCAGACCGGCTTCGATGAGTTCCGGGAAAAGCTCGGATACACGCCCGCAGGAATGGATGAATACAAATTTCTTGTGCGCCTTCACGCGCTGGTACATTTGGGTGACGCGCGGTTTGATGAATTCCCGCCAGTGCTTCGGACCCATGATCAAGCCGGATTGCTGCCCCCAATCATCGCCAAACATCATCGCATCGACATTGTATTCGCAAGCATGATCGATGATGTTTAAATTATACGCCACAATCCGATCCAGCAATTGATGAACGAAATCGGGATTGGCAACCATGCTCATCAAGATCGTTTCCATTCCGGCGAGGGTCCAGGCACGTTCGAACAGGCTGAATCCGATATTGGCAACGATGAATTTATCACGCGATTTCCCAATGATACGGGGATAATTTTCATAGCGCGACGCATCATGCGCATCCGGGAATTGATAGTCATCCAGTGTTTCAGGGGTGATCCTGCAATTGCAAACCACGCCAATATCCTTATCAATTTCTCGATTCCACTTGACACCGAATTCATCCTCCCAGATATCCGGCGCCACTTCAATCCACGCGTTTCGTTTCGAAACCGACAGGCTGCAAAGGCAATTATTGAGCTTCGACCGAAAATCCGGATCGCCAAGATATTCCGCCATTTTTTGATGCGCTTTGTAAGTAAAATCGATGTGGTACGGAATTTTATCCGGCTGTCGATGATTGAGTGCGGCGTAAACGCGTTCTTTGGCTGTCATGAAGCGCTCCCTTCGGTATTTTTGATACGGGTTCGTACATTCTGCAGCATTTTCAACGAATACTTTTCAGAATTTGTTCATCGATTTCCGGCGTTGCCCCGGGCTGCGCAGCGACGTAGGCGCCCAGGCGGTTGGCAGCATTGCTGATCTGTTCGAGGGTTCCGCCTTCTAAAACGTGATGCGCCATTGCGGCAGTGAAAGCATCGCCGGAGCCCACGCTGTCCACAGCCTCAACCTGGTAGCCCGGATGAGTGTAACTGTCATCTCGAGAAACCAGCATGCTGCCATGTTTGCCCTTTGTCAAACACACCATGTTTTGGGCATATTTTTCACATATCGCACGGCAGCGCCCGATCTCGGATTTTTGATGCAAATTCAGCAGTTCTGCCAGAAGCGGCAATTCCGTATCATTCAGCTTTAAAATATGGCTCACCTCGAGCGAATCGAGAATGAGTTGCCGATCGTAATAATGCTGACGAATATTTATATCGAAAATTTTAAGGCAATCTTCTTGCGCTGCGTTCAAAAATGCCTGAATGGTGTTTCGGGAAACCTGACTTCGCCGGGCGAGTGTTCCGAAGCAAATCACCGAAACCGATCCCGCTAGTTCCTGAAATTCCGGGGTGAATTGAAGCTGATCCCAGGCGACATTTTCATGGATGGTAAATTTCGGTTGTCCATCATCGGAAACATCGACCGCCACCGTGCCCGTGGGCAATTGCGGATCCAGTTGGATGTATTCGGTTTCCAGGTTTTTGGATTTTAAGAGCGCCAGTATTTCCCGACCGAGTGCATCCCGACCGACGCGGCTGGCTGAAATTCCGATATTTCCTAGCGCCGATGCATGATAAGCAAAATTCGCCGGTGCGCCCCCGAGTGCTTTTCCGGCGGGCAATAAATCCCAGAGAATTTCGCCAAGACCGACCATCAGGATTCCGGACGATCTTTTCTCCTGTTTCATTTGGCTACCTTTAGATCGAGTGGTTCACCGCAGTGCCGCACCAGGCAAAATTTTCGATGGATGATTGCATCGAATATTCGAACCATCTCAATCACAATTTCGGCGTTCTCCTCGATTTTCTCCGGCAAATCCAATTCTTTAGCTGCACGCGGTTCACAGGTGAGATTGATTTCCCTCAAGGAATTATCTACCACGAGTTGCCGAATGAGGATGCTTTGTGCGCTTTTATTTTCCAGTGTTACTTTGAATCCGCTTTTGTTGACAATCAGGTTAAACTGTTCGAACGTCGCGGTATCATCCGCTGGAAGCTGAATTGCCACCTGCTCGCGCCGGGTAATGTCTAGAATTTCAATGAATTCATTCGTATATTCTTTCAGAATGCCATGGAATTCATACTCTTCGCCTTCTTTGTGGACATCCATGACAACTCTTTTTCCGATGTACCTTTCCAGAATCGGCTCATACGCATTGGCGGTTACCTGAACGATATCCTGCGTGATTGATGTCAATCGCTTGTCCTGGGTTTTCAACAAGGTCGATTTCGGATTGGCTTTCTGCGCTTGCCCGATGATCAAACCAATGGATTGATAAATGGAATCTTTAAATGTATTGACAATATTCCTGAGCTGTCTCAACAATCTTCGGAAAACTTTCGGGTGATAGGTTTTCTTGATGCTTTTTTCCCGGATTTTCTGATTTCGCGGACTCAACGCATCATGATAGCGGTATATCCCCTGGATGGTCGGATATTGATCCTTATAAAGGATATAACTCGATTCGATGTACCCGTCGGGATCGAAATGCGGATCTAAATAAAACAATTCGATTCCGGTGCAATAGACATTCAGGGCACCCCAGATAACATCACCATCGATTTCATGCATGGTGACATTAAATCCTCTGAAGTCATTCAGGCAACGATCTTTGGAGCGGGAATTCATGAAAGACCCGATGATCGCGCTTAAAAAGATTAAAACCAGGGTGTACCAGAAAATATTATCCATCGTTTTCCTCTATAAGTAACTTTAGCAAGTAACATGACTAGAAATTAGAAGACCCTATTCAGACCGATTGCCACGGGGAAGGGAGCTTCGATCCATAACACCTGTTCTGACAGCGTCCGGATCGTCTTTACAAGGTTTGGTTCCGAGCAATGATCTTAACACCGCCAGATCATTTCTAAACCAATCATCCCCGCCCGGAGTTTCCAGAATTTTTGGCAGGCGGCTCAGCTCCGGATCATTCATGAGCAGCCGGAATGCTTCCGAGCCAAGCTCTCCTCTGCCGATATTAGCATGCCGATCGACTTTTGAGCCCAGCGATTTCAGCGAGTCATTGAGGTGAATGACTTTCAATTTTTCAAATCGGACGATCTCATGGAATTGCGCCATGGTTTCACGATACGCAAGCTCGGTTCTGATGTCATAGCCGGCGGCAAAAATATGACAGGTATCCAGGCACACGCCGACATGCAGGGGATTTGCCACCAGATCGATGATCTGGCGCAATTGTTCGAAGCGATAACCCAACGCAGTTCCCTGTCCGGCGGTAGTCTCCAGCAACGCCTGCACCATCGAATCCGGGCATTGGTCGAAAACAAAATCAAGGCTCTCGGCAATCCGTTTGAGCGCATCTGTTTCACCGGCGCCTTTGTGTGCACCCGGATGAAATACAAGATAAGGAATTTGCAGCGCTGCCGCACGGTGAATCTCGTCAATAAATGCCAGGCGAGATTTGTGGAGTTGCTCGGACTCCGGCGCCGCCAGATTGATCAAATACGAATCATGCGCACATATCGCTTGCCTGGTGTATCCCAGTTCCTTAAGTCGCGATTCAAATTCATGGATTTCTTCGGCGCCGATGCCCTTTGCCTGCCACTGCCGCTGATTTTTGGTGAAAATTTGAAACGCAGTACATCCCAGGTCAGCCGCCCGGGCAGGCGCCAGGTGAATCCCTCCGGAAATCGAAACATGTGCCCCGAGCAAGTCCATCCATTCATGCCTCACCATATCTATGAAAGCTAAATTATGAAAAATTCGTTGCGACTCCCCCGGCGCCGTGATTCATTTCGGTATGTCCGAATGCGCTGAACGGATTATCCATGCAACCGCGATTCAGATGCAGCACACAAAGGCATCGGCAGAAGTTGGAAATCAATCGTAACAGAACAGAAAACAATTATGTTACACCATCGAACGCGGGTAATTCGCCAGAAAGAAATTCCTGCCCGCAACCCATCATGCCGGAAAGATAGACATTTTTTGACCGAAGTGCAACAATATTTTATCCGGCACTGGTAATGCTTCAGCTATTGGTTCGTGTCATGTTTTGCAATGCCTACTGGGCTCCCAGGCGGGAGCCAAGATGGATTCCCGAACTGGAGTTTTGGAACCAGGTTCTGAGAAATTAAAAACTCTTTTCTTAAAATACAACGGACTTCAAAAAATAAAAACTCTTTT
>JAFGMA010000114.1 GCA_016927835.1 Candidatus Zhuqueibacterota bacterium | reverse complement strand
TCCCCTAATAAAACGGCTGAGATTGCTTCGTCGCAAAAAACGCTCCTCGCAATGACAGCTCAAAGGTAGTTCTCGGACAGACACTAGATAGTTGATCCGGTAAAAGTTCTATACAAGCAATTTTTATAATGGGTCGGGAAAACTGAATTGCCGGATTATTCTATCCCACCCGCTTCGATAGTCAATGCAGCTTTATAAAAAAATAAATATACTATTTATTTTTTTATTTGTCAAGCTTTTTCATTTTTGGAAACATTCGCAGGAACCGTGTTTGGTATAGTTGGAACCTGTTGATTTTGAAATGCATAATTGGCAAAGAACGCCAATTCTTGAGCAGAGCATTGTTTAAGGAGGTGGGATAACATAAATTGCCCATTAAAATTTCTTAAGTTGCTATTTATCAATATTATTTTTAAGCAGAATGTCCAAGTTATTTAATCCCACCTCCTAAATGTATGCCACATAAGCCAAATGTTAGCGGTTGCAGGCAGGAGCAAATGCGCAACCATCATCACAGCATATTGTTATAAATTGGTGAGGGATGCATGAGTTGGTAAAAAAAAGAAGGGTGAGTGATTCCCAATATTTTAAAACGAAAAGACAAGCAACGCAAAATACAGGGATTTTACGAGGTGGGAACTATGTGAAATAAAAAGAAATAGGGCTTGTTTTTTACATTTTTTTTTTTTATGTTAAAGCAAGTGGATTTTAAGGGCAAATCCGGCGAGTTCGCAACAATCACGAAAATCGATTTTCGCAGAGAAAGCTTGGAGCCGCACTGATGGGTCAGAATCATGTAGAATATCAAGAAGGCGTAACCACCCGATCCGAAAAGAAATTAATAGAGCCTTCGATGTATAAAGTTATTCTGCATAATGACCATTATACGACAATGGATTTCGTGGTGTTGGTTCTCGAAAACGTATTTTTCAAATCCCCGGTAGAAGCCACGCAAATTATGTTGAATGTTCACAAGCGTGGATTTGGGGTGTGCGGGATCTATACATTTGAAGTCGCCGAAGTGAAGGTTGCGATGGTCCATGCGTTAGCTGAAAAACACGAGTTCCCCTTGAAATGCACGATGGAAAAGGCGTAAGCGAGAAGGAGATAAAATGATTCGCATCGAATTGGAAATGGCATTACGGGCAGCGATCCAGGAAGCTGATAGACGACGGCATGAGTTTGTAACGCTCGAACACATGCTGTATGCACTTTTATATGATAAAACAGGTGCAAAGATTATTAGACATTGCGGCGGCGATGTTGAAAAACTAAAAGAAAGACTGGATGATTTCCTGGAAAAGAAATTGGAAAAATTGCCTGCCGATGTCAACGTTGAGCCGCAGCAATCAATTGGTTTTCAGCGCGTGTTGCAGCGGGCGATTATGCATGTTCAGCATTCCGGTAAAGAACAGGTGGATGCCGGCGATGTGCTGGCGGCGCTCTTCAAAGAACCAGAATCGTATGCAGTATATTTTCTCCAACTCGAAGATATCAACCGGCTGGATATTCTCAATTATATCTCCCATGGTGTCTCAACAGCCAAAAACGAGGAAGAGGAAAGTGAGGATACCCTCGACGAAGACGACGATTCAGGGGAAGAGCCGAAGAAGAAACGACGAAAAAACGATCCGCTCGCATCGTTTACCGTCGAATTAACAGCCAAGGCGCAGGCTGGCAAAATCGATCCATTGATCGGGCGGGAAATCGAACTCGAAAGAACCATGCAGGTGCTGTGCCGGAGAACCAAGAATAATCCAATTTTTGTGGGTGATCCCGGTGTGGGTAAAACAGCCATGGCAGAAGGACTCGCCTTGAAGATCGTGCAGGGTGAAGTTCCGGAACTTCTGCAAAATGCCAAAATTTTTCTGCTGGACATGGGTGCATTACTCGCCGGAACCAGATTTCGAGGCGACTTCGAGCAGCGAATCAAAGCGGTGATTACTGCCCTGCAGAAAAAAGAAAATGCAATCCTGTTCATCGATGAAATTCATACATTAGTTGGTGCCGGTGCAACCAGTGGCGGTTCGCTGGACGCTTCAAATTTGCTTAAACCTGCACTGGCTTCGGATGCGCTGCGCTGCATCGGATCGACCACGTATGAAGAATATAAAAATTTCTTCGAAAAAGATCGTGCGCTTTCGCGGCGCTTCCAGATGATTGAAATTCAGGAGCCGACGATCGCCGAGACGATTCAAATACTCAAAGGATTGAAATCGCATTACGAAAAGCATCACGGCGTGCGATATACAATGAGTGCGCTCAAGGCGGCTGCAGAGCTTTCGGCGAAATATATTAACGATCGCTATTTGCCCGATAAAGCCATCGATGTCATTGACGAGGTCGGGGCATCTTTCCGCTTGAGATCGGCTGAAAAGCCGCGGAAAACCGTGGGCGTGAGCGATATTGAAGGGGTGGTATCCAAAATCGCCCGTGTTCCGGTGAAAACTGCCTCCACATCAGATAAAGAGAAACTTTATTCTCTGGAACAAAACCTCAAGGAACAGCTTTTCGGCCAGGATGAAGCCATATCCACATTGGCTACCGCTATCAAGCGATCGCGCGCTGGTTTGGGTCACCCGGACAAGCCCGTCGGATCGTTTCTGTTTACCGGACCCACCGGCGTCGGAAAAACAGAGGTGTCGCGCCAACTGGCAAATATTTTGGGCATCCATTTCGAACGCTTCGATATGAGCGAATATATGGAAAAACATGCGGTGTCGCGCTTGATCGGGGCGCCCCCGGGATATGTCGGTTTCGACCAGGGTGGACTGCTCACCGAATCCATCCGAAAACACCCTTACGCGGTGCTGTTATTGGATGAGATCGAAAAAGCGCACCAGGATATTTTCAATATTCTGCTGCAAGTGATGGATCATGGAATCCTGACCGATAACACCGGTCGGCGCGCTGATTTTCGGAATGTTATCATTATCATGACATCCAATGCCGGCGCGCGTGAAATGAGCGAACGCCCCATCGGCTTCACGACGCCTGCGGACGGGCGAAACCGGCAGGCAATCGAAAAATTATTTGCTCCGGAATTCAGAAACCGGCTGGACGCGATCATCAATTTCAATCCGCTTTCAATCGAAATTGTTGAACTGATCGTTGATAAATTCATGCGCGAGTTGGAAGGGCAATTGCGCGAGAAAAAGGTCAAATTCATTCTTTCCGAACAAGCGCGACGCTGGCTGGCTGAGAAAGGATACGACCCGATTTATGGTGCTCGTCCGTTGTCGCGGGTGATCCAGGTGAATATTAAAACCAGGCTGGCTGACGAAATTCTTTTCGGTGTCCTCGAAAAAGGCGGAACGGTTTTGATCGATTTGAAAGAAAATGAATTGTCCTTTTCATTCGAAAATGCCTGAGAATTCGCTCGTATTCGTATTTCCGGATCACCCATCCGTTGATAACCAGGATGAACGGAAGGCAAGATTTTGATTGTATTTCATCTCGCGGGCAGCCTCTTTTACGCCGCCGGACAAATCTCTGTGGTAACTCAATTTCCGCTTTATTGGTTTCCAAATAAGCAAACCGGATCACTTACGCCATATTTTCCGCCTGACTCTAACCCCGCAGGCAGATCAATTTTTTCAGGAAGCGGGATAAATTTACCCGGACATTTTTCTAAAAAATAATTCTGAGAAATAGCCACTTGAGGACTTAAATGAGCAACTTATTTTGTCCCACATCCTTAACATTTCGCTGATTAAGGGAAAATTGAGTTGACAATTATGGGTCGAAAAGTGTATCTTCCGGAAAAAATCTTTCAAAATAAAATTGAATCTACAAACCGGCAGTGTCCCGTGCTCGAATATTCTGAAGGAGAAATTGCCTTCATTCTTCAGGCGGCTGAGATTTGGTCTCGCGCCACCAAACTGCGGGGAGCAAACCGGCAGAGAGTGCGCACTGAATTTCTTTTTGGCGTATTGCTATACTGCGAATGGCAATAATTTTAACATTTTGGAGTGCATCGCCATTTATGCGATGCGAATCGTGAAATCCATAAAGGGCTTTCACACCACAGCATCAGGGTGCTGCTTTTATCATCGCTAAAGGAGCATTGAAATGTCTGATTTATAACCGTTCATAGTATAATTTTTTAGATCAGAAATATATTTAGGAATGAATCATATAACTGAAACGACCCTATAGAAATTTTTTCTTCTCAAAAGGATTTTAAAGTGAAAACCAGATTCAACTACTTATTCGGACCGGTTCCCTCCCGGCGATTGGGAATGTCGCTGGGAGTCGATTTGATGGCTCATAAAACGTGCTCATTGAATTGCGTGTATTGCGAATGCGGGCGCACTACCAACCTGACTACTAAACGCAAAAAATACATTCCCCTCAAATCTGTACTCAATGAATTGCGTCAATTTCTCAGCTCGAAACCGGAATTGGATTATATTACTTTTTCAGGCTCGGGCGAGCCGACGCTGCATTCCGGTATCGGGGAGGTGATCCGGTTTTTGAAGGATAATTACCCGCAGTACAAAATCGCTTTGCTGACCAACGGAACCCTGCTTACCGATGCGCGCTTGCGCGATGACGTGAAATCGGTTGATTTGATCCTCCCGTCGCTCGATGCCGCATCGGCTGAAATATTTAAAAAAATAAATCGACCCGCAAAGCGATTGAAAATTGATCAAATAATCGAAGGCTTGGCTGCGTTTCGCCAGCAATTCTCCGGCAAGATGCTGCTGGAAATATTCATTATTCCCGGCTTAAATGACACTGCCGACGAATTAGCCCTGCTGAAAGCCGCGATCCATCGTATCAAACCGGATGAGGTTCAACTCAACACGCTCGATCGCCCCGGCACCGAATCCTGGGTGGAATCTGCGAAACTGGCAGCCTTGCAAAAGATCGCGCAACAACTGGACTGGAAAACCGAGATCATTGCCAATTTCCGGAAACGCCACGAAATTGCCAGTTACCACACCGACACCGAAGAGAGTATTTTGCAGATGATTAAGCGCCGACCATGCACTGTCGACGATTTAAGCGTTGCATTGGGATTGCATTCCGCTGAAATCAATAAATACCTGGAGGAACTGCTGGAGAGCAATCGCATTCAAGCCGAAAAAATGGAACGGGGTGTCTTTTTCAAATTGAGCCGTCATGAACCAAATTAATCCAATCAAACCATGAATTTACCAAATATTTTACTCATTCATTCTGATCAACATCGAGCCGATTGCACCAGCGTGTATGGTCATCCTCTCATTAAAACGCCGCACCTGGCTCAGCTAGCTGCGGGCGGAATATATTTCACCCATGCCTTTTGCCCGACTCCCCTTTGCAATCCTTCGCGAAACAGCTTGCTTCATGGGCAGTGGTCTACCGAACATCTCTGCATTGCGAATAAGGGCACAGAGGCACCCCGCCATCCCGATGAAAATTTGCCAGCATTCAGTCAATTACTGAACGAAGCCGGTTATGATTTAGCCTACGTCGGTAAGTGGCATGTTCATTCGAGAACACCATTCGCGTATGGTTTTCATGAATACATACCGGAATCGGGATATACCAGTTGGCGCGCAGAGCAGGGCAAACCACCTGTTCCCCGACTGAATGGCTTTTTCGGCGAAATTGATCCGTACATCGAGCCGCAAGAATCCCGGCTGGCATGGAGCGCCGGGCATGTCATTCGGATGCTGAAGAAGGGCGCTAAAACAGGCAGACCATTTTTTGTGCGCTGGGATCCCGGTGAGCCGCATCTGCCGAATGTGCTTCCCGAACCGTTTTTTTCAATGTATCCGCCGCAAAGCATTCCGCCCTGGCTCAGTTTTCCCGACCCGTTGAATAACAAGCCATTAATCCAAAGGCAGCAGCGCCGCACATGGAAAATCGATTCATGGACCTGGCAGAATTGGGCGCCGGTTGTCAGTCGCTATCTAGGCGTCATCAGCTTGCTCGATGCCCAAATCGGAAAAATCGTCGCTACACTGGAAGAACTCGATCTGAAACAGAATACATTGATAATTTACACCTGCGATCATGGTGATATGTGCGGCGGTCATGGGATGATCGACAAGCATTATGTCATGTACGACGAGGTTGTCCGCGTACCTTTGATTATGAGTTGGGCGGGCAGAATCGCTCCGGGCAGTTGCTGCGATGCGTTCGTCAGCCACAGTATTGATCTGGCGAGTACGTTTTGCGATATCGCCGGCATTCCGCCTCCCGCAACTTTCCGGGGACAGAGTCTGCTGCCGCTGATGACAGGCGAAAAGCGGAACGGACGCCAGGATATTTTCAGCATGTATCATGGTAACCAGTTCGGACTTTACAGCCAGCGGATGCTGCGCAACCGGCGATGGAAATATATCTGGAATGCCACAGCAGAGGACGAGCTTTACGATTTGGTGAATGATCCGGGCGAATTGAACAATCTTGCAATGACTCCTGAATTTCGTGATGAACTGGCGCAATTGCGGCGGAGAATGGTGGACTGGATGGAGGACATCAACGATCCGCTGCTGAATTTGTGGACCAGAGCGCAGTTGCTGGAGGGATTGAAGTGAAATATATTCAAAAGCTTTCAGATCGGTTGATAAATGATTGAGGGTGTTGCCCATAAAATTAAAACCTGGATTGAGCGGTTCAACGTTCCAGGGTTATGAGCCTTAAAAAATAAAATTTAAAAGAGTTACGCTTTAATGCAATCGGTGCAATCCCATAATTTCGGTAATTAAATAAATGACGTAATTTAAGAAATACTATAAAATAACGGGGTGCTAAATCTCTCCATTCCCGAATCATTATTAAGGAAGCTGCTGTAAAATTGGCACGCTTCATTCTTACCCATCGGCATGCCGCACCACCCCTGCCCTTTCCCTTGTTTTAAGGGGCGCCGGGCTAAGGGAAGGAAGCGGGGGATGGGTTAAAACATCACACCTAAACATCTTTATTACCTATTATAAGAAATACGGCGTTAGTTCCGAAATTATTGGATTGCACCCTAATACAATCGGAAGGAGCAAACTATAAAATGGAAAAATCCGTCATTTCTTTTCGGGTTGGAATCACCCAATCGCTGCCGGAAAATCGATTTTTCGCGCTTCTCGACTTGTTTGAAAAATATACGGGAATCACCGATGAAATCACGTTCTTCACTTCGGAAACGCACCCGCCGATACCGCCGGATGTTTTCGAGCACCGAATGACCATATTAGCAAAACGAATGCAACTGGCACGCGAAAAAGGGTACAAAGCCGGAATCAATGTCCTGGGCACGATGGGACATCACAATGAAAATCTGGAGAATTCGCTCAAAGGTAATTACACGCCAACAACGGATATCGACGGTCAAGTTTGCGAAGGTTCGCTGTGCCCGAATGACGAATATCTGCGCGAATACGTCCGGCGCATCTATCAATCGGTCGCCTCTGCCAATCCGGATTTTATCTGGTTGGACGATGATATTCGTCTGGCGGGTCATATGCCGATTTATCTCACCTGCTTTTGTGATAACTGCCTGGCAATATTCGAATCCGAATACGGTCTAAAATTTACGCGTGAGAGTTTCAAAAAAACAGCGGATGAAGGATCGATCGAGGAAAAGCTAAGCTTGCGCAAAGCCTGGCTGCAACACAATCGGAATTCTATTGCACAGCTTCTCAAATTGATCGAAAAGGCAGTCCATGAAATAAATCCGATTACGTCCCTGGGATTTATGACCGGCGATCGCTTCTTTGAAGGTTACGATTTCGAGAATTGGGCAAAAATTCTTGCAGGTCCCAACCAGATCCCCGTGAGGTGGCGTCCTGGCGGCGGATTTTATCAGGATACCAATACGAGCGAATTGGTAGGCAAGTCCCACGACATCGGCAGGCAGGTTTCGTTATTACCACCTGAAGTGGTTACAATTCAATCGGAAGTGGAAAATTTCCCTTATCAACGCCTGAAAAAAGCGGCACATTCCGTCGTGCTAGAAGCCTGTTCGCATATCGCTGCCGGGTGCACCGGATCAGCCTTCAATGTGCTTTCCATGTACGACGAACCACTCGATGAATTCGAACCGCTGCTCACCCGATTGCAGCACGCCCGACCATTCATCGAGCGCATGACAAAAATTCTGGGACGCGCACCAATCGTCGGCATTCATACCCTGTGGAACAAAGACAGCTTTGCGACTTCGAACCTGCGCGAAGGCAGTTGGTTCCAGGATTCCGATATTTTAACCAATCACGAAATGTATGATATCGGACTACCTGCATGCTATTCCGCCAGAAACGCGCCGGTTGTGCTCATTGGTAAAAATAACTTTTTAGCGACATCAAAGGAAGAAATCGAAGAAATTCTCACGGGCGGCGTTTATATGGATGGCGAAACGCTGCAGCAGTTAAATCAATCAGGATTCAGCAAATTAACCGGCTTCAAAGTGACGCGCTCCGAAAAAATGGATCGGATAGAAAAATTCACAACACATCCGCTTAATGGTGAATTTGCCGGCAGGGAACGTGACAACCGGCAATCATTTCTGGGCTGGAATTACCCGGCTTACACCCTTGAAAAAACGGATGAAAACGCCCGGGCACTGACCACACTAATCGACTACGCGGATCGGGAAATCGCAGCCTGCAGCATGGGCATTTTTGAAAACAACAGCGGCGGGCGCATTTGCGTGGCTGGTTATTATCCCTGGACATACCTTCAAAATTTATCGAAAAGCACTCAATTGAAAACCGTGTTCCGCTGGCTATCGAAAGACCGGCTCCCCGGATATATCGCATCTTTCTATAAAATCAATCTATGGATTCGGGCGCCCCAAAATGGGAAAATCGCGCTGGCTTTCACCAATTCGTCATTTGATCCGGCTGAAGCTGTCATTTTAATGCTGCGCACCGATAGCAAAGCTATTACTGTATATGATATGAATTGCAATTCGACCGTCATCCGCTCAAATGAATCGGATGGTCCGTATCAAAAATTTATTATCCCATTCATCGATGCCTGGCAGATTCGATTGGCGGTGACGTCGAATTAATGTGTGCTGCCGCCAAGCAACGGTAAATTGAATCCCTGTTGCCCGCCCGAAAACGCTATCATCAAAAAAGGATGCCGGTATAAAAGGCTACCCATCCCTTTGAGCTATAACCGTCAAGCGAAAAACTTACCTCTTAATATCAAAGACTTAGAGCTTTATTGATTTCAGAATATTGAGCCACGATTTCAGATGTAATTAAAATTGCAGCGGTGTAGCTTTTCCAGTTGGTTCACCGCGGTTTCGATGCTTTTCGGCTTGGTCACATCGGGGGCGAGGGTGCGAATTCCTTTTTCCTCCAACGGCTTAATCCGCTCAATTTGCCTGGCGGTCGCGTACACAATGCATTTTTGTCGGCTGAATTCTTCTGCCAAAACCAGTCCGATGCCTGATGAGCAGCCGGTGATTAAAACTACAGGGGATGAATTTTGCATTGTTTGTTTGCTTTCTGTTATTGAATGGATTATCCTTTGATTCGAGCCCGATTGAGGGAATGAAAAAAGCTAATGCATTGCCCTTATAACCCCATCGATCCTCACTTCGCAAAAATCAGCTTCTTCACTTGCATCTCCGATCCGGCAACAAGTTTATAAAAATATACGCCGCTGGGTACGCGCCGGCTATCCCGATCGGTTGCATCCCAGAAAACGCGATAGGTTCCCGCGGCTTGCCTCTTCGAGATCAACTGCTTGATTTCGCGCCCTATCAGATCGTAAATAGTAAGCGTCACGTTGCATTCGCACGGGATGGCGTAGCTCAATACGGTGAGGGGACGCGCATTTGCCCCCGATTCGGAGAATGGATTGGGATAATTTTGCGCTAATTCGAATTTTCGCGGAACGGACGACAGCTCTGGCACGCGCTGTTCCATAAATTCCCGGTTGCCGGCAATCAGCCTGAATTTTTTCTGAGTTTGCTGTTTGCCGGTCAAAAACTGGTATGTCGCATCAGAACGTACGTTGTGAGCGGAGCCGGCTGATTCGTCAACCAGAAATATTTGGTAATTTTGCGGCAGCATTTCTATATTTTCAATTTCAATGCGCGCTTTTTCCGATGAGATATTGGATTCCACCATCAGCGTCCAGATGTGCCCGTTTTCTGAAGCTGGTCGGAAATCGGTTGTGAATTTCTGTGGTTCAGTCGCTGTTGTGTCATGGATAAAATAAGCCGAAATATACTCGCCCACAGGTGGCGGCTCCCTGAAATCGTACCGATCCGGCGCATGAGAAGCATTGCCGCGCACGCCTAAAAAGTTTATGTTGTCGGCGGCAGCCAGACACCGGGCACGAATTTGCAGCCACCAGTCTGCGCCAGCCGGTTGATTCGATTGGTATTTGGATAAAACATGGAATGCATTTGGTGGAATCCTGATGGTAATCGACTCGGCAGGTGCCTCGTTGAAAACCCAATAGCCTTCGTAAGGGATGAGAACTTCTGACATTGAATAGGAGCCATCATAATAGTACAGAGTGTCCAGAAGCTCAGGCTCGTTGGTGCTTTCCAGCACATTCTGCCAGCTCACCGGAAACGGGTACGGGCAGGCTATCTGGTTCCAGCCGGGTGCCAGCGCGATCTCGGTCTGGCGATCAACCGGGGTGGAAATTCCCGCGCCATAATTCAATGGTCGCGGGCTGCTGCTGATCAGCCAGTAGGCAGTTCCGGGCAGCAACGGCGACAACGTTTCGGAAAACAATTCGCGGCGACGCCCTTCCTGCCAACGAAACATGCGCCATTGCTTCCGATTATATGTCCCGAGGATCGAACTGAAAACCTGTTCAGGGTTTTGCTCGTCCATAATTGCCGGCACCGAAATCATACGGAAGGCTGTCTGTGCGCTTCCGCCCTGGATCGTATCGCACAAAGCGCCTGTCGAAAAGCTCACCCTGCCCATAACATCGATTTTCAATGTATCCTGCTGATTCGCTTCGTACGTCACCACGATCTGCCCGGTTTCCGATTGAGGCAACGGCGGCTCGAATCGAATCGACAGCGCTTTCTGCGTCTGCGGCAATAATTCGAAGGCGGTTTCACTCTCAATTGAAAAAGTGGAATTGCTTGTCAGAATATGCCGAACCTGCAGCGATGCATTGCCATCGTTGTGGAACGTGATGATCGTATCTTTTTTCGAATTCATCCGGATGATGCCAAAATTGACGGCGGTTGTTGTCACGCGGAGACTGGCGGTGAGCCCGAATCCTTTGGCAACGACACATTTCGAAGAATCATTTTTGCTATTATTTACCAGCGAGATTTTCGCTCGAAGCGAACCGGCGGCAAACGGTCGAAATCGGAGCCAAAAACTTTTCGACTCAGAAGGATCGATCGTAAGGCTCGGCGGACCGATGATGCGAAAATTTTCATCATCCGAAAGTATTTCATACACTTTCAATACTGCCGTTCCCTGGTTGTCGATGGCAAAGGTGGAATCTTTGGTGTCAGCCAGGAAGACTCCTCCGAAATCAATTGAATCCGGTTGAATGGCGAGCCAGGAAAAAGGTGCCGGTATGCCTTTGCCTTCGAGGGTGATCAACAGCGGTGCGGATTGTCGCGCCGGATCGTCGCTATAAACAGCCAGAATCCCGCTTTCCAGTTTGACTGAATCCGGCGCAAATCGAATCGTGATACTCCTGGATTGCAGCGGTGAAATAGAAAAATGAGATTCAGTGACTATGGCAAACCGATTGTTATTTATCTTCAGGCTGTCAACCGCCAGCGGAGCATCTCCCAGGTTATAAATCAGCAAAGATTTATCACTACCCTGTCCGACGATGACGTCACCATAATTCAGGCTCTCGAGGCTGCCAGAACTGATTACCGGCGCCACACCTTTTCCACTGAGCGATAGGGTCACAGTTGTGATATTCGGATCGTTTGAGGTAAGCTTCAGTGTTCCAGCCAGCGATCCCCGTTGATACGGGTTGAAGGAAACGAATACGGTTCTGCTCGCGGCAGGCGCAATTGTGAGCTGCTCATCACTGCATTCAAACGCGGTGTGACTGATTTTGATTTCTGAAACAATCAAATCTTTTAGACCTGTGTTTGAAATCGAAACGCTCCATAAGCCGGTACTATCGACGCGTACATCACCGAAGCTATGTCCGGTTTCGGATAGCAAAATTTCGGGCTGCAATTCGATTTCAAAAACGCCTCCGCCATTGGTTCCGGCATAGATTCGATTTTCATCTTTCGCCAGCACATTGACGAATTGATCAGATAATTCGGGATTTAGCGGCGTCCAGTAATTTGCGCCGTTAAGTGTCTGATAAACGCCGAATCCATACGTTCCCGCATACAGCATCTGGCTCTGGTCAGCGTCAACAAGCAACGTTGTAATATAGTTAGTCGGCAATCCGTTTGTTTTTCTGGTCCAATTCAAACCGCCGGTGGTGCTTTTATAAATGCTCTTTGCCCACACACTGGCATAGATGATATTCGAATTTTCCGGATCAATGACCAGCGAGCGCACATTCGGGCGAGTGGGCAAACCGGTTTCGACGCGCACCCATGTTCCACCCCGGTCATCGCTTTTGAAAAGCCCCTCCCTGGTACCGATGAAAAGGATTTCGGATTGATCCGGGCGAATGGCAATTGACTGAATATTTTCAATACCGGTGTACCCGACGTCAGTCCAGACCGTGTCAGCATCCTGCAAGCGGAAAATGCTCGTTTCGGTTCCGGCGAAAATAGTTGATGGATAAATCGGATCAAACGCGATGGTATTGGTATAATCTGAAAGCTTGCGCCAGACAGGCAAGCCTTGATTCAGGTAGAACCAGCTTTCGCCGCCATTCTTTGTATGAATGATGCCTTCCTTGCCAGCGCCAATCATGATGTGCGTCGGATATTTGGGATTGACCGCCACTGCGGAAATCGTTTTATTCGAGAGCCAGGACCGCCAATTAGTGTGCTGTCCTCCCCTTTTCAATAATCCCTTTGAGCATCCTGCTATCAACGCACCAGGCGTATCCGGCAGAAGCGCGAGCGAATAGACAGATGCAATTGCCAGCCCAAAATTAACATCTCCCCAAAGCTCTCCGCCATTGTAGCTTTTATAAATGCCGCCTTCAAATGTTCCGGCATACATAATGGAAGATTTTTGGGGATGAACCAGCAGCGCGCGAATTTCTTCGGCTGTCATTTGCACGTTGATCGAGCGCCAATCCGCGCTTTCGTGTTCCTTTTTAAAAATTCCCGAATGAAACGTACCGGCATAAAGTGTGTTCGGTGCGCGGGGATCGGTTGCCAAACATCGAATGAATTTATCAGCCAGACCGCTGTTGATAGCGACGCAGGTTGAATCAGTCAAATTTATTTTATAGACACCAGCGCCACATACACCTGCGTATAATATATCCGGATCCACCGGATCGAGCGCCAGTGCAAAGACATTCGGGGGATTCAATTCAGCGCAAACCAGATGTGTCCAGTTGCTGCCCTGATCGTAACTTATAAAAATACCGCTAAATGAGGTTCCGGCAAAAATAACTTCCGGGCGCTGTGAATGTATCGCGAGACAGCGGATGTAAAGATTCGTGATGCCCTCATTGCGCGCTTCCCAGGTTTCGCCGTAATCATGGCTAATATAAACGCCTTTGCCGAATGTGCCCGCATACAAAATATTCGGGGAAGACGGATCGATCACCAGCGAATGAATATCAAATTGATATATTTCGATGTTGCTGGACGTCCACATCAATCCGCCGCTGCTGCTTTTGTAAACGCCATCGTGACTGGTTCCCAGGTAGATTCGCTGCGGATTCTGCGGATCGACGGCAATTGCCTGAATCCACGGATCTGCCAAACCGTGATTGATTTCCCGCCATGAAGCGCCGCCGTCGGTACTTTTAAAAATGCCACCATAAGTTCCCGCATAAAGTGTATCCGGATGCAGCGGATCGCACGCGAGCGCCTGTACATCACCGCAGTACGGACCGATAGCTTGCCAGATATTATATTGCGCAAGCACATCGGGCGAAAAAACGAGCAGGTAACCCAGTAAGGCAATGGTAATCAACTTGAATTTCACTGTGGTTGCTTTCATATTATTTCGGGGGATCGGGAGAGACCGGCAAATCCGGTTGCTCAACGGGTTTCGGTTTCTCTTTGTCCCTGAAAATTTCATAAGACACGTAAGCCACGGAGGCAACTCCGAGCATACCCATGGCAATAAGTGCTTTGGGTTTCTTCCACCAGGGCAGACCAGGTTGCAGTGAAAGAATATAGCTTTGAATTCGTTCGAGCATTTTTTCGATCAAGCCGGCACGAATGACTATTTCGATGCTGCCGGTCATTTGGAATGTCTGTGGATCTGCATTAAACGTCGTATCGAACTGCAGGGACCGCATTGAAAGCACTTCAAACGAAATCGCCCACGAGGCGACATCCGCAAGCACCATCTCTCCGGACAGAACATAATCGGCGTGATGTCGGGAGCCCAGAAGCCGGAGTTGCTCACGATCGAGTACCGGGAATTTACCTGACAACGAATCTTCAATGAGCGTCAGGTTCCACTGCGCTGAGCCGGACATCGCGGCAATCAGATGTTCCCGCAGCAGCAACTCATCCGACGCCTTTACATCGAGTTCTTCAATATAATGAAACGGTGCCACTACGATTTTGATTGCGGGTGTTTTGCTAACAGCGTCGGGGAAAGCGCTCACAAAGTTTAGAAGTATCGCCACCCGGATTATGTTCTTAAATGTTGAAAAATGCCTCATAGGTAATCCCTTAATGACTGGTCCCTAAACTCCAGTTTGGGAACCGTGGAGGGCACTATAAACCGTGAAAAGAACCAATAACTGAGCCATTGCCCTCATAATCTGTTTTTCGTTGCTTACTGGTGAAAGCCAATTCCTGGCTGAATGTTCGATAACGACACGACGCAATCCCTGTGACATCACACCTGGTGCGTACGAATCGAATCGTGCAGATTGGGCATGTATGTGCGAAGGAATGCTCGCAACAAGCGTTTGGTTCCGGGATTCGTATCAAGACTTGCGGAGTCCACGTATAATTTTTATTGCGATGTTCTCCGTTTTGGAACAACACGGACTTGCTGCATGTCTTTGAATCCATCCTTATACCCTGGCATAACTTAATAATTATTAATAAAATTGTCAATCATTTTTTAATGCAATTTTAAATTTTGGCGTTTTATTTGCTTGAATACCTGAAAAGCAGGGCAAGACAATGAATATGAAGTGCAAATGATAATTTATATTCGTGTGGGAGTGCAGAAATGAAATCTTTGTTAATTGTGACGATCTTATTGTTATACAACATGTTAAGCTTTGGGCAAAATAATTCATCGTACGCTGTTATCGATGCCAGACACCCTTTTGAGCTATTTAATGAAATTGCCTTTCTGCACGAGACTTCTGCTGGCAAAATGTTTCAACCAAGCAACTTTGTATCAACTTGTAGACATTCTCTCTCCGGTAATAGCCAGTTTCCGATTTCATTATCCGGCAAAATGCATCTCGCTTCGCAATCCCGATATTTTGAATACACACGCATTCTGGCGATTAACTCTTATAAAGTGAGTGCTCTCAGGCGAAAAGCAAGTCGATGGTCCATGTCAACGTTCAAGTATTTTCAAATGCTTATCAAACGAAAATGCACGCTCTTCGATGAGGTAATTCGAGCCAAAATGGACATAAACCTGTCCTGATTTTAAATCCTCCGCTAACGTCAGCGCTGCCTCTTCGGTTCCTGCATTATGAATCCTGATTCCTTTTATCGCAACCATCCCAACCTTCCACCATGCTATTAATACGTTATTAAAAATGCAGTTCGCGGATTTCATGATCGAATTTTTGATAATTTTGGCTATGGACAACATGCTGTTAAGAGAAAAGCTACTCCGGACGAAAGCTGATATAGACAGTCAATAGGTTTATAGCCTGGATTATTCATATAAATTGCTAAAGGAGGTGGAATAAAATATACTGAAAACGGTCATAAATTGAACATTTTTTTACTGTCATTGCGAGGCGTTTTTTGCCGAAGCAATCTTTTCAGTGCTTAACCTCATGGGAT
>JAFGMA010000010.1 GCA_016927835.1 Candidatus Zhuqueibacterota bacterium | reverse complement strand
CGCGCGGCTCGAAGGGCGAAATGAGCGTTGTGATGCGCCTGGATAAGCCATTGACCATTGAGTTCCCGGAAGCGCAAATATCAGAAAAAACAATCACCACTTACCACACAAGCCTTTACGGTCAATCAATCGAAATTCAACCCGAATCGCGGGAGATTTCGCTCGGTATGACCGCGGTTAAAATCTTAGAACCGTTGAGGTTGGATCAGGCATTGGTTGAGGGTGAGAAAAAATTTGCTCCGCAATGGCGCAATTACATTGATGTATTGAAAAAGGAGCCGTTCCATTATTACGTATTGAATACGCTTTTTATTGCTCTTTGCGCCATCCTCGGGCAGGTACTCTCGTGCAGCGTGGTGGGATACGCCTTTGCCAGGTTGCGTTTTCCCGGGCGAGACTTGCTGTTCATCGTCCTGCTCTCCACGATGATGTTACCGCATCAGATCATTCTCATCCCGCAATTTATCATTTATGTCAAATTGGGCTGGCTCGATTCATTTAAACCGCTCATTGTGCCAACGTTTTTGGCGCAATCCGCCTTCTTCGTCTTTCTTTTCAGGCAATATTTTATGACCATCTCTTACGATCTGGAAGATGCCGCGCGAATCGATGGCTGTGGTCCGCTTTATTCGTATTGGCACATTATGTTGCCGCTGGCGAAACCGGTCATCGTCACCGTGGCGGTTTATACGTTTATGTGGACCTGGAATGACTTTCTTTACCCGCTGCTTTACCTGAATTCCGACGAATACCAGACACTCGCCCTGGCGCTGCAAAATTTTAAAACTGCCTTCGGATTGCGCGATCCGCACCTGCTGATGGCGGCTTCGACTATGATGGTTGTACCCAGCATTCTTCTCTTTTTCCTGGCGCAACGGGCATTCATCCGCGGCGTCGTGGTCACCGGCGTAAAAGGCTGATTTAAATTGAGGAGTGCGAAAGCTTGCTTTCGCTTTTTGAAATGAACCACAGATCAGGCATTGCACCAACCAACAACGCACAATGTATTTCACGTTCCACGATTTAAGGATTCTCATAACATGACACATGCCCTGGAAGTCTATTCTGAAGATCAACTCATTTTTTTTGATGACGAAAAATGGCTCCATCCATTATTCAAATTAGAGCAGTTTTTGACAGAGAAGCGGGTGAATCCGGCTGCGCTCACAGTGAAAGATAAAATTATAGGCAAGGCAGCCGCGCTGATGATCGTCAGGCTCAAAATCGGAACTGTCAACGCCGGATTGATAAGTGTGCCGGCAATTGATGCGTTCAAGCGTTTCGGCGTTACGTTTGAATTCCAGACCTGCGTGGACCGAATTGATTGCGCAACCGAAGCCTTGCTAATCGATGAGTGGGACGTTGAAAAAGCATATTTGCTGCTGCGAAGGAGAGCCGGATTCGAATGACCGAGGTGAATCATTCTGAATAAAAATTATTCTTTGAAGAAGCGAAAATTATATCACAAACCCAGATAACTCAATATCTACACGAGAAACCCTCTTTATCGAAAGGAGCAATCATGGCAGCATCTGAGCAAATTGATGTAAAAAAAGACCGCGAGCGCCGCATGAAATGGTGGCACGACGCCCGGTTTGGCATGTTCATCCACTGGGGACTGTACTCGCAATTGGGACGCCACGAGTGGGTGATGAATCGCGAACGAATTCCGGTTAAGGAATACGAAAAACTCGCTGATACGTGGAAGGTGAAAGAGCATCCCGCGCGTGAATGGGCGCGATTGGCAAAACAAGCGGGGATGAAATACATGGTGATGACTACCAAACACCATGAAGGCTTCTGCCTGTGGGATACGAAGATGACCGATTATAACGCTGTCAAACGCGGTCCGCGACGCGATCTGGTACAGGAATATGTCGACGCCTGCCGTGAATTCGGATTGCGCGTCGGCTTCTACTATTCGCTGATGGACTGGCATCATCCCGACGGCGCGCGCTGTGCCAGCGATGAAAACGCTCGCCGCCGCTTCCTCGATTTCACCCAGGGAGCAGTGCACGAGCTGGTCACGAAATACGGGAAACTCGATATCTTATGGTACGACGTCTCCTGGCCGCTCAAAAGCCCGGAATTGTGGGAAAGCCAGAAAATGAATAAAATGGTGCGCGAAATCCAGCCGGATATAATCATCAACAACCGCTCCCAATTGCCGGAAGATTTCGGCACGCCGGAAGAGCACATCCGAGCTGAAGAGGTTGGACGCGCCTGGGAAGCGTGTATGACGTTTAATGGTTCCTGGGGATACATGCCTTACACGCTGCCTGAAGACTGGCATTCAACGCGCGATGTGCTGAAAATGCTGCGTCAGGTGACCGGTGGCGGCGGGAATTTGCTGTTGAATATCGGTCCCGCTCCCGATGGCTCGGTTCCCCCCGAAGGAAGCGAACGATTGGTTCCGGTGGGCAAATGGCTTGCGAAAAATGGCGAGGCGGTATATGGCAAGGTGGACCGTGCTGACGGACGAATGGAATGGACACCAATCGGCAATTGGTCCCTTAAAGGCAAAACCGCTTATTTCTGGTGCGATCGATGGCCCGGCAGCGTCATCACAATCGGCGGTTTGCGGACGAAACTCCTCAAAGCCAGCCTGCTTGTAGATGGCAAGCCTGTCAATTTTGAGCAGAAAGGCGAGCAGTTGTTTCTCAAAGGTTTGCCCGAAAAGAATCCCGACGAAATCGCAAACATCACTGTCATCAAGCTGGATTTCGAAGAGCAACCGTCGCAGAAGCTGGGCGCAGGGTGTGTGGTGTTGGAGTAAATTGCTGGCAGTCTCATTAGATATTTGTGCACTTTATTTTTATAAGGCAATTCAGCAAATTCCCGGATACTGGCGCGCAGACTCCTGCTTAATGTGTGGCAAAGAGTGATACCTAATTTTTGTAGTATAAGGATTGATTTTTTTTATTGACATTACATTAAGAATAATTTAAATTATTTAGTGTCTGTCCGAGTACTACCTTTGAGCTGTCATTGCGAGGAGCGTTTTTTGCGATGAAGCAATCTCAGCCGTTTTATTAGGGGAT
>JAFGMA010000009.1 GCA_016927835.1 Candidatus Zhuqueibacterota bacterium | reverse complement strand
CAATATATATTGTAAATATATTTTTGAATCGATATACTAGTGAGCAAAAAATGGTTTGAAAATGCGTTTCGGCGGACCGTGATCGACATGCACATTTCGGATTGGGATGATTCTTTCTTCTCAAAGCTTGAGCCCCGGGATTATGTGGCATCGCTGAAACACGCCAGCACCCGTTCCATCGTCCTGTTTGCGCAATCGCACACCGGTCTGTGTTATTATCCCACCAAATCAGGTCAAATGCATCGCGGTCTGCACAACCGTGATTTTTTAGGAGAAACAATCGCGCTTTGTCATCGAGCGGGCATCGATGTCGTTGTGTATTATAGCGTAATATTTAATGACTGGGCATACAAAAATTTCCCACAATGGCGCATTCTCACCGCCGATGGCACAGGTGCTGCCGAAAACAGCCGCTATGGCGTTTGTTGCCCCAATTCCCCGTATCGCGATTTCGCATTCAATCAGGTCGGTGAAATTTGCACCGGTTATGATTTCGAGGGCATCCGCTTCGATATGACGTTCTGGCCCGGCGTGTGTTATTGCGATTATTGTCAAAGTAAATTTTCCGAATTGTATCATCGCGAATTGCCCCGCATCGTTGATTGGAGCGATCCGGTTTGGGTGGCTTTTCAGCGGCAGCGCGAATCATGGCTGCTCGATTTCGCGCATTCTCTCACCACCAAAGCGCGGGAACTTAAACCGGATATCAGCATTGAACATCAATCGTCAACATTCACGCTTACGTGGAACCTGGGTGTGGTCAGCGAACTGGCGACTGAGAATGATTTTCTGCAGGGCGATTTCTACGGCGATGCGCTGCAGGCGTCTTTCGTATGCAAACTGTTCCATAGCCTGACGCCGAATCGTCCGTTTGCGTTCGAAACGAGTACCAGTCTGAATTTGGGAGATCATACCACGCTCAAATCAAAACACTTGCTGCGAGCAAAAGCTTATTCCGCGTATGCGCATGCCGGGGCGTTCGTATTCATCGATGCCATCAATCCGTCGGGTACGCTCAATCAAAATGTCTACCGGATGATGGGGGAGATATTCAATGAAATCGAAAAATATGAGCCTTATCTCGGCGGCGAATTGTGTCAGGATGTTGCGATTTACCTGAGTACTGAGTCCAAATTCGATCCCGCTGCCAGCGGCGCAGATGTGATGGACGCTCAGAAACAAATCATGAATTTAAGCGAACGCATGCCCCACATAGAGGCGGCATTAGGCGCGGCACAATCGCTGATTCATGCTCATATTCCGTTCGGGATCATCACCCGGAAAAATCTGCACGAGTTATCGAAATTCAAAGTGCTGGTTTTGCCCAATGTGTTGATGATGAACGAGACCGAAGTTGATGCCATTCGGAAATTCGTCGCTGATGGCGGCAGCCTGTATGCCAGTAAAGCCACGTCATTGATCACAAAAGCGGGAATCAAGCAGGAAAATTTCATGCTGTCGGATGTGTTGGGCGTATCTTATCGTTCCGAAACAACCGAAGAGCTGACGTATATCGCTCCGTTGAAATTTGATTCGGCTCTTTTTCTGAATTATTCTGCGGAGTATCCGCTCTGTATTCACGGAAGTCGGCTAAGGATAGAAGCGCACCAGACTGCCTCTGTCCTGGGTGTGCTGGTATTGCCATATACGGACCCGAAGGAGCCGCGAAAATATGCCTCCATACACAGCAATCCACCGGGAAAGCTAACTGACTCGCCGGCGCTCGTTTTGAACCGTTTCGGAAAGGGTACTGCGATCTATGTCGCCGGCGACCCGGAAAGAACCGGATGCCATGAGCAGATATTCGTGAATCTGGTTAACTTGCTGTCACCCCATGCGTTTGCCTTTGAGAGCGATGCCCCGAAATCAGTTGAAGTAACGCTTTTCCATCAACCGGAAGAACAGCGATACATCATTAATTTGCTGAATTTCCAAAAGGAATTGCCGAATATCCCGGTACACAACGTTACGGTAAAGCTGAATCTCGATGGCGCGAAGCCGGTTCGAATTTTCTCACCCGCGCATAAAACTGAAGTAAAATTTCAATCGCATGCCGGAAAAATTGAATTCATCGTAACTGAGATTGAAACATACGAAATGTTTGTGCTTGAATATGTACCGGTGACCTGACTCATTGCTGAATCGGATTCGTATTTCTGAAATCAGCGACTGGCATGAATTGCCTGCCCTGTAAAAAATTTGATTATCATCGAAATCAGAGAGGAGCTTAAATGGGAGCAACCAATTTCGCGGAACTCAATCAGCAGTTTGGCATTTTCGGGCAATTGAACGTTAAATCCGGATCTGTGGCGTTACCATTGATTGAGGTCGAAAATGCAAACGCCCGCGCCCGCATTTCGGCGTATGGCAGCCATATTCTGAGTTTCAAACCGCATGGGCATGAAGATGTCCTCTGGATAAGCCAAAAAAGCGATTACGAATCGGGAAAACCCATCCGGGGCGGTATTCCGATCTGTTGGCCCTGGTTTGGGAGCCATCCGACCGATCCGCAGATTCCGATACATGGATTCGTCCGGCGCGTTCCCTGGCGCATTCTATCCACCGAAAAAATTGATGAAGGAACTACCCGCATCGAAATCGGACTGACGCACGCCGAAGCAATGCATGAAACCTGGCGTCACCGCTATGAATTGAAGAGCGTGATCACGGTGAGCGAACAGCTTGACCTGGAATTAATCACCCGGAATATCGGGGATGAAGCCATTGTTTTCAGTGAAGCGCTGCACACTTACTTCAATGTGAGTGAAATCTCCGAGATTGAAATTGAAGGTTTGGCAGGATGCGCATACATCGAGGAAATCGATGCTCGAAAAACGCACGCCATCGAGCCCGGAAAAATCAGGTTCAATTCCGAAGTGGACCGGGTCTACCAGGACACCACGGCTGAATGCATCATCATCGATCCGGGCTTCCAGCGGAAAATTCGAATCGGTAAATCAGGGAGCTTAACGACCGTGGTATGGAATCCGTGGATCGCTAAATCAAAGCGCATGCCGGATTTTGATGATGAAGAATATCATACAATGGTTTGTGTGGAAACCGCCAATGCCATGAAAAATACCATCACCCTGAAACCTGGTGAAACGCATTCAATCCGAACGCAGTTATCCGTGGAATCGATTTTATGATTTATTTTCGGGCGTCAAATGTAAATTGAATTTATCAACAAGGAGCATTGCAGGCGCATGGAACTCACACAGATCGTAAGCTGGATCGGCTTTACTTCGGGACTGTTCATCGGGATTCCCCAAATTATGAAGACGGTAAAGAAAAAAAGCGTACGCGATGTCTCGGCTTTAACCTTTTTGCTGGTTGAATTGACATCGGTCTGTTTGCTTATCCGGGCTATCGCCATTGAAGAACTCGCATTCATCTCGTATTATATTTTCAAAATTTTGTCTACTTCATTTTTACTATTCCTGATTTGGCGTTATCGTGTTGTCGAAACCGAACCGAAATAGAGAGGGTTGATCATTGGACCGCATTTTGACTGGTTACAATCGCCTGTTCGTCTTGTGGGTGGTCATCGGAGGCGCTGCGGCATTTTTCTATCCCGGCATGTTTCTGCCTCTCAAAAACTTCATAGAGTACTTTTTCGCCCTGACCATGTTCGGTGTCGGAATGGTTTTAAAACCCGAAGCTTTCATCAACATATTCAAAAACATAAAAGTCGTTTTAATTGGCGTTTTGGCGCAATTCAGCGTGATGCCGCTATCAGCATTTATCATTTCAAAGCTGTTTAGATTTTCAGATGAATTTTCCCTGGGACTGATTCTCACCGGTTCTGCTCCGGGCGCCATGGCAAGCAATATATTGAGCTATCTCGCCGGCGCTGATGTTGCTTATTCGGTTTCACTTACAACATCGTCTACACTGCTCGCGCCGCTGCTGACACCGCTTTTGACACTTCTTCTGGCGCATACGATTTTGGACGTGCCTTTCTGGGGCATGTTTATCAGCGTGGTGCGAATGGTATTGGTTCCGCTGGCATTGGGACTTGCTGCAAAAAAACTGTTCGATCGTAAGGTGCAACCGATAGCCAAGGTTTTTCCAGCGATCTCCACAACATTCATCGTTTTTATATGCGCCCTGGTCATTGCCCTCAATAAGGAATATATTTTGAAAATCGATCTGTGGATTTTTATCGCGGCGATTGTGCTCAACCTAACGGGATTGAGCGCCGGCTATTGGATCGGAAAGGCGTTTCGATTCGACGAATTGAAAAAACGCGCGCTCTCAATTGAAATCGGAATGCAGAATGCCGGATTGGGCAGCGTTCTGGCGTTGAAACATTTCAACGAGAAGGTCGCACTGCCGGCTGTCATCTTCGTCTTTATTTGTATTTTCAGCGCTTCCCTGCTGGTCCCGATTTGGTCGAAGAGCAAACCAGGTGAATCGGAAGCGGATCCCATCGCGAATTCAAATTGAACTGTGTGAATTGCCCTGATGTGCAGAAAAAAATAAATTTCCATTCCACGCGGCTACTCGATTGAGCGTCATATTTGTGAGTGAAATACAATAACTATTGCAAATTTTTAGTTTTATGCTTGACATTTGAAAAGGAATTTATATATTATTGTGTAACGATTCAGCTATTAGCTGTAAGTCGTGCACCGCATTGACATATTGTAGCGCACTCTAATAGCTAACAGCAAAGCGCCAATAGCTGAGTAGTTACTATTATTATTATTTCATCACCGGAATCCATTTTATATGTCTCTGATTATGCACTCTTTGTTTGTGATTAAAGGAAATCCGAATTGATCGAAACATTGATTTACATCGTCCTTGCATTCGTTGCCGCGGCGGTGGTGTACACCATTTTTTACCCTCAAATTCACTCACCTGAAATGCCGGTTTTTTTGCATGGCAACTTCGACAGGGAAATCAATGAAAAATATTTATATGAGATGAATATTCCGGAATCGGCGTTTTCCAGTTTCAAAGGCGCTGGGGGAATTGCTAAATTCAAACTGGGCTATTATTCGCAAAAGCACTTCACGCATATCCCGCGAAAAGAAGTGGAACAGCAACTGAGCAAGCGCAGAGAAATTCGAGCCAGATACCATCCCACCCAGCTTCCGGCGGGGCTTGTCGGATGGATCGGTATCAAAAAGGGCGGCGAACTGGCGATGTCAGAAGCCTACCTCAGCCAGATGTACAAGAAATTCGGTGTTGTGCCATTCATGATTCCGGTTGATCGGATTAAAAAACGTGTCGATGAATATCAAGTGTATTTGCGCCAGTATGAATTCGAGATCAAGGAACCCAGGCTGAATATGGTGATTGTTAATGCGTCGCTGATGGATGAGGAATTATTGCCCGAAGGAGAATTGCCTGATGAGAAATATTGGAATTTTCTGCCGCGCTACCGCCTATCCCTCAGTGTGAAATTGCAATTGAGCGATGCGATTTGCAAGCACCTGAAGGAAAACGATCTGAAACCGATGATCAAGTTGCTTGCCGTGAAATGGCCCTTCTGGGATGCGTTGCCCTATTATGCTGATGAAAAAGATCCGCTAAAAAGTATGTCGCTGCTCTCGATTCACAATCCGCGCTATAATCCTGAAACCGGCTCGATTGAATGGATTAGCACACCCAAAGAAAAGAAAAATGACAACAACAGCAATAATAGCAACAATGAAAAAGCGGAGAATCAATCGGATGACAAATCCAAATCCGATGAAGGCAGTGAAGGCAAGGAGGATGAAGCCGCGAAAAAAGACGTGAGCGCGAACGGAGCAGATATGCCGGACGAAGCACAAAAGGAGGATGTTATTTGTCTTGAGCCGGAAATTGAAAAAATACTATCCGTTGAAATTGAACACACGAGCGTGTTTTTTGATGCGTTTCAACAACCGCTCGATGGCAAGCTGGTTATTGAATTCCCGGGCACGCTTATCTCCGGCAGTGAGTGGAAATTCTTCAATGTACTCGGCAGGGAGATGGAAGCCAAATCTGAGGATGCATCCGCCGGCGATAAAAAAGGCGGGAAAGATGAAAAAGAATCTACCGGCGCAGAATCAGGCAAGGCAACTGAATCGGCATCTGACAGTAGTGTAAGCCAGTCGGGAAATTCGGAATCAAGCCAGCAGGAAGCTGCCAAAAATGAAACCGGCGGTAGCGATGAGCAATCGAAAAGCGATCAAAAAGGCGCTGCTGAAAGCGGGGCGAAACAGGAAAAAGGCAAATCAAAAGACAAAACCAAAAAAACCTCAACTATCGAGGTGAATTTCAAACTCGACATTCCTGCCATTTTCAAAGGACGGCAAAACATACACAAGTGGCAGCTCGAAGTCGAAGGAATTTTACCCAATGTGAATCGTGTCCTGATCATCGAGCAGGTACTTCGGGATAATGAAGTGTGGCTATACAAGCCGCCAAAGCAGCCGAATGAAATCAGCGGGCGCAAAATCGATTATCTAATTACAGGGCGACGGCTGATAGACGGTGAGATTGCGAATTTTACGCTGTATATTTTCTGCCCGGAAGAATATAAGAACCACGCCAGGTGGGCGGCGCAGATGCCGCGCCTCGACGAAGAAACAACGCTTAAGTATTTGCATGAAAGCGAGAAAATTCATATCGATCTATTCGTGGAATATCATGGCGATTTCAAGAAAGTCAGCGAAATTCTCAGCCAGATTCACATCTTATTGAAGAAGCGTCTACCGAGTGTGATTCTGGGCTAACATTAAGTTTTAATAATAGTTAAGGCTATCGGATTATTAACAGGATATTATCGACCAGGACTTGACGATGGGTAAGGATACTGATGTAGATAAAAAAGCGGGCGGAACCTGCGTTGTTTGTGGAAATGGATTGATAAAAGCCGTTTGTCACCATTGCAATCGTTACGTTTGCGAGAGCCATAAAGCTGTAGACGACAGCGGATTATTCCATATCATAAAAAAAGCGTATGAATTTACAAATATCAGCGGATTCCGCGACACAAAGAACGGTGAAAAAGATGACATACATTGCCCTGAGCACAAGCATTATATCTATACGTACAACTGGCTCCTGATTATTTCGGTTGTTTGCACGATTATCCGCTTCCTTGAACCACCATTGTTGCTGAACAGAATTCCGGGGCAATTTCAGACTATCGTTGTTATCGCCCTTTGGATTGCCTGGTTTGCGTTAAAAATTATAGAATCCCTACGTCGTCGCTTGTCCGGCAAAATTGTCCCGTTGCTCCCACATTGGGACTTCAAAATCGAAGAAACCCTGACCCGAAATTTTAATGTCGATCAAGAGATCAAGGCTGATTGGGAAAATCCCAAAGGAAAATTAACTGCCACCCCAACGTTCACCGAATCCGACAAGCAGCGCTACGAAGATTTTCTGAGCTCATACCGTCCTTCTATGCCGACCCGGTTCGATGCGGGACCAATCGCAATAGAAAATATCGGTAAAACGTCTTTGGGCAACGTGAAAGGATTCTATCGGCAGCACTTTCGGCTCATTTATGCGGCGAAAAATTATAACGCCCTCCAGGCGCAGGACGTGAAGCGCGAATTTGAATATGATATAACCGATTTGAAATCCGGAAAAGAAAAATTCACATTCTGGTGGCTGCCCCATCTTTCAAAAAACAGCGCTGGTGACAAACTCGAACTACATCTTGTTTTCACGGCATTCGCTGCAATCGAAGAGAGTATTAAAGACAAAAAATTGAAAATTTCACTTAAAAAGCTCTCAATCAATCTGCCGCCTGAGCCCCAATTGGCTGCGCCGCTCAAAGTGGGCGGAAAATTTTTTGACAAAATTGATCCGAAAACGCACGATGCGATTCTGGAAGAGATCCCGATAACCCAAAAAGATACGGCTATCGAACTGCTATTTAAAGGAAATATTTACGATCAAAGCCCCACGCTGAAGGGTGCTTATGAATTGAACCTCAGCGAGGAAGAAGGCACATTTTCAGGATTCAAGGTCAAAGAAGTTCTGGATTCGCATCTTGTATCGGACCCAGGCGAAGCGAAATCAAATAAAGCGAGCACGAAAATTACCGGTGAGTTTACGATAAAAACCACGGCGCTGGTGAATGAATACACCTATGCTTCGAAACCGCAGCCGAAAGAAACGTATGAGCTGCCTAATTTTGCGGATCATAATTTAATCAGCGGCATGATCGACGCGCTGAACAAATCGGATGTATATGTCAAGCAACTGTCGGAAGCTACTTCTTGGTCGACGCTCACCCGGGAGCGTATAAAAAATCGCCTGTGGACTTTCATCGGGAAAGCGTATGAAAAGATTTATCCCATTGATGTGCACCTGATTTTGCAGGGGAGAGAGACATATAACAGCATGACGCCGGAAAATCCGTTCAGCAAAATCGAATTCACGGTTTTCGGCAAAAGCGCCGGTCCCGACATGAAATCGTTGATTCATCGCACCTATAGCAAGATCCAAAAAAATATCACCGAATTAATTTACCAATACACTCAAATCGCGCCTTCGGAAGATGTGCAGCCGCCGGATAGACCAGTACCCGAACCCGTTGAAGAAATCGACACTACGTTCCAGACACGACGCAGTACAGCTACGCCCAGGTTTGACGAATCGCCGGGTTTTCCCGAAGATGTTGCGCCTGTACCACCGAATTTGGAAAAATTTATACGGACGATTAAACGCTTGAGATCGCAAATTAACCGACTCCCTATTTCAAAGCGCATGAATTGGCATGATGAATTATCATCAGCGATTGGGGCGTTCAAAAAACAACACGCGTTTATGTCCGAAGACTATTTTCGGGATTTCCTGCTGGATTTTCCCAACAGGCTGGATATCGAATTGCACGGAGAAGAATAATGGCGGATGAACATGTTTTCAAAGCCAAGTGCCTGACCAAAGGCAAGGGCTGTCAGATCGATGCCAAATATATTTGCATGCACTGCGGCAGACCAGTTTGTGCCAGCAGGAAATGCCATGTCATGATTTATGAGCGACGCATGTTTAGCAAAATTGAAATTCCAAAAGAAAATAAAGCCGCCGTTCATTGTATCGAATGCGTTAAATTATATCATCCGTTTTACCTTTTCTTCAAGCCTTTCTCCGATTTCTTCGCGCATATTGGCAGAGCCTCAAAAGAAAAATTTGGTTCCGTTGCCCCTGAAGAGGATGAGGAGGACGAAAGCGAAACCGATGAACCGGAAACCGCGGAAGATTCGGCTAAATAGCACACGTTCGAAAACAAGCATTTTCATGCTGAATTAAGTCAATCCACAGCTTAAAAACAATAAATTATCACCCTTCAACTTCGCTCAGGACGAAGAAATAATGACTTTTCGAATGGTTTTGAAAATCCGCGAAGCCGCAACTTATAGTGACAGGACAGGGACGATATGGATCCGAGATTCAAATTTCATACAACCATGCGTGTGCGTATCGGCGACATCAATTATGGGGGGCACATGAGCAATGATCGATATCTGCTGTATTTTCACGATGCCAGGATTCGATTTTTGGAATCTCTGGGCTTTTCCGAAGCCGATATCGGCGAAGGCGCTGGTATGATTATGCTCGAAGCTTTTGTCAGTTACAAAGCGCAGGTTTTTCTCGGCGATCAATTGCGCATCGGTGTTTGTCTGTGCGATATCGGTGGCGTCCGCTTCAAAATTGAATACCTGGTTGAAAGATGTTCCGATGACAAATGTGTAGCGAAAGGTTACACAAAGATGGCAGCGTTCGATTATGCCAGGCGCAAAGTATGCAAAATACCGCCGGCGTTCATCGAACGTGCGCAATTTGAGGTAACATAGTAGAATGCAAACTGATAGGAGATGACACGCGTATACCGGGATCGCAAGTTGCCGAATCAATTCAAGCAAGCCAAGCGCGAACCGTAATGAGTATCCCCAATCCGAGAATGACAATCGCGCCGATAATTGGAAGAGCCTGCACACGCCTCGCCTCCAACCGCCCTTTTAACAGGTGAGTTGCTTTGAGCATGATGATACCCAACGCAACTAATACAGTCGAAAGTCCCAGGCTGAATACCAGAATGATAATAATCCCCAGCGCAATTTTATGCAAGGAAATCGCCAGCAATAAAATCACAATCGCTTTGGGGCAGGGAATGATGCCGCCGGAGATTCCGAGTGCGATATTATTCCAGAGAGAAAAATTGGGATCGAAATGATGGTGGTGATGCCTATTGTTTGCATGATTGTGAGCATGGTCGTGCGGATTATCATGCGCCTGATGCGAGTCATAGGCGGCATGCGATTGTGAATGGTGGTGTAGGTTGCCTACCGTATTAGCGGATGTACCGCCATGAAATAATTCGGGCTTAATCCTTTTTTCCATCGCACGAGTTCGCGAAATCAATAACCACAAGCCAATTCCGAAGACCAGGATACCAGACAGCACCCCGAGCCACTTATTCACTTTTTCCGGCAGAAAAAAATCAGTCACCCAGAGCGCAATAAAGCCGAGGATGATCACACTGAGAACATGCGAGATAGTCAGAGCCAGGGCGAGAGTAATCGCATCTTTGATTCGACCTTTCGAACCGATGAGGTACGCCGCCATCAGCGATTTTCCGTGTCCGGGACCCAGGGCGTGAATTGCTCCCAAAACGAAGGCGACCGCGAGTACCAGCAGCAATACGGTCGGACTCAACTCGGGCGCATACAAAACCTCTTTGATGATGTCTTGATTCATAATGTCCAAAACGTTACGCTAAATTTGATGCCAATTCAGGGGATGATAAAAAATTCATCCGCAGGTCTCGTTTTGATAAACCTGAGCAAGTTTGAAAAAGATACGCAAAAAATGTGACGCTGTCAAGCGGAAATCAAAGCATTCCGTAATGGCTCATTTATTGGTTCTTTTCATGGTTTACAGTGCCTCTGGGATTCCCAAACAGGAGCTTGGGAACCAGAAACTGAGGGATTACACCTTTCGATAAAATTCTCTTGACAATAAATGTATACTTTTGTAATATACAATCATCATGGATAAACTATTATTAAATTGCATTGCATTTGACTGGGACGAGGGAAACGCTGAAAAGAATTGGATTCGGCACCTGGTCACAAGGAGCGAATCTGAACAAGTTTTTTTTAATGAACCATTAATTATGGCTGATGACACAAATCGTTCTCAATTTGAAAAAAGATGGCACAGTCTTGGAAGGACAGATGTTGGAAGACTGCTTTTTATTGCAGTTACAATAAGAGAGGAGCTTATTCTTGTTATATCGGCAAGAGATATGAATAAAAGGGAAAGAGAATTTTATAATGAACAGATTAAAAAAGATACCTCAATTTAAAAATGTAGATGAAGAGCGGGAATTCTGGTCAAAGTCTGACTCCACGGAATATATCGATTGGGAAAAATCAGAGAAAATCGCTTTTCCCAAATTAAAACCATCAACGAAGACAATTTCACTTCGTCTGCCAGAATTCATTTTAGACGAGATAAAAATGATCGCCAACAAAAGGGATGCTCCCTATCAATCTCTAATTAAGATTTTTTTGAAAGAAAGAATTGATAAAGAACTAAATCATTAGATTCAAAGCGGTTAGTTTTTGGAAACGCATGTTATTAAAGTATGCAAAGGATAATCTAAAATAATCTCGTCATACCTATGAGGTATAAATTTATTTGATGAGGTGTAATAAGGAACATCGGAAATTCAGAAATTTATTGCTGATCAAACAAGTTCAGCAGAAAACATTTTTTCCACATCAATTGTAACTTAGGCTAAGATTTATGCAACTGTAGAGAGAGCATTAAACAGCAAAAGAATCGCGGAAGAACAATGTAATCAAATTAAAGATGAGTTTGAAGAACAGTGGGAAAATGTGGACATCCCATTAGTTAGTGTCTGTCTGAGAACTACCTTTGAGCTGTCATTGCGAGGAGCGTTTTTTGCGACGAAGCAATCTCAGCCGTTTTATTAGGGGAT
>JAFGMA010000113.1 GCA_016927835.1 Candidatus Zhuqueibacterota bacterium | reverse complement strand
GAATATCTTCGCTCAGCAGGTCGATTCCAATCAGGTTGCTTTTGGTGAGCAACACTGCGCGTTGAACGATATTTTCAAGCTCACGCACATTGCCCGGATAGTCGTAATTCAGCAAAAATCGTTCGGTTGCTTTGCTGAATTCGAGATTATGCTTTCCGAATTGACGGCTGTAAAAATCCAGGAAATGCTTTGCCAGAAACATAATATCGGAGCGACGTTCCCGCAACGGGGGCAATTGCAGCCGGATGATATTCAGGCGATAATACAGGTCATCGCGGAATTTGCTGTCCTTGACTAATTTTTTCAGGTCCTTGTTCGATGCGGCGATGATACGGACGTCGCATTTGCGCACATCAGCGCAGCCCACTGGCGAATATTCGCCCGTTTGAAGAATTCGGAGCAATTTTACCTGCAGCATCGGGCTCATCTCGGCGATTTCATCCAGAAAGATGGTTCCGCCGTCGGCGATTTCGAATTTGCCCTTTTTATCGGTGGTTGCGCCGGTGAATGCGCCGCGCAAATGACCGAAGAGCTCGGATTCGAGCAGGGTTTCCGGGAGCGCACCACAATTGATCGCCAGCATCTTTTTTTGCTTGCGGCTGCTATTGAAATGCAGGGCGCGGGCGATGAGCTCCTTGCCGGTGCCGCTTTCGCCCTCAATTAACACGGTCGCATCGGTATCAGCAATTTGCGCCACCAGATTCATGATCTCCACCACTTTGGGATGGTTGCCCACGAATTCACCGAATTGATAATTGCGCCGTAAATCGTCGGCGAGTTTCCGATTTTGCTCCCTGAGCTTTCGTTGTTCCAGGGCATTTTCCACGGCGATAGCTATTTGATCGGCGAAGCATTTCAGAAATTCGACACTTGCCACATCAAAAATATTTCCGATGCTCCGGTTATCTACATAAATTACGCCCAGCTTTTTATCCTTATGGCGCAGGGGAACGCACATCACGGCTCGCAATCCCAGCACCCTGGCGCTTTTTTGATGCCGATAGCGCGGATGCTCTCTGATGTCCGGCACATAAAAAAACTCTTGTGCCGCCAGCATATCATCGATAAGCCGTTTACTGACCTGAAATTCGGGACTTTCGATCTCTTCTTTATTTATGTTTCGGGCAACCTCGAAGATGTGTTCGCCTTTCTCATTGATGAGAATGATCATGCCGCGTTCGGCGTTGGTTACTTCGATCATTTTATCCATTGCCGTGCGCAGCAGGGTATCGATATCCATTTCGCGGGCGATGATAGTGCCGGTATCGAAAAGCGTCCGATAGTTACGATAATTTGTAAAAAGCTTTCGCATGAGATTGATGATCTGGTTGAAAGGCTCAGTGAGTTTGGTCTGGTCACGCAAGCTAACGAGCCCCTCTACCAGCGTGTCGAATTCTTTTTGTAACATGATTATCCTGTCAGGTTTAGGAGGCGGGATTAAATAAACTGGGCATTATGCTAAAAAATAATTTTGATAAATAGCCACTTTAGAAATTTAAATGGGTAACTTATTTTATCCCACCTCCTTGATTAATCTACAAAGCCGGCAGAAAGCCAATCAGATACAACATGAATTTCAGTTCTGTCGCACATAGCGCCCTTCCGAGTCACCAGCCAGAATAAAGGCTGCCCAGTAAAATGGATGCGCGTATTGTTGGGATTTCATCATTTTGATTTTTGCATTTTTAAGTGCGGTATCTTTTGATTGTTTGCTCTTCGTCAGAAATTCATAAAAATACAGCATGAAGTCGGCGGTGGACTGATCATCGATGTTCCAGAGGGAAACAACCACCGATGGCGCTCCGGCAAACATAAATGCCCGGGTCATGCTTTCGGGACCATTTCCGCGCCTGGTTTTCCCGCGAGCTGACTGACACGTGGATAACACAACCAGATCCGGCTGAAGTTTCAGGTTCAGGATTTCCGGGATGCTCAAAATGCCGTCGTCGCCCGCAGCTTCGTCTCGCGCGAGCACTAGCCCTGATAATTCGGGATGGTTTTCATTGATGATACCATGCGTCGCAAAGTGTATGAAGCGATACTCCCGGAGAGCGCTCTGCGTTTTGAGCGAATTTTCGGTTGCCTCCGGTCCGACCAATAGCGTGGCTTCGCCAGGTTCAAACATTTTTCCGATACGGCGCACTTCTTCGCGTGAGAAGGGCAAAGGCGGTACAATTTGCCAGGGCAGCATCGATAATTGGAACTCCCCTCCACGAAGTGAGCCGGGCAGAATCGAATTTGCGCGGGGGTTATCTTTCAGGCTCCAGCTAAAATCCGGGTTCCCGAAAGCCAGAAGCTTTTTTATATGATGGCGCTGGCTTGCACGCTGCTTTGCAACGTATGCGAAAATCGTGGCGGATGGCGCATAGCAAATCGGATTGCGTTCGAACAAAAACGCCATTTCCTCCGCAGATTCCACCCTGGCGTCGGAATAATCGGATGTGAGCAGTATTTCAAATGGCAATTCATGTAACACATCATCCGGAATGATGAGCAGCTTCTGGTTGGGTTTGATCCTGGAAATCATCGGCTCGATCAGGATTTTGTACAACCGGTGACCGGGTTTGGTAATCAGGCTCGAAATGCGGTCGGATGGTGCACTGACACCGCCCAGCAGAATTTCCACCTGCTCGCGGATATAAGCAGCAGGCGGGAGCTGTGCCACATAAATGCGATCCTTGTCGACGCCCCACACGTACGAAATATCCTCGCCCAGCATGTATTCAAGCAGGAAGCGATCCTCAAGCGATAAAATCGCCTTCAGGCTGTCAATATCGATTGGGTCTATTTTTTCCACTTGCGCGATTTGCGGATATGCTTCATATATTTCCGTTTGGATGGTTCGCAACTCTTCTTCGAACTGTGTGCGCTGATATTTAAGCCGGCTGAATTCATCCGAATCCGGCGTGTCGCCTTTCAGCAGCAATTCCTTGATTGCCATATCGACCTGATGTTGCTTGTCCAGATTGATTTGCAATAGCTGCAATCGTTGTTCGTCAATCGTTTCTTTTATTTTATTGAATATTCGGGATTCAACCATCGATTCTAGGTAACTCCGCGCCCGGCTGCGTTCGATAAGATGTAATGCTTCTTCGGCGTAAAAATCAAACGCAATGGATTTTCTATCCAGAAGCTGTGTCAACAAATTGATATAAGTTTGATAGATCTGAATTTTATTTTCAAAAAAGCCAGCCCGGTCCGATTCCGTGTAGATTCGAGGCAGCGCCTTTTCGATGGTGCTGATAGCGTGTGCATACCCGGATGATGCGATTTTATAGTTGCCCTGGAGTTGCTCGGTTTGAGCTTTTCCGAAATGCGCTTTCCATTGTATGGTCTGATTCGACGTGGTTTCGCCGAACTGAATCGCCTCATCGAAATACGAGGCTGCTATTTCAGCATCACCGAGTTTTAAATTGCAATTGCCCAATCCGATCAGATTGAATCCCCATTCATTTTCGTGGGGAAATGCTCCTGATAGCGATTGCGCACGTTTGTACAATTCAATTGCTTTCGCATACGCGCCGAGAGTCCACAGAAAATCCCCTGTTAAACGATACGTTTTCGCTTCGCCGAAACTGTCGCCGGTTTGTTTGAATCGATTGTGCGCTTGTGAAAAACATAGAGAGGCTTTTAGGCTGTCTTTCACCTCTGTATAAATCAAGCCAATATTTAGCAAGCTTTTTGCAATTGCGCCGGTATCTGATATTTCCGTCGCCTTATCAAATGCATTTTGATACATCTTGTACGCGCGCTGAAAATCACCGAACTGGAAATAGATGCCCCCGATTTTATTAAAAAGCTCGATTTGTTTTTCTGCATCTTTCAACAATTTCGCATAGGTAAATGCCTGAAGGTACAGGTCGAGTGCCCGGGAAAACTGACCGAGATTGAAATAAACGTCTGCTTGTTTCGCCAGATTCGTCATTTTGTCGGGTGAATCATCGGTATCCAAAATGCTTGCAAATGCGCTTTCAAAATGATGTAGCGCTTTGTTCAATAGCGATAGCTCAAGGTAAAGCTCTCCCAGGCGGTCATAGATGAAGAAGCGCTGCTCGGAAGAAGCGGTGGGGGGCAGGATTTGTAACGCTCGCAGGAAGTATTCCAGGGCAGCTTCAAGATTTCCTGTCCGGGAGCAGATTGTGCCCAGACCGGTATATATTTTAAGCAACTCCGCCGGTTCGTCATGCTTCTGCGCCAGTTGCAATGAACGATTCAATGCTTCCAGCGCTTCCCGGGTGCGTTTGGATGATACATAGTCCCCGGCTTGCTGAAGCAGTTCTGAAATGCGAACCGAATCCGCCAGAACTGCCGATTGGGGTGAACGCTGCGGATTTTTAGCTAGAAGTTGTACGGAATTGAAAAAAAGGATGAATAGAATCAACAGGCAAAAGGTAGCACGAACGGCGTAAGAGGTACATTCTAATATGGGGGGCAGTTGCGGCATCCGGTTCGGAGCGAAGGCAGCATTCGGATCATCATCGTGCCTGATTCGTCGGCAGGCAATGCGCTGCCACTCACTCACGGCGGGAAGTGCGCGCGCGCAAGCAATTTTTATTTTCGAATGAAGTTGCATCACACATTTAAATTTTTGTGAAGCTTACCAGGGCTTGCTGGTACAATCCTAAATCATTATAAAGCCGGGTCAGAGCGTCCCGCAGGAAAGCCGAACCCGGATTCATTTGATAAAGCCATTGAAATTGGCTTATAGCTTCATTGCGCAATCCGTATTGCTCATACGCCACGGCTCGCAAAAATTCATAATAGTAGACATCTGATTTTGGGGTAAGATTTTCGATTTTGTTCTCTATTTTCAGAAGCTCCTGAATTTCGTCGAAGCTTAATACGCGAAAATGATTGATGGCAGTTTTTACGGTATCGAATCCGTCGATGCGGAACACCGACCATGTGTAATCACATCCATAATCAAGCAGCGTCTGATTGCCAGGGTAGCTCATAACGGTGTCGGAGGTTGTCATGCTCCAGAGCGTTTTCTCCGAATTTTGCAGGGTGATTTTGTAGCTCCGGGCATCTTTGACAGGGTGCCACGTGAACCTGGGCTGTCGCTGGCGAATGGCGGTTTGGCGTGGATAAATGATTGTTTCAGCCAGTGAGCGTACGGCTGGTAATATTTGGATTTCACCATTTTGGGTCCGCCGGGTGAGTAATTTTTGATACGTCAAAGAGTCCAGCGTAATGCGTTTGGGATCCGGTTTCATTTTGCTGGCAAGCTTGCTCTGTTTCGTGGGAGGTGTCAAAGCGTTTTCCTCACCTTGCTGGGTGAGTGTGATCGAGCCGTTCGAATGCAATGCGATCATATTCCCGTTGGAAAATAGCAGTGCTGCCTTCGAGTCACCGCCGGTTTGCAGTTGATCGCCTTCGTAAATATAGCTGCCCCAGGCGGCGGTTGCAAATTTTTCGGCACCCTTTCGCTTCAGCCGTACCGTGCCTTTTGCTTCAACCAACAGCGCGATATAGCCTTTGCCGGAATCCGCCAGATTTTCTCCTGCGAAGAAGCTGGCGCAGAGCATGAAAATCACAATGAATTGCCAATATTGTCTTTTCATTGAAATCACCTCCCAAGTTCAGAGAATGTGCAGATTTCAATCGTTCTGTCTTTATAATGCCATATTCACCAGAACGGAGAAAAAAACTCAGTAGTGCGGCAGAACCACAACTTCCACGCTCCCAGCGGGACGCTGTGAGCGAGAGAATGTTCCCGGGATTCACACTGATTAGTATAAACGTGAAATGCTTCGAACGCGCTAAATTCCCTTCAACACTTCAGCGTATTAAAATGCACAACTCGATTCGGCATGCTGCGAGTGGCACGAACAATTCTGTAAAAACTGGTATGCAAATACGGATTCTTGATGATCTGCAATAGTTTAATACATCCTGCCGCCTGCTGGTTCCGCATTGTTCTCAGAAACAGGGCAATCATGTTGACATTTTCAAATCAATGCGATTTCTCTGACATCAAAATTTCCACAGCCTTTTCCAATTGGCGATCTTTGTTTTGGGCAATATCGCCCGGCTCCATCGGGATGATAAAATCCGGGATAGCGCCGTTCAGTTCCTGGTCTAAACCGGTTTCCAGATTGTACCAGCCTCTGAACGGAATGCGCAAATAGGAGCCGTCTATCAATTGGGTGCCACCTGTACTGATGACAGCCCCGGGAGTTGGCACGCCGACCAGTTTACCGCGCCTTAGCACTTTGATAGCGTGCGAGAAAATCTCGGCATTACTGTAAGAATATTGGTTGCAGAGCACAGCAACTGGTTTATCCCAGGCATAGAATGGTCGCCGTGATTGCGGATATCCCTTACCGCCATTTCGGGGGATGGTGTATGCGTGGGGTTTTACCTGAAGGATCGCCAGCAGGTAATCCGTGATCCATCCGCCGCCATTATTTCGCACGTCAATGATGAGCGCGTCTTTTCCATGCGCCTCGGAATATAACTCCATTTCAAACTGCTCAAAATTGCCCCAGCCCATACCCTGAATATGAAGATAACCCAGCTTGTTATGGCTCAATGCTGCAACAGCTTCACGCTTTTGCTCGACCCAGCGTTTATATTCCAGTTGGCGGAATTCACTGAAACTGATCGGGCGCACGATTAGCTCGCGCCGTGCATTCATTTTTTCAAGCGAGAGGATGACTTTTTCGCCGACTTTATCGTTCAGAAGCTCGTAGATATTGGTCTGCTTCGTGACAGAAATTCCGTCGATGGCTTTCAAAATTTCTCCGGGCTCAACTTTGGCTTCCGCCTGATCGCAGGAACCTTCGGGTATTACACTGCTTATCTTTAAGCCGCTCCCGGCGTATGTTTCGTCAAATCGCAATCCGAGCATACCGGTCTGCACACCGCCTTTTGTTCCAGGCGGATTAATCCCCAGGTGCGATGCGTTGAGTTCGCCCAGCATCATCCGCACAACATCGTACCAATCATCCGCCAGTGCGACTTGTTCGATCATTCGTCGGTATTTTTCATGCATTGCGCGCCAATCGGCGCCGTGAAATTGGGGATCGTAAAATTCATGATTCAGGATTTGCCATGCCTCATCGAACATTTGCATGCGTTCCGCCAGGCGGTCGATTTTCATTTTTGCCTGAAAAGATTTGGTTTTTGATGACTTACCGTCTTTGGTAATCGTCGCAATAATACCGCCCTTTTTGAGGTAAAATAGATTTTTGCCATCGCTTGTCCACTGAATTTGAGCCGGATTTTCGCCTTTATCGGCGAGTTGTTTCAAATCTTTGCCGTTCCAGTCGACCACCCAGAGATCGTTTTTCCCATTGGTGTTGCATTGAAATGCGAATGTTTTACCGTCGGGCGAAATTGCCACGCCCTGTTCGTCGCCGGGAAGGGAGGTAACTCTGCGCAATCGTTGGTGGATATCATTAAAATCGATAGTAACAACGATATTCTGCCTGGTTTTTTCTTTTTTATCCCCGGATTTCTTTTTATCCTTTTCGCGATCCTCGGCATTTTCCCAGTCTTCAGGAGTCATTTCGTGGTCCTTTTTCTGCAAAAAAACAAACCACACATCGAATGTATCATTGCTGCGTTTTGCCGTGAACGCCAGTTTCCGCCCGTCTTTCGACCATACAGGATGCTCATCGATATCCGGATGCCGGGTGATATTCACCGGCTTGCCGCCATCGGCAGAGATGATAAAAATGTCGCTGTTGAATTCATTGTCATTGACCGAGTAGGCGATCCATTTGCTGTCGGGTGACCATGAAAAATCCGGTGAGTCCCAGCTTTCAACGAGTTGCTCCGCCTGTTTTCCATCTCGGTTCATCACCCAGAGATCGTCTGCCCGGATGAAAGCGATTTTTTTGCCATCTGGTGAAATTCGGGGACTGCATTCATCTTGGGGAGATGCCGTGAGTTGCAGGATTTTAAGTTTGAGCGCATGATACAATTTCTTTTCAGACGTATCGTCCGATACAAGCATGAAAATATCCTGATTGCCATTACGGTCGGACGCAAACAGCAGCGTATCACCGTTGGGTGTCCAGCAAATATCACATTCCCGCGCCGGGCTTTCGGTGAGCTGAACCGCTTTGCTGCTGCCCTCTTCTCTGTTTTTTATTACATAAATTTCACCTCTCACGACAAGCGCGATAAATTTTTCATCCGGTGAAAGCGCTATTTCCGTGGCATCGCTGGCAAATGTCTTGCGCTCGATTGTATCAATCCGTTGATCTTTGGGGGCAAATATTTCCAGCTTTTCGGATTTCCCGGTGGAGGCATTTAAAATCCAGACAAACGTATCCTGCTCATACGCGATGATCGGCTGTTTGAATGAAATATTGGCAAAGCGCACACCGTCTTCTTTGTGAAACGTTAATTGCGTTTTATGGGAAGATGTCAGGTCAGAGTGCCAGATATTGAAGGTGCCATCTTCGTCGCTGACGTAATAAATTGATTTGCTATCCGGTGCCCATAGCGGAAATAAATCGTTGCCTTCGTGCGTTGTCAGTCGTCGGTATGTTTTGTCATCAAAATTATAGAGCCAGATGTCCGTATTGCCACTGCCGTGATAGTGTTTGCGAAAGCGGGGATTTCTGCCTTCAACGTACGCCAGCCATTTGCCGTCGGGCGAAATTTTTCCCTGCGTACCGTATTCCGGCATGATCAGCGAGGGTGTTCCGCCCTTTCGATCCACCTGGTAGATGCACTGGAGGCGGTGGTAATAAAAGTCGCGCAGGGACGAGAAGATGAGTGATTTGCCATCAGGCGACCAGTCGCACATTTGATCATTGCCCGAAAAATAGGTGAGCTGAACCGGTAGCGTGCCATCGGATTGCATCACGTAAATATCGTCATTTCCGTTTCGGGCGGAAGAAAAAGCGAGTTCTTTTCCATCCGGCGACCAATTGGGGTGCGATTCATACGCCTCGTGAATTGTCAGGCGATGTGCGCTCCCACCCTCAATCGGTACGGTCCAGATATCACCCTGCCAGGAAAATGTGAGATGTTTCCCTTCGGGTGATGGAGCGGGAAAACGAACCAATGTAATCGGTTCATTACTATAAACAGATGAGAAAATTAGAAAGATTGATAAGGTTAATACAACAGGTTTCAGCTTTATGCCCATTTTTCCCTCCGGCAGACCATTGTTAAGATTTGCAAACATTAGTTAATTAATAAAAAAAACAATTAGAATCAAGCTCTTTTTAATAAATTTTGTGAAACAGCAAAATTATGCTGTGCCGGTGAATTTCAGAATGCCCGAACAGGATTGGAGTGCAATCAGGAGGATTCGAGCCTGTCGTATAAAAAGTCGATAAAGGTGGCGCATTATTAAATTTCAGTTAAGAATTGCTCTTTTGCCTCCTGTCCGCTCAAGAGACTATTCAAGTTTCCGATAAAAAATAATCGACAGATTTTGTTATATCCGGAAATAAATACGAAAGGCAGGTTTGATTAATCGCCTAACAAATTAAAATTAATTGACTTGAGTCTTATTTATCGGCAATTTTAAATCGTGCTGCAAAGCACATTTTTAAATTAGTGTGACTAATATCACAGAATCTGATCTTTTTGCATCGTATCATACATTTGGTGTGCATAATCCCAATCTTATAAAAAATAAATCAATCAAAATTCATGATTTTGCATTCCCTTGAAGGAGATGAGTTTATGGCAAAAATCATGGTTGTAGACAATAATAAAAATTTGAGGTATCTCTATCAAAAAGAATTGTCTTATGAAGGTCATGAAGTCACTACTGTTCCAAGCAAGGAAGATGCCCTGGAGGCATTAGATACAACAAAATTTGACCTTATTGTTTCCGAACTGCAATACCCATTTTTTGCGTGTTCACCCAATTTTTCCGATTTTTATACTAAAGATATGAATTTAAAAGTCATCATTAACACCGCCTACCAAACACAGCCTTTCAGGACGTGGCAAAAATTTGTCGATGCCTGGATAACCAAATCTTCGGATGTCGAGGTTTTGAAACGAACAATCAGAGAGGTTTTGAATTAATTTTAGCCATTCAGCCTCACTAACGATCCTGTTGCTTCAAAATTAATCGATCATTGAACGGCTATTCCCTCAATAGAGTCATGCTTCCTTCATAAGGAGCGGGAGCTGCGTTTTCTGATTCTATTCCATGAATTCTAAGTCCCTCATCAAATCCCATTTTATAGCTTGTATTTTTCCCTGAAACTTGGTATATTAATGACTCAGTTGAAAGAGCGTTTTCTGCGATGATTCCAAATTAACTGTGTTCGAAGCGGATTGCAGAGGTAAATAACGCATTTTATCCACCGTAACCTTCAGGGCTCGGACACGAATCCCTGGCGAAAAGCTCGATTCAACTATCGTCAGATGGTCATCGGAACAGACATCCTCATCCGGAGAAGAATATGCAAACCAATTTTGAAGCCCAGCACAGATCGAAGCATACACAGATGGTCACATTCATTATATTATCGGTAGCGCTGATTGTGCTGCCCTGTACTTCATTCTGTGAAACAGTCTCATTCAGCTATCATTTGACCCAACCGGTGATTATTCATCATTCAAATGGCTTTCAATCGGTTGCGCTCAACGGCTGCTATCCGATGGGTCGGTTGGGTCAGCCGGTTTTCCCCATGCGCAGTGTTGCCCTGGTTTTGCCCCCGGGACATGCGGCGCGTTCAATTCAATTTCGATATTCCGGGTTGAAACAGGTGACCGAGCCGGTGAATCTTATCCCGCAGCAAGCAGTACGGACAAATTCATCAACATCATCGGGATTTTATATCGATGCCGAATGCTATCGCCGATACGATCCTCTGAAAGCTCCTGCGGGCAACGTGCAAACGCATTTTTTGCATGGATTCCCTGTGGCGCTTTCGTGCTTCAGTCCGGTTGAGTATGTGCCCGCCGAAAAGAAGCTGAGTTATTATGAATCAGTTGATGTGATCATCGAAACAGCGCCCGATGAAAAAGCGCTGCACGCGATGCGCAATTTTTCGGCATCTGCCAGTGTGCTTAAAAAGCTGAAAGCATTTGTGCACAACCAATCGAATCTCGCAAACCTGTCAACATCACCCGGGGCAAGCGGCGATTATGAGTATTTGATTATTACAATCGATGCCTTCGTCGATGAATACCAGGAATTGGCGGAATTCTACAATCAGCGCGGCATCAGAACGCGAGTTTGCACGGTTGATGAAATTTTGGCGAGTGTCACTGGAACTGATTCGCAGGAGAAAATCCGAAATTATATTATAGTGCAATCTCAAACACATCAAATTGAGTATGTGCTGCTCGCCGGCGATGCGGATGATTTTAGCACCGGTGAGCTTCAAGTGCCTGTCCGCGGATTATACACATTGGTCTATTCTGGCGAAGACATCTATCAGAGCTATAATATTCCGTCTGACCTGTATTATTCAGCGTTGGATGGCAATTGGAACGATGACAGCGATGATGCATGGGGCGAGGAAGCGGAAGCCGATCTGTTGCCGGAACTGGCAGTCGGGCGAATCACAGCGGATAACCTGACAGAAGTGCGGAATGTAATAACCAAAATTATTAATTATCAATCGCAGCCGGTGGTGAACGATGCAACAAGAATGGTGCTCCTGGGGGAGTTTATGTGGTCGAATCCATTGACGTATGGAGTGGATTTTTTGAGGCTGTTGATCGGCAACCATGACGATAACGCGTATTCAACCGTTGGCATGAGTGAGAACCTGGATTTTTTCACGCTTTTCGATAAAGATGCGTCCTGGAATAGCAAGGAACTGCTCAATCTTTTAAGGCGCGGCTGTAACCTGGTTGCACATGCGGGGCACGCAAGCAAAAGCAGTGTGATGAAATTCAGCATCAATCAAATTGTTGAAGAAGCATTCAAGGAAATTGATGGCGTCCGGCATCTGAATCCAATCCTGTATTCTCATGGGTGCGAAGCCGCCGCGATCGACTGGCAGACGGACAAAAATCGCGATTCGATTGGCGAGGAAATGGTGAATATCGCCACGTTTGCATCGGCATTTATCGGCAATACGCGCTACGGCTGGTTCAATGAAGGTCAAACCGAGGGTCCGAGTCTGCACTTGCATCGAGAATTCATCAGCGCCATGTACGGCGATTCAGTGTGTGCGATTGGCGCAGCGCATGCACTTTCCAGAATACGGTCTGCTCCCTTTGTGACTGCGCCGGATCAATGGGAACCCGGGGCATTGCGCTGGTGTTTTTATGGTTGCAATGTACTCGGCGATCCCGCAATGTGCGCCTGGACGCAACAAATCCAGGAATTTAGCCAGGTGGATTTCCCGAACACTATTACTGCTAACACGCATGAAATTACGGTACAAACCGGCGTTCCGGGTGCAACTATCACCCTGTCTTCCGATGGTGCATACCTGGCAGATGCGCGAACAGGTGATGCCGGCGTGGCGACGATTCCTATTGCATTCAGCCGCCCGATTACGCAAATTGTGCTGACATTGACGAAGCAAAATTATTTGCCGCTCACTGGCTACATCGCTGTTTCTACCGGCATTGAACAAACCGAAACAGATGCGCAACCGTATCAGTTTGCATTATATCCTCCGTATCCGAATCCATTTAATTCATCGCTGCAAATCCGCTTTTCGATTACCGAGAAAGGACCTGTGTCGGTGGCTGCGTACAATGCACTCGGGCAGAAAATCATCCTGGCAGACAGAGTCTATTTTCCGGCGGGTGTGCATTCATTGGAATGGGATGCCACCGATGTCATAGGAAATATGCTGCCAAGCGGTGTTTATTACCTGAGGCTGACGTCTAACGACGGTACACGGAATCGCAGAGTGGTGCTGATTCGTTAGCATAAACCGTTTGCCAGATTATAATCAAGTGCCGAATCCGGATTTCCGTCGGATCCATTCCATCTTCCACCGAAGCTGCAAATTTGGTTCGAATTCTTCCGGTAACAGTTTAGCCTTTCAAAACTTCCAAGCTGTTGAACGGCTCTTTTTCCTGCCACATCTGAGGCATTGCCCTATCCTTAATTTTTTTCTTGACATTCAGATATCCATCTGTTACATTATTATTTAACGTAACGCAAAGGCATCGATATGAAAAAACTCATCCGTTTTGGTGTATCCATCGAAGAATCCCTGCTAGATAAATTCGATCACCATATACAAGCGCGCGCCTATACGAACCGTTCGGAAGCGATTCGCGATCTGATACGGGATGAACTCATCAGGGTTGCCTGGGAAGAAGGAACCGATGAATTAGCAGGAACCATTACGCTCATTTATGACCATCATGTGAGGGATCTCACGATGGTGCTCACAGATATTCAGCACAAATACAATGCCGAAATCATCTCCTCAATGCACGTCCATCTCGATGCTCACAACTGCCTCGAAGTTTTGGCAGTCAAAGGCAAGCCCCAACAATTGCGCGATATCGCCGACCGATTGATCAGTACACGAGGAGTAAAACATGGCAAACTGGTAACGACGACTTCGGGCAAAAACGTGTGATGCTGCAAATTGCCAATTCGAATATCTACATTTTCCCCCAGGATTATTCTGTCGCTGCATCCGTTTGATTCGCTTATCGAAATTCCCGTATTGGAACTATCAGGAATCCCAATGATTTACTGGTGGGCTTCGCTATCTGTGCGCAAGCTTCACTGAGTCTTTGCCTTCATTCGTAATCCCTCTGGTTCTGTTTCCCAAACTCCAGCTTGGGAATCCAGGACGGGGCAATTATTGTAAACTACGATAAGAACCAATATCTGAACCATTACGTTTCCCACCAAATTTAACTTGATTTTTGCCTTAATTTTCATTATCGTATCTTTTCAATAGTAAAAAATGAGCGTTCTGTTTGCTTGCTCGATATTGTACCACTGGAGGAAATGATTGATGCCCAAACGCGTTGTTGTTGCTATGCCAGGTGATGGTATCGGAAAAATTGTGTTGCCCGAAGCAATCCGCGTTCTCGATGAAATCGGTTTTGATGCGGAGTATATCCCCTGCGATATCGGCTGGGATTTTTGGATCAATGAAGGGAATGCACTTCCTGAACGGACGATTAAGCTCCTTGAAAAGCATAAACTGGGGCTATTCGGCGCGATTACGTCCAAACCCAAAGATAAAGCTGCTCTCGAATTGTCGCCGGAATTGCAGAATAAGGGCTACGTTTACTACAGCCCCATTGTCGGCTTGCGTCAGCATTTCGACCTGGATATTTGCATTCGTCCCTGCCGCTCATTCAAAGGCAATCCCCTGAATTTCATTCGTAACGGGAGCAAAGGTGGCTTTGAGGAACCGCAGATCGATGTGGTCATTTTCCGACAAAATACCGAGGGATTATACAGCGGTGTCGAATGGACAAATCCGCCAGCCACTGTTCGAGCCGCGCTTGAAACGCATCCCAAAATGAAAAAGTTTGCCCATGTCGCCTCGGAGGATCTGGCAATTTCAACGCGAATTTTCACCCGTGGCGCATGTCACCGGATCGTCAGCGAGGCGTTCAAATATGCCCGTAAGCATGGGTACAAATCAGTTACAGTGTGTGAGAAACCCAATGTCATCCGTGAAACGTCGGGCATGATGGAAGCTGAAGCCCGGAAAGTCGCTTCAGACTATCCCGATATTCAGCTTTGGAGTACCAACATCGACGCGCAGATGATGTGGCTCACCAAAAATCCTGAAGATTATGGTGTCATCGTCTCAGGCAACATGTTCGGTGATATCGTCTCCGATGGTTTCGCCGGGTTGGTTGGCGGATTGGGATTCGCTTGCAGCGCGAATATCGGCAGCAATTGTGCCGTATTCGAGCCCACCCACGGCTCTGCACCAAAATACGAAACTTTGAACCCGTCCATTGTGAATCCGATTGCAATGATTCTCAGCGCATGTATGATGCTCAATTATGTCGATGAATCCGAACAAGCCGACCGCATCCGAAACGCCATCGCAAAAGTGATCACGGATGGCAACGTACAGACTTATGACTTGATGCGCATTCCAGGCGGACAGGATGTGATTCAACATGGTGCTGCTACAACAAGCCAAATGACTGATGCGATTATTGCGAACTTGTGAGGAGGTAGGATAAAATAAGTCACCCATTTGGATTTCTTAAGTGACTATTTATCTAAATTATTTTCAAGCAAAATGTCCAGATTATTTTATCCCACCTCCTGAACCAGGTATTTTATATTCGTTAAGGATTAAAAAGTAATATTAATTTGTCATTGCGAGGAGCGAGGTACGAGCGACGAAGCAATCTCATAACTTACTGTAAACATAGAGATTGTTTCGCTCCACTGCGTT
>JAFGMA010000008.1 GCA_016927835.1 Candidatus Zhuqueibacterota bacterium | reverse complement strand
TTAAGAAAATCTTTACAGAATGAACGAATTGGCTAAGATAATTATTTTTGTACTATTATGCAAGAAAAAATGTCCGCAGCGAAAAATCATTTTTTCACTTGATCGTTTATTATAAATTCGCTATGTTAAATTAATCCGGAAGCGCAGGCTAATCAAAACACTTAAAACAGGTTCGATACTGAGGCTGCTTTCTGAAGCTCAGGATAGGTTTCCATGGCAATCGACGCAACATTTTCGTTTCCAATCAAGAACAGACGCTTACCAGTTGATTTTCGATGTTTGATGCAGCAAGGTGTTTATTGCGGCAGCAGGAATCCGCTGCGAATTATACCGATCTCGGAAACCTCTGGCGGGACTGCGTTTTTGCAGGTGAATATCGGCTGTCGTCATAATCAATGCATCTTTTGCAATTTCTACAAGGATGTGCGATTCAGGGAAAAATCAGAAGCCATCATCCTGCGAGATATTGACACGCTTGCCGAATATTTTATGAATCAGGAATACTCGCAAATTTCTCGCTTGATGCTGCTCGATGCCGATGGGCTGGATATCGGGCATGATCAATTGCTGCATATCCTCGAGTATGCGCGATCAAAATTTCCTGTGAGCGACGCAACCAATGACTACGTTACCGGCTACGATGAGAAATATGAACAATTTTTTGAGCATCTTCAATCCGCCGGCTGTCGCGCTCTGGAATTCAGTTCATTCACCCATACCGATACGATCATCAGTAAAGGCGTGGCGCAGATGCGGGAATTGAAAACACTCGGTCTGGATTTTATCTGGTGGGGGCTCGAATCCGCAGATGTTGAACTTTTGAAATTGATTCGCAAAACCAGAAATAATCATGCCGATTCGGATAACGAGCAGCGAAAGCTCTATCAGGCAGCAGGCATTCTGGAAAAAGCTGATATCTTCTATGTGCCGATAATTCTCGTCGGTCTCGGCGGAGAACGCTTCTTCCGGCAGCACGTCACCCGGACAATTGCCTTTCTTGAACATATCATGCCGCCCGGATTTTCGCTATCGGACCTGGTTGTTCCCGACGGAACGGGCTATCAACGTTTGATTCAAAAAGGCAGTCTGGATCTGTTGTCGGCAGCCAGGCTTTCTGAACAGCGGCAATTATTTGAAAATATGAATATTACTTCGCCTCAATTCGACTACGAGGTGTAACGCATCAAGTTTTTAATATCCCGGCAAGGTTTCAATTGGAAAGGATTAGAGCATGAAGAGGACAATCGCAATTATAATGTGCGCCCTGTTTCTTTTGGGCGCAACATCATTGCTGGCGCATACCAGGCGTCAAATCGTTCAGGTTCATTTGGAAGCGGTGGAACAGCAGGTATTGGAGCAGTTCTTCCGGTCCGCGCCCGATATATTGAGCCAGGACCGTAAAAGCAAAACGGTGGATGTGCTTTGCTCGGAGAGCGATTTACGCTTTTTCCGGGATCTGGGGTTGGATGTGAGTATCATCATCGAGAATGCCGATGATTACGCGAGGCAATTGCGTGAGATTGACTATTTGAAACGCTTCCATACATTTGACGAAATGCTGCAGGAGATGCAGGCGGCGCATTCGGCGAATCCGCAATTGACGCAACTTGTCGATATCGGTGACAGCTACGATAAAACCGTCGGACGCGGGGGATATGATATCTGGGTTATCAAAATTTCCGATAATGCCGCTATCGAAGAAGATGAACCAGAAGTCTTTTTTATGGCAAATATGCATGCCCGCGAAATCATCACACCGGAAATCATCCTGAATTTTATGCATTATCTGCTGGATAACTATGGCTATGATCCGTATGTGACGCACCTGGTGAATAATCGGGAAATCTGGCTTTGCCCGACCTTTAATCCCGATGGGCACGAGTATGTTTTCTCCGGAACGAATCTGAATAATTACGGGGATCCGCTATGGTGGCGCAAGAACAAGCGCGATAATAACGGGAACGGGAGCTTTGATCCCTATTATGACGGAGTCGATCTGAACCGCAATTTTGGCTATGCGTGGGGCAATAACAATGGCTCAAGTCCCAATCCGACCAGCGAAACCTATCGAGGACCGGCACCATTTTCTGAGCCGGAAAACCAGGCAATCCGTGACTTCGTCATTCAGCATAATTTTTTGATTACCCTGTCTTTTCATAGTTACAGCCAGCTCTGGCTCTATCCCTGGGGATTTACTTCGGCGCATACGCCCGATCATCAAATCTTTGTCGCATTAGCCGATTGTTGTGTTGCGTACAATGATTATGAACCCGATACCGGCTATGGGCTTTATCCCGTGAGCGGCGATACCGATGACTGGTTTTACGGTGAACAGGAAGTAAAAAATAAAATCTACGCGTTCACGCCGGAAGTCGGAAGCGGCAGAGAGGGACACCCGTTGGCTATGGGCTATGGTTTCCACCCCGATACATCGTATATCGAAAAACAGATCTCCGAAAACCTGGGTCCGCAGCTTTATATGGCTTACGCTGCCGGTGAGGAACCTATCATCGTCAGCAGTCCGCTGGCGGATACCGAAAATTCAGCCTGACCTTATGCTGTTCAGGCTGAAATTAAGCCGCCAATCGTTCTCACGCAATCGTACGCTTTGGATCCGGGGAAGATAAAAGTGTATTACACGACCAACGGTACCGCCGCTTTCGATTCGGTTTCGATGGTTTATAGTGGTAATGCGGGTGTGTATCAGGCAAACATTCCCGGACCCGATGCAGACGCCACGATTTATTATTATGTGCAAGCGAGCAACGTTGGCGGCAAAACCGGCTATTGCCCGCGAGGCGCCCCGATGGCACTGTATTCATTCAATGTCGGATCCGACAGGATACCTCCGATCGTTGCCCACACGCCGTTGTCTCATCAATCTTTTTTCACGTCCGCCTTCCATTTTGAAGCGGAAATTACCGATAATAGCGGAATTGAGTATGCACAGCTCATCATCAGCCAGAACAAAGGCTTGCCGGACACTGTGGTGATGACTCCGGCGACCGAGAATGTCTACCAGGCGGAAGTTAAGCCCAATTCACTGAATTCCGGCGATTTGTTCGAATATTATATCGAAGCCGCGGATGCCTCGGTAAATCACAATAAGACCCGTTTGCCGGAAACAGGATTTTATCGATTTGTCGTTTTGGGTAGTATTCTCTACGATTTTGAAGACAACTCAGGCAGCTTCTCCGCCACGGGCGATTGGGATTGGGGCATACCGCTTGTGGGACCTTCGTCCTCTCACAGCGGCGTAAAGGTCTGGGGCACCAGGCTGAACAGCAATTACAGCAACAGCTCGAATTCAAAGCTCATCATACCCCAGATCGATCTCGCCGGCATCGCGAATTGCCAGGTGACATTTTGGCATTGGTATTCTGTGGAATATGGTGACGGGGAACTGTGGGACGGCGGAAATGTGAAACTTTCGGTTGATGGAGAGGCTTACCAGGTGGTGACCCCTGTTGGCGGTTATGATAAAACCATCAATCCATATAACGAAATAACCGGTGGCGAACCTGGTTTCGGCGGACCGGCTAATTCGGGCAATTTTTGGCACCAGGAGCGCATCGATCTTTCGGCGTACAAGGACCGCACCGTCTCCCTTGAATTTCATTTCGGAAGTGACGATAATACCACTGCGCCGGGTTGGTACATCGATGATGTGGAAGTATTGCTGCTGCAGAATAATCCGCCGATGATCACCCAAACAACCCGCCTGCCGAATACAAGCGATATTTCCGGACCTTATGTCGTTTATGCAGAAATTTTTGACGATTTCGCCATTGAAGATGTGTCCCTGTATTACAGCCTGAATGATGATGGATCCTTCACGGCGCTCCAGATGACCAAAACCAGCGGCGATTCATTTCAGGGGCAGATTCCGGGACAGGCGTACGGAACATCGGTGAGATATTATGTGGGCGCACGGGATATTTTCGCAGAAGAAATCACCGATCCGATCAATGCCCCGGTGAATGCGTATCAATTTCTGGTGACCAATCGCGTTCCGCAGTTGGTGGTCGAGCTCGAGAACACGGCAATTTCCATTCAAGAAGGCAGTACGTATGTCGATTCTCTTTTGCTGAGAAATTTGGGCTTGATTGACCTGACATTTCAATTCGAAGATTCCGCAGTCGGTGAAGTGAATGCTGCACTTTCATGGAATGATTCGCATTCAAAAATTCCTTCATCCTTGCCGGAATTTAATTCTGAGAATAATTTAAAAGGCAAATATTTGTCGAGACGAATCGATGCCGGCATCGAATTGGATCATTATTCGTATGTGCTGAATAATGAAAGGCTCGAATCTACAGAGCAAGCGGAACCTGGTATAACTGGCTGTTACGCAGATGTCCGGGATCTGGTGATTTATTTTAAGCTGGAATTCGACGCGCCACTCGACGAAACAAATGCAACGCTGCGAATGGCGATTGACACCGATCAAAATAAATTTACCGGCAAAGCCGGGTTCGAGCTCGCAGCGAAAGGGAATTCCGGTTGTATCGGCGCGGAGTATGATTTGATTTTCGATCTCGCCAACCGGCTCAAATCAGGTCGCAACGTGATCTTATTTGATAACACAACCGCTTCGGTTACCGGCGCGATTCCCGTGACGATTAAAGAGAATCGGCTTTTTGCCAGCGTGCCCCTGTCGATGCTCGGAAATGATGACGGAAACATGAATGCCTTGCTGTGGATGCAGGATGAAAATAATGCGATCAACCAGTGCATCGCGCCCGAAGCTGGCTACTGGGTCATCGGAACAGAACAGGGACTTCCCTGGATTACGTTTGAACCGGTATCAGGCGTAATCCCGGGCGAAGATTCTGTGTTTGTGAAAATGACCATTGCGCCACCGGCGAGAGGCGAATATAATTTGGTTTTAAAAATCAGAACCAACTCGCCTGATGTGCCGGTGACAGAATTGCCGCTACATATCAGCGTGCTGACGACGGCGATAGAGCAACCAGCCAGAACAGCGTCAGAAATTCCGGCGGCGTATGAATTATCACAGAATTATCCCAATCCATTCAACTCAGCCACCCGGATAAAATATGATTTGCCGCAATCCGGTTGGGTGAGTCTCAAAATTTACAGCCTGCTCGGGCAGGAAGTGCGAACGTTATTCGAAGGACAAAAATCAGCCGGCACATTTTGGGAGCACTGGGATGGCAGAGATCAATTTGGAAACATCTGCCCTAGCGGGATTTATGTGGTCAAAATCGTAGCTGCCGGTTTTGAGAGCGCACGCAAGATGATATTGCTTCAGTAACGGTTCCACTGCGCCACTGGATTAGGGCAGCTTGCGAGGAAAAAAACAGCTTCAATCATCCTCAAATAAAGATTTCACAACAGTACCCCGCTGGGCGGCACCCCGCTTAAAGAATGCGGGAATGACCGTTGCTTTCTGAACCAATTCATTTTTTGAAATGGGATTTCGGAAAGGTACGAACGAATGAAACGCATGGGAGGTATCCTGAAATGCTGAACGTTATATTAGCAGTGATATTTCCTGTATTGTTGATCGCTTCATCTTTAAATGTACAGGATAAACAGATCGATATGAAGAAAATAATTGTTGATGAGTGCACCCGCAACGCGTTCCGTGAATTTTATCAGTATGACCGGACGCTGCCTCTCGATGCGCGGGTTCTTGCCTCGAAACCGGAAAACGGATTCGTGATGGAGAAAATATGTTTCAAGAGCGTACACGATCAAACGGTTCCGGCACTGCTGGCGCTGCCGAAGCACGGCGATAAGCCGTACCCATGCGTACTCATATTGCATAGCGCCAGCGGTAAAAAAGAAAATATGCGCCGATGGATGGAAGTGATGATTGGCGCCGGCTACGCTGCGATGGCGCTGGATGCACAATATCATGGCGAAAGGACTCATGTCGGGGGATACCTCGATCCCAAAACGCTGACGGACAAGCAACAATGGTATCGTGTGCGCGATTTTCTGATTCAGACAGCAATCGATTATCGCCGGGCAATTGATTACCTGGAGACCAGGAAAGAGATCGATAGTAAGCGCATTGCGTCGTTGGGAGAAAGCATGGGCGGAATCATCAACGTTCCCCTGTCGGCGGTGGAAGAGCGGATCCGGGTGTGTGTGCTGGTGCTTTCAGGCGGGGCAGTGGCACGTTACACCGGCAAAGATATGATTCGAGCGCTCGCACCCGTTTGTCCCATGAATTTTGTTTCTCAAATTGCGCCGCGAGCATTTTTGATGCAAAACGGAAGATTGGATAAAGTCATCCTTCCCGAACACGCCAGAGCACTTTACGATGCAGCGGGCAATCCCAAACAGATAGACTGGCACGATATCGGTCACGGTCCTGAAGCAGGTGATTACATTGGCTTGACCCAGGAAAAAATTTTAGAGTGGCTCCAAATGCATTTGTAATGGAAGAGCTATATCGAGGATGGTTTGATGATTATTCGCGTATGCGGTGTGGTAATCAGACACCAAAAAGTGTTAATGGTTCACCACCGACATAATGGTCGGGAATACTGGACTCTGCCGGGCGGTGCTGTGGAATTGAATGAGACCCCCGAGGAAGCGGTCGTTCGGGAAATTAAGGAAGAAACAGGATTGAACGTAGCTGTCATGCGACCGCTTTTTGATGAGGATTTCAATGGGAATAAAAACGCGTGTCGCTGCTTTCTCGTTAAAGAGACGAAATCCAATCAGGAAGCATATTTAGGTCATGATCCGGAACAATCTGACCTCCCGGTTGATGAGAGGATGCTTCGAGGCGTGGCATGGCATTCGTTTGAAAAAATGAAAGACGATATCCAGGTGTCGCAAGTGATTGAAATTTTAGGTATTGCAATTAAGGATGCATGACGTCCGCATGCGGCAGACGAATGGAGTTGCAGGCGGCGTGCAGCGTTCAGGACGCTATTTTTCCGCTGCAGAAGGATTACCAACCGGGATGGCAGTCTGGAATCCGTTTGTGCTGAATACATGCTGTAATTGCAAATTCCGGTGATAAATTCAGTACGATATGAGGAGTTCGAAAATTGGAACAAATCAGAGATCCGGTTTTATGGTATTTCACTTTCCTTTTTTCCGTCGTCCTGCATGAAGCGGCACATGCGTATCTGGCGAAACTGAAAGGCGATCAGACAGCTTACCTGGGCGGACAGGTCACACTCGATCCCGTGCCGCACATCAAGCGCTCGCCTTTTGGTATGGTTGTGTTGCCCATCATTTCAATTATTTTTTGGGGTTGGCCCATCGGCTTTGCCAGCGCACCGTATGATCCTGTCTGGGCGTATCGCTATCCGAAACGCGCCGCAACCATGGCAGCGGCGGGTCCGCTGTCCAATCTTTCTCTGGTGATTCTGGCGGGAGTATTAATACGGATAGGAATTGTTGCAGGTGTGTTTGAAATCCCGAAGATGATCAATGTGCCGAATGTGGCAAGCGCCTCCGAACCAGGCGCATGGGAGGGTGTGGCATTAATTCTTGGTATCGTCTATTGCCTCAATCTTGTGCTGACGGTGCTCAACCTGATTCCGGTGCCTCCGCTGGATGGCAGCAGCGTGGTAATGCTTTTTATGAAAGAAGCCACCGCCCGAAAATATCATGAATTTCTCAGCACCCCGATGTTCGGCATCGTGGGGCTCTTAATCGCCTGGAAAATTTTTGCACCGGTATTTCTCACCATTTTTCGCATATCGCTAAATATTCTATACCCCGAAACCAGCTATCAATAGCGCAAGGCAGGCAATTGAGCCAGTATCCTGAATTGCCTTATTTGACTGCTGTGCTGTTCTTTGAAGAACGAATTGATAATACGTAACATTGTTTTTAGACTTCATTTTGAAGAATTTCTCTCCGCACGTAATCGTTTTGCATGAGCCATTTCTATTTCTTCTCTATGTCGATTGGCTTCTTCTATGTTTTTAATTTTTTTTTTGTCTATCTCTTTTTGGTTCATCTTTCTGCTCCTGCCTGCTCAAGATTGGCGATGATAATTTTCTTCATCTTGAGCATGGCGGGTGTGGTCTTTTCAGGATTTTTACCAATGAGTTCTCCCATATTCGCTGGAACGATTTGCCATGAAACGCCATATTTGTCTTTAATCCAACCGCATTGTTCCGCTTCCGGCACGGCAGAAAGCTTCTCCCAGAGGTAGTCGATTTCTTTTTGATTGCTGCAATTGACGATGAAAGAAACACCCTCATTGAAGCCAAAATTATGCGTCCATGCCGATTCAATGGCGCCGAATTCCTGTCCCTCGAGTGTGAATTGCGCATATTTTACCGTTCCTTCCCTGTCGGGCTCTTCGCCTTTTTCGTAGCGAGCAAGCACCTCTGATTTTGTGTTCTGGAAAACCGATGCGTAGAAACCAATCGCCTCTTCTGCCTTGCCGCAAACATCACCGACAAACATCAGGGCGGGCATGATCCGCTGCGTGAATTCTCCCTCGGTTTGGATCACCTGCCAGGATACGCCAAATTTATCCTGTATCCAGCCATATCGCTTGCTGAAAGGATATTCCCCAAGCTCCATCATGACTGTTCCGCCGGCTGAGATATTTTCCCAGATTTGGTTCACTTCTTCAACTGCCCTGCATCTGATATGGAAAGATATGGATGGGTTGATTTTGAAAAACGGACCAGCGCTTATCGCCATGAATTCATATCCCATAATCTGAAAGCCGACAAGTTCTGCATCGCCCGACGGCGTATCAGGTATTGTGTTTAGAGAGTTGATTTTGGAATTTACAAAAACTGACGTATAAAACTCCGCCGCCGCTTTGGCTTCTTTATCAAACCATAAATGCGGAATGATTTTTTGCATCAGGTTATTCCTCCTTATGATAATTGATCATCCAGTGCACACCAAATTTATCCTGAAAGTTGCCATAATAGTCGCCCCACGGCTGATCAGCCATCGGCATCTGCACTTTCCCGCCTTCCGAAAGTGCGGTGAACAGCCGATCGGCTTCTTCCTTGCTGTCGGGGTGAACTGAAATATGGACGTTGTTGCCCGGTACCAGTTTTTGTCCCAGCGACTCGAGCGCATCCGTTCCCATGAGCATTTGATTTTTTCCAATCGGTAAACCGATGTGCATGATTTTGGTTGAATCTTCGTCGGAAAGGCTTACGCCCTCCATAGGCATATCCTTGAATCTGACGACAGAGGTAAACTCTCCCCCAAATGCGGATTTGTAGAAATTGAAGGCTTGTTCTGTGTTGCCTGCAAAATTGAGGTATGGATTAAATAGTGTCTGTCTGAGAACTACCTTTGAGCTGTCATTGCGAGGAGCGTTTTTTGCGACGAAGCAATCTCAGCCGTTTTATTAGGGGAT
>JAFGMA010000112.1 GCA_016927835.1 Candidatus Zhuqueibacterota bacterium | reverse complement strand
GCTTTTGATGGTGCGTCTGCCACCAAACATATATCGGGGTTATCTCCTTGATTTAACAAGGCTATCCCAGCACCTTCACTGTCCCAATCAAAGGCTTGACTCCGCCGATAGCGGTTCAGTTAGGTGCGGGGCTCAGTGAGGAGCAGACGTTGCACGCCGCCACGTCAAGATTGTGGTCGCTACTTGTGACCCATGTCGCCCGTCCAATCAATGGTGCGAGTTTCAGAGCGTGTCGATGAACATCCGCTTCATCAATATGGCTTTAGTTTCGTTATTATTCCACGTATTTTTTCCAACAAATCTGGAAAATCATCTGAAAAGTAGATTTTCTGGCTTCAATTCTGATGGCTCAAAGCTCTGACTGTGGGATTTTAACTGTAGGGTAAAAAGGATAATATGACAAACGATAAAAGCTCAAAACTCTCTCAGTCTTTTCATAAATTGCTAAATCAACATGGTTATAATTTTCAATTTAGCCTTTTAAGCGCTATTATAAAGCTTTCTGAAAGGGATCGTAATTTTCCATGGGAATTTGAAATTTCTGAGTTTCCAGTCGAACATGATAACTTTGAAACAAAAATTGATTTTCTCTTAAGTCGTACTGATAAAAGGACACAATTAATATGCGAATGCAAGAGAGCGAATCCATCACTCTCTGACTGGTGTTTTGTACGTGCGCCAATAATCCATCGGCATCAAGCTGCTTTTAGTCCGATAACAATTGACCGAGTAGAGAAACCATTTGCGGATATGGAAGGATATTGCATTCCAGCAATAATCAAACCTTCGAGAGACGTGTATCATATATATATAGAACTGAAAACCGACAAACAAGGTGACAGTATTGGGCAAGGAAGAGGCGCAATAAATGATGCTATTACACAAGTAATCCGGGGCGTGGTTGGCTACACAAACTTTCTCATACAAAATGGGCATTTGCTGACTAATGTTCTGGATGTAAATTTAATTCCTATTATCTTCACAACTGCAAATCTTTGGACAAGCAGCAGTGATTTAAGTCAGGCTAATTTGGATGATGGAAACCTTGATACTACTAGAATGGAAGAATTAGAGCTACAAAAATTTGTCTGGGTACAATACCATTTGTCAAATAGTTTGCAAAATCCAAATCTTGAAATACAAGAGCAATTAACATCAATTCAAGATAACTTTGAGTATTATAGCCTTAGAACAATCGCCATTGTAAATTCAAAACACGTTGAAGAATTTCTACATTATCTCGATGAAAATGTCAATTATATAAAAAAATATCATGAACACTACTGATGTTTTAATGCCTTAACAGCAAAAAGCCGACTGCTATGGCCTTTTTCGTTGCTAGGTTTCGGAGAGATTACATAATCTGTAACAGCATTTGCAAGCCTGGTGCTGTTGCAGTGGCTGATATCATCTTGTTAGAACCTTCTACCGCTCAATCAGGATTATACCGATGAACAATTTTAAACTATATCTATCCCCTATTTTCAAGGTTCACTGGTTGTTGATTATGTTAATGCTGCTGATTGTCAACTGCGACAAAATAGCAGCACCTTCGACGATCCCCGCCGAGAAGTTCGCCCGTATTTACACCGACTATATTGTTGTAGCCGATACTGCCAATACTGCGTTGCACACAACAATTTTGGATACTATGTTGAGCCGGTATAGTGAAGATCGGGATAAATTTGATGCAACGCTGCGGTATTATCGCGAAGATCCCTTGCGTTGGGAAAAATTCCTGCAGCTTGTCGTTCAAAATCTGGAGGAGAAGCGGAAGGAAAAGAACGGCTCAAGTGAATAATTCTTTTTCAAGCGATGGGCGGGATTAGAATTGGCTCTATCGTCGAGAGTAAGCCGAAGCGCGTGCAAATTGGTTGGATTCTCGCTACGAAACTTCCCTCAAGGAAGTCGCCACCAGATGATCCTCAAAAATTTAAAGTGCCTTGACGATCACGGTTTTTTGTCCCGAAACGGTGAAAGTCCCATCTGAAACGTCGATGGTTAAAATAGCCGTATCCGCTGCGGCAGGCGCTTGCCACTGCGTTGATGCATTATTTTTATTGGTAAATTTTCCGCTGGCACTGCTCCAGGTGTAAAGAAGTTTATCGTCGTCTGCATCAGATGCGGTGACCGCAACATTCACGAATTCTTTGACATAGACGATTGTACGGTCAAGTGCGATGGATTGAATCACTGGTTCGTGCTGAATGATTTGGACCGGATCATCACAATTCAAGCAGAACGTAATTGAAATAATGGCGACAACTTGCATCAGATATTTCATTTTTTTCATCCTCACCTTTAACATAAAAGAGTAATTATTCGGGCTCTGATCGAGTTGATTCGGTAGCGGCAGTTAGAAATCTCCTGCCCGCATCTCTGCTCAGGGTGCAAAAATACCGGCTTCTCATTCAGCCACAATTTACCGTCCAACAAGATCCTGCCAATCCGGATCGGTGAATTCGGTGTCATCGCTGGAATAAATCAAGCGATATTGACCGGTTCCTTCCTCATCGATAAAGATGAATCTCTTGCCTTCTTCGCGATAGTAATGCCACTCCTCGTACGGTCGCGTGTTAACCGTGACCGAGTATTGCCTTCGATCATCGGGAATACCAAATTTTATTGCAATTCGTCCGCGGTCTGTTTTCCATCCTGTTTTAAAACCAGCAGTAAAATGATTATTTGAGTATTCGATTCGCTTGAAATATTCAACCCAGAATTCATTTTTGTATGTATTCGGATTCGGGTCCAATGAATTCCAGAAGTTGATAAAAAAGCGCCGTCTGCCACCTCCCGTCAATTGTCCATAAGCTTTTTTATCTTCATCCGAGAGGAAATATTGCATCTGTTCGAAATGCTGCGCCAATTCAGATGCAGATATCCGGGCGACGCGTTCGGCAGCCGCGTTTTTATATTCCGCTATGGCGGCTTGCGTCACCGGCTGTTCGGGCTGCTGCTGCCAAAAAATACGGCTGATTTCTGCACTAGCATGGGTATCATTATCCTTGACGCGTACATTCAGTCGGTAATATGGCTGCTTGAATATTGCCAGGCTGATTGCACCAACTTCTGCACTGGTATTGCCTGGCTTTTGCCGTCTCTTCTCCGGATATCGACGGATGCTGTTGTTTTGGATGTCGGCAATCTCGTACTCCACCGAATATGTGCCCAAAGAATCGGCGGGCGCCAGGTTGTAAATCTCGATGTAAAAAAAGAGCGTCGCCAATGTGTTGCCGAACATCCGGTTGGCATTTGGAATGATTGAATAGCCATTTTTTATAAATTTATTTGTTTCTGAAGACCGTGCAATGTTACTGGCGAATTGGATATCGCTTAGAATAAGCCTGTCGGTTTGGAATGAAGGCGCTTGAAATGCCAGGTTGGCGAATCCCGATTTGCCTGAATTTTTATCAACGATTCGCAGGTGCGCCGAATACACGCCTTCATCCATTGACAGCTCGAACTGATCGGGCAGAAATCTGCCTTCAAAATTTTCGCGCTTCGCCGAGAAAACCGGCAGGTTCCAGCTATCCTTGATAAACTTGCTGCCGGATGTATCACTCATGATAAAAAAAACCTCGAGGGTATCGATGAAACCTTCATCCACCCGGGCAAAAGCCAGCTCTGTCAACGGAATTTGATAATAGAATTCCTGATAGACCCGGTTTCCTTTTGCTCGAAAGCTTCCGGTATCAAAATAAAAAAGAATATCCCCCTCGCTCTTCGCCGGGAGATTTATTGTTTGAGCTGTGGTCAAAACAGGAGTTAGCAGTGTAAGCAGCAGAGAACTCGCCGCAATTATATTTAAAATTCGTTTCATTTTTCATATCCTTTTCAGGAAAGAGCAAGGATTGTGTATCACAGCTAGTGATTGGTTCCAGGCATTAATAATGCTATTCAGTTTCAAAGTGTCATGAATTCAGATCAGGAATAAAACGATGAAAGCGTAGTGGCGAACGCAAGGCTTACAAATCGGAGCGCAAAAACGCTGAGCCTCACAATCTGATTAGCAGGTTTTTGGGCTATTTAAATACATGCGTAAAAGGAGTGCATCGACTGTGCCGATGCACTGATAATGTGCAAATTTCGGTTGAAGCTGTATCCTTCCAGATTTTGATGCATGTGCTTCGAACAGAAGCTGCTGTCTGACATGGGATCAAATCACCCTGTCGCCTTTCGCATCCCACTGAATTAAGACGATAGGTATCCATAAAATTTTGACTAATAAATTTTCGGTCTCAGTTCTTCCGACATCCTTAGCCACTTGGCAGGCATCATTTCGAACCAGACTCTTTGGTTCCGCCTCATCAACTAAAAAGCCTCAGACACGGTTTATGTACCTGAGGCTTTTCGAAAGCTCGTTGCTAAAAATCAGGTGTTTCGCCGAATTCATTGACCAGGATTTGGCGTGCACACTGTCTGAGAGCTTCCTGGTCCAATTTGTTTTTGCGTCCGCCTCGCATGGTCACCTGCACCAAGGGAAAACCGAACGTGATGGCTACATAATTCTCCCCGCGATATCGAATGGCGCAGGGTGTATGCGCATATTTAGCGAGATTGATCTGGTGCGTGACACCAACTTGCTCGAAGGGATAGACGTTATCGCTGAAAACAAAGAGCGGATCGGCATCGGGTTCCGGGATGATTTGATTCGTGCTGAAAAAGCTTTCCCTGATGTACCCCAGGTAATCGGTTTGACCGGTTCGTTCGAAAACATACTTGGTCGGAATATCATCATAGCCGGGTTCAACGCCTAAAAAGATATCATGCTCGCAGCTCAACGTGTCGGCACTTTGAATGTGCAAATATTTTCGTGACAAGCTGGCAGGAGCCAGGCGTGTTCCGCTGGGATGACTGCCAAGTAGCGCCAGCATGGGTCTGACACCAGATATCCAGAGATTCCCTCCCATATCGAGGTAATCCATTAGCGTCGCTTCAATTTTCGACAGGCTATTTTGTGCATCTGTCTGATCAGAGCCTGTACCAACGGTCCAGATAATTGTGGAGTAGGCTGATAGCCCGTAATACGTATTTCCGTTGACATCCACACTCGAGTCGACAAATACCGGTTTTTCCCAAATCCCGAACATCTGGTCATAGTCCCAGACGGTATAATTCAAAAATCCTGCACCCATAAGGATGCTATCAATCAAGGCATCTTTGAACTGGTCCTGCGTATCGACGGTTTGGATGTCATTATCGATGAGCAGGATGCCTCGGCTGAACGTGGGACCTTTGACATGGAATTTGCGCTTGACCGGTGTGGGATCTATACCACCTTTGTTGTCAACCGACCGAATTTCGATGGTATACCACCCATTTCGAAATTTGAAATGCTCATAGTGATAGCGAGTTCGCTGCCAGGTATTATCAAACAATTCGCCATCAATGCGATATTCGTATGCCGCAATGACACCATCAGAATCGTTGCCATGCCATTCGAGTTTCAACTTGTAGGAATTATTCATGGATTCCTCTGGCGGAACGTTAGGCATGAAGGTTTCCGGAAGCGCATTACCGACCGCCTCGCCAGGATCAGCAGGTTTAATGTGACAATTCACATATAAAAGTCCTGTCAGAATCCAAAATGAGGTTGCTAATTTGAAAAGAATGCTTTTATTCATGAGTCACTTATCTCCGTAATGCTTTATTTTTGCGCCAGGTGAAATGGATTAAGCTACATGATCAATCATCCTGTTCAACGAGTTGCAGGAAATGCAGCACCTGGGCAGATGGCGTAATTGCGTGCGTAGCATCGCGGCTGTTATCATAGACAGCGATGTGGAAATCGACATTCGCATCAGAATTCGGATTGAATTCAATATCCGATCCATCGGTTACCGCGGTTGAGAGTCGGCGTCGCATTTCAAGTCTCCATTTTCCACTGTTGTAAGTGGCATAAGCCAGCACATCCGTGTCCTTGGTTTCTAATACTTTGATGACGTATCCGGGTACAAGCTGTCCGGCGTACCAGGTGAGTTTGCTAAATACAACTGCCTGATCGATTCTGTTGCCGGAACCTGTGGAATCGTAAATCACATCCACGCTGACGGGTCGACCGGCGGCTTGATCGTTATGAACGTACCAGGGGCGATTGTCTTTTATATTATTCAGATAAGCCGGGGATCCGGTATCAAAAACCAGGCTGTCGCTGTTGAGATGCATATCTTCGATAACTCTTTTGTAGTTTGTGCGATAAGCGCGCCAAACCCAGAGGTCGACGGTTTCATCAGTATCTGTTTTCAAATTCGTATTGTTATGACAAAGATTATTGCAGTTTAAAAAATTCGCAGAGTTAATGTTCCACATGATGGCAAAGCGATCTTCGTCACCGCTGATTTTGACCGTATCGTATTTAACTTTTTGAGTGGGTTCGGTCTTAACTGTAACGTTGCCGTTAATATCTCTTTCGGCTTCCAGGCTGATAGTTGTTGTTTCGACGATACCTTTGTAAGGATCGCTAACTCGGTTCCAGCCTTTTGGCTCTTCCACCCGCCCGATTGGTTGTGTCGTCTTGTAAAAAGAATCTGCCGTCACCCAAATTGTCCACAACGTATCGAAAACCGTCACTTTGGACATCTCTGTGAGGCTCGGATTACCGTAATACCAGGTATCAATCTGCTTGCTTTCGGTCGCATCATTCCATACGGCGTACAGGTAGAGGTACCAGTTGTCGTATAATGCTTGAATGGTCACTTTCGGGGCAAATCCATCGGCACCACCTTCGGTTTGAATTTCAAACGGCACAGCAATCATCGGATCCCAGATCATTTCCGAATCGGAACCATCGATGATCGGGGGAGTATAGCCTTCGCTCAACATATACCCCAATATCGGATAGGCGTTTAACTTATCAGGTTCAGCCGGTTCTACTTTATAATAACCCTTCAAGGAAATAGCTGTCGGACCCTCATCTTTCTCACATCCGATAAACAGAATGGAAAAGCCCAGAAGCGTAAGACTCAGTAACCACATTAAATGTTTGTTGCGCATGTGGCAATCTCCTTTAAAATTTAATATTAAACAAATTTAGCTAGTTGTGATTGGTCAACATTCAAACCGGTATTGTTACTTTACGAATTCGAATGTCAAAATTACAATATTCTCTGCCTCGAAAATCATCCGTTCAGTTTCGCGCGAGACTCTTCTTTCGAATGGAATATGAGAATTATCGCCGATATAAATAAAGCAGGGCCACCGTGAATAGCGGCTATCGGTACTGAATTGAATATCGCCGTCCTCACCGGTGGCGCTGATTCGCATCAATTCGAGTGTCCATTCGCCATTTTCATAGCGTCCGGCAGCGGTGATGTCCGCCGGATCATTTTTGGGTTCTTCGAGAACGTAACCCGGCACGTCAATAGGCTCATTCAGTGTGCCGAAGGGAGCAACATTCGGGCTGAGCATTGCCACAGCATCTCTGGATAATAAGAATGAAGATGTTTCGTCCGTTGATGAAAAAATTCGTGGAAGAGAAGGCGTTTCCAGACCCGGATTCTGCCCCCAGATCATGCTGGGAAAATCGTCGGTAGAATCGCGCGGGGTGAGATTGTCATCGTAATTATAATCCCATGTATTCACATTGGCTTCATTATCATTCAGAAAACTAAGCCCGTCAATGTTGAATGTCAGAAGTTCTGTGGTATCATCGACAGCAAAGGTTTCAACTTCCTGGTCTTCAGCGTAACCCATCGGATTGGTCAGCGCCGCGTCCCAATACCATAGATCTATAAACGTACTTGTGCTGTACCATCGCAGCAGGAGCCAATCTGAACCTTCCGAATCCCGAGTCCATAATGAATCGACGGGATTATAGTGCCACATATTTTTCTTAATATTTTTGTCATCATCAGGCCATGATGCCATGATTGCAACGTAAGGGATTTCTGTCCAGGCACTGGTTAAATGCCATTCCCGCCACCAGACTGCTTTGAGGGTTAAATTATAACCTTCTATAATTTCGCCTGTTAACACGTCCCGTTTCCCGACGTGCACATAATATGGATTAGCGTCTTTCCACACCTCATCATTTGCCCGACCATCAATAACCGGTCTGGAAGTGATATATTTCGCCTGAAGTTCAACCAACGGTGGCACTGCGGTTGGTATTTCACCGCGGCTACATGCCAAAAACAATGCACCGGTGAATAACAGGATTAGATTTATGAATTTTTGCATAGGAATTTCCTTTAGAATTGAAATGCAATCGTGAATCGCTGCCCATCGTTTAAAAATCCCATATCACTATAGGCGTAATCGAGTTTGGTGATGTAATTGCCAAAGGGAATTTGAAAGCCCACTCCCATCGAAAGCCCTTCATGGGGATCATCGACATCAACATCCCGTTCGCCGATTCTGACCACTCTATCGAGTTCATCCAATTCGACAAACATACGATAGCCGCTTCTCAAGTAAACATAATCGTAAAATTTGTATTCAACGCCGAGTGCAAGTTGTTCGACATTATCATTGGGATGGCAGCCTTCAAATGACACCATGACGTTATTATGATTGCGGTTAAACGCTTCGAACACGGCACCGATTTTAAAATTAATCGGCAATGAAAAATCTTCGGAGATGAAGGTGGAATTTGGTCCGAAATTGGAAATATTCATTCCGAATTTCATTTTGCGCCAACCGACGTCAAACAATGTTCCGAAATCTGCCGCATAGACACTTATTTTTTCTGAATCAAGGTATTCCACGATGTATTTGACATTTCCGCCGATAGAGAATTTATCAGTCAATGCGCGGGAGTAAGAAAGCCCCACCGCCCAATCAGTACATGAAAAATACTCCCCTGTCCAACCGATGTACGGCACGGTTCGTTTCATATCGCCGGTCGTCAATACATTAAGGAATGCACCTATGGTACCATAGCGAATTGTTGGCAATATAATCCCGGCAAATTCGTGGGAAATATCGGCAGGCCATTTGGTATGGGTGAAGAAAGCCTCCCGGCGTTTACACTGCGTCAATCCAGCGGGGTTATAATACATGGCGCTTGCATCGTTCGCGAGGGCAACGTAGCTTTCACCCATGGCGACTGCTCTGGCGCTGACACCGATTTTGAGGAATTGCAGCCCGGTTGTGCCAACTTTGCCTCTGCCGGCGTACGTCGTTAGCTCAACCTGCGCCATAAGCAAACCGGGAGCAAAACTGATGATTAATATGCTGAGTAGGCTGAGTTTTTTCAGCATCCTCTCAACCCTCCTTAATTTAATAAATGATTGCGAATTTTCCGACATAGTTTTTACCTTCGGATTCTACGGAAAACAGATAGATACCGCTGGAGATTGCTTGAATATTTCGACTGATCATATTCCAGCTTTCCCGATGAGCAATCGGGCTTTTTGCCGGAAAATCATGATCCAGGACGGCAACAAGGTCACCTGCCAATGTGTATATTCGAATCGTGCATTTTTTCGGGATTTGTACAAAATCAATCCGGCGTTCGGTATCGCCAATACCGCTCTGCCATCCCATAGCCACATAGTCTTCGTCAATACGGTAAGGATTCGGAATAACCAGCACCTCGGTCATTTCCGCGGAAGATGTGGGACCGGCTGAGGGCGCGACGCGGGTAAGATTGATAGCGGGACTGCTTTCCAGCGGTTCCAGCCCGGTCGGCGCATAACCGCTGTCATACGCGGTTACTGCATAATATAAATATTCACCATTGGTTAAACCCAAGTCGGTATAGCTGTACCACACTGTGGTATCGCCATTGGCATCAATTTCAATTTCGGGGTGGATGTCGTCGAATCCCAGGTTGAATCCGAAATTATCAATCCTGTCGTAGTCACCCAGAAGTTCCATTTCAGAAATAATACCCGTGGTGCTGCGATAGATCCGGTAGCCTTGAAAATCAACCAGTTTGCTGAAGCTGTCAACGGCATATTCCGGAGAGTTATTCCATCGTATTTTAACCATTTTATCACCCGGATCGACAATCAATCGCGGCGATGGGGGCGGAGGCGGACCTTTAAAATCGGGAATGCCGTCCGCCGGCGGATTATCGTAAACATCCTTTGCCCAACGTGCATTCCGACCCAGGTCATCGAATTGCGTGAAACCTGGACCCGGCAAGCCGCCTACATAAGCGATTGTTAATTTTAAAACACTATCCGGTTCGACATCGAATGGACCGAATGACAAGAAGTACCGGGTATCCATTCCTTCGACCGTGACGTTCGGAGGCGCCCAGGTACAGGCGGTCTGATCGGGATCGATTTCACCGTTGCACATGATTCTGTATTTTTGACCATCGGTGCGCGGATGATCATCCCAGTCATACGGATTGCTGGGATTGGTGGGACCCCATGCCTTATCCGGCGCCCACCAGTTGTAACTCACGGTTTCGGGATCGGGAAACAGCACCCCTACACCGGTAACACCGGGACAGGTTCCTCCGTCGCCATCATTATCGCTGAGCCAGGCGATGTTAACCGTGTCGCCTTCTGAATTCACCTTGATGAAACCCGTTATGTCATCAGATGCATATGTCGGGGTGGTTTTATGCCCGCAGTCGCCATCGACGTAGACTCCCATGTATAATTTTCTGAATGTCTTTGGTTCGCCGATCCAATAAGATACATTCTTGATGAAGAAATCGAATATAACGAAATCTTCGGCGTAGGAATAGCTCCAGGCATAGCTGCGCTGCTCGATTTCGAGCCCCATCGGAATATGTTCTTCATCCAGTTCCGAGATGAGCAGTGATGTGTCGTTGTAGACCGCGTAGTAGTCTTGTTCTGAGACTGCAACCGAATCTTCCGGTTTCCGAATGCTGTGAACAACGATGGTATCGCCAGTTCCCCATCGAGGACCGAATTCATAGCCGCCGTCCCAACCGTCGTCGCCGGAAGAACAGAGGGTATCATCGCCCACGAGAGCTGCGATCCAGACATTGCCGCCGAAAAGGTACTCGACATCCGAATTGCCGGGGAACTCGCAACTGGGAAAGTTGCCATCGCCGCGTGCGCCGAATATTCCCCTGTTTTTAACCGTCAACCATAAATTGCCCACATTATGCGTTTTGACATCATAAGTGGGTTGTAAGTCATCGGTTTGCTTCAACAAACGTTGCGTTGTTTTATTTGCGGATTCTTTCCTTTTTGCCTCTGAAACAGTGAAGTTTATCAGCAGCAAAAAACAAAGACTTAAAGCGATTAACTTGAATCTCATTTCATTGATCCTCAACATTGGATGATAAGGTGCGATACACCAGGCATGAAAACAATGCCTGGTGTTTGAGGCTGTGATTATGCATTACATTTCAAGTCGCAGTCCGAAATGAATATTTCGTCCGACACCATACGCCGATGGGTTGATATCCTGTTCGCGCATAAATCCGAGTGCATCGCCGGTTTCAGTATTGGTCGCGCGAATATTGCGGCGATTCAATACATTATTCAGCTCAACAATGAATGAAGTGCTCAAATTGGTGATGCCCAGGTTGAGTCTGAAATCTTTGGTGAATCTGATATTTAACCACGAGCGATAAGGTGTTCTTGCCGAATTATGCGTGGTAAATTGTGTCGCGGCAAGTCCTGATGGTGTATAGGGCTTACCGGATTCAAGTCGCCAGACAAAGTATGCGCCCCAGTCATCCATGGGGAATTTTCTGCCGAAAATCAACGGCGCTTTGCCTTTCGGAATTCTGAAATTGAAGCCAATATTGGCTGAGTGTCGTATATCCCAGTCCAGAGGCCATTCCCGGATGGGTATCGGCGCACCGCGGTAGCCATAATCATAGCCCTGACGATAGCTGGAGCTTTTGCCCATCGCATATTGATAGGTATAATTGATGCGTCCTGAAGTGTAATGGCTGTATCGTTTATCGAAAGCAACCTCGAAGCCTCTGGCGCTGCCATAATCCCGGTTCACATAAACCGAGTACGTTTCGAATGTGCCGCGCTGTTCAGCGTTGATCAGACCCGAATAATCTTTGTAAAATGCGGTGAGTTTAATTTTGAGAATTTCACCCGGGAAAGCGTGATTGACGCCGACTTCATATTGCGTTGTCTCTTCCGAGCTCAGGTTGGGATTTCCGTACAGCTTGTATGCCCCGGATGACTGCGTATCCTGCATATATAAAAATTGCCAATCAACTTCCTGGGAGAATTTCCCGAACTGGAAGTAAAGCACATCGCGATCGGTGATTGGATGGGAAATACCCAATCGCGGATTAAAATTATGTTTGAATTTCAGATTATCCGTTCCCGGAACGGTATTTTCACCTTCAACCATCTCATTGACGTGCTTTCCTGGAACCCATATATCCCAGCGCAATCCGACGCGAACGATGAGCGTTTCGTACTCGATTTTGTCCTGAATATACGCTGAGAAAGTCGTCGGGAAGCGTGTGTAAAAATCCCGGAAAATACCAAGCTCGGGCCAGGGTCCGTCATCGATTTTTCGTCCCGGGTATAATCGACCGGGATATTTGATCTCCGCTTTCATCATTTTGTAATAGCTGGCATCAACTCCGGTTTTTATCTGGTGATTTCGATGAATCTGGCTGACGATATCAAATTTCAGGTTCACTTCCTGTACGTAGCGTTCATGATATGTCCCACGGTCGGGGTATCCTGCTTCGTAGAAGCCGTCGCCATCGTCATCGACTGTAGAACGCCCTCGATCGTCACCCAATTTTCCCTGGAGCGAATCCCAGAGATTATAGACATCGGGCGGCAGCATGCCACCGGGTGTTAGCAGGTAATTTGTGTGAATATAGCCCAGCGATACTTCATAATAGGTAGTCGGGCTTAACGTATGATTCCAGATTGCCTGGGCATTCTCATTCTGTTCTCTTCGCTGATAAAAATTTTCAGGAATCAGACTGAATGCATGATTATATTCTTCATACCATGTAAACATATTGGAATAGCTCATCGACAGCTTATGATTCGGGGTAAAGCGAACCGTCAATTTGGAAATTGAATTGTACTGGTTGTCCATTCGATTCCCGAATTCAAACGGCAGTTTTACACCAAACATTTTATCACGTGTTGGCTTGACTTCGCTTGTTGGCGCATAATAGCCGATATCATAGGCACCGCTGACATCGGTGAATTCACCCTGTGCCGCGATGAAATAGCTGATCGATCTCACCGGCAGCTTGACGCCAAGCATCGGCAGCAAGGTAGACGTGATCGGTTCGGGTCCGCTCAAACTCATTTCGAACCGGTCTGAATTCTGCGAATATTTTCTGAGCCCTGTACCATCGCCTTCGATCGTTTTGAAACTGCCCTGTCCCAGATCATCCGTCATATACATGAGGGAACCGGAGAACTTTTTTCCTCCTTCTCTGGTGACGATATTGACGATGCCGGACATGGCTTTGCCGTATTCAGCGTCGAATCCGCCGGTGATGACTTCAACTTCCGCGATAGCGTTCGCCGGTATTGCCAAACCGCCCGTACGACCTGTGAGCTCATCGACAGGGTTGCTGCTGAAATCCATAACCTGTTCCTGCGTTGAGCGTGTTGCCTGCCTGAATAGCGGATCACGTACCGCCAAGCCATCAACTACGGTCAGTGTTTCACCGGTTCGTCCACCGCGAATATTGATGTGCATGCCCTCGCCAACTACACCTGCTTGTTGAGCGACGAGATCCTTGACGCCGGAGACAGAAGGCATATCCTTGATTGTCTCATGCGAAATGTGATGAACGCTGGATGTGATATCCTTCTGCACAAGGGGTCGTTCCGCAACGATGGTCACTTCTTCGCCGAGGTCCATCACTGTCGGGGACATTCTGATGTTGAGTGTTGTTGTCAGGTCTACCGCTACTTTCACTTCGGTCATCGTTGTATTTTTGTAGCCCATCATGGTCGCTTTTACTTTATACGTGCCAGGCGGAACCTGAAGGATTGCATAGTATCCATTCAAATCCGAAGAGGCTCCCATAGTCGTACCTACGATGACAACGTTTGCCATTGGCAGTACATCGCCGGTTTCTTCATCAGTGATTCTTCCCGATATTTTGCCCACTGTACCAGCTTGAATAATCCCGGAAAGGCAGAATCCGAGGAGAAGTGCGGTAATAAGCAGTGTCGTAAATGAATATCTCAACTGAATCACCTCCCTGATTAAGGTTGATTGTATAGTTTGATGTATTTAATTTCTCTTAATTGTCCACAAGATTTCAACAAGTGCTGCTTTTGTTATCATCCTGCCGGAGGTCTGAGGCTGGATACAAAGGTCGCTGCACTTTTTAAAGCCGGTATCCGAATGAAAATACAGCCTGATTCATGCTGTCTTCAGTTTCATACAGGCGTCCATTGTAATAATCAGCCTGGCGCATCCACCATTTATAATTTTGCACGCCATATTGGAATGCAAAATCGATGGCATAATGCCCACGGTAGATTCCCATGCCGAGTGTATAGAAGGCGCGCTTGATTTGGTCGCCGAGGTATGCATTTTCGAACCATTTATCTTTATATGGTAAATCGTCAGTGTAATAGCCGATTCTCAAAGGCACAGTCCATAGCCCATAAGAGATGCGGTACTCAACACCGGCTTTGATCGTCTCGACATTGACCAGGTAATTCGGATGTTCGTTTCCGTCACGGGTAATTTTTAGGTCTTCCCACTTGATGCTTTCATAACTACCTGTCAATGTGAGTTTGCGTAACGGGTGAATGGCGATGCCGGCACGATAAATGAGCGGTATGTCGATTTTATATTCATTCAGATATTCAGGTGATGTTTCGTAGATAGCTTCTACCCACCCCAATTCATAATCATAATCATTTATTCTGAATTGCTCGCTTTTCTCATTGATCGTGTACGCCCAGCCGGGGGTAACAGCCAGTCCAACAGAGACGAATCGGATTGGTTTGAGCAGAATGCCGATGTCGAGAAAGCTACCCGAATATTCCTCCTCATCATCGAAGCCGAAATATATTCGATTATCTGCCCAGGGTGATTTAATCTGTAAATCGTATTTTGAACTGCCTAAAATATGATTGTATGTGAGCCCCACAGATACTTGAGGAATGATGCTCAACGCGAATGAGGCTGAAACTGCTTGAGGTCCGCCACTGAGTGCTTTTTCTTCCCTGAATAAACCGCCGCCATAAAAATATTGGGTTTCGTTAAACTTGTTGCTGAAATTGTATAAAAAACGGTAGCTCAATCCGGCGGCAATTTTGAGCCTGCCGAATGAAAATGGCCAGGCTAACGCAGCGGATCGATAGATGAGTTGCGGACTGACTTCCGAGAGGATTTTCTGCCCGGAAAAATTCGGCGCAAAATAATCTCTCATATCAAAATTAAATTGACCGACAAGATTTGCCTCCGGATGCGGGAGCGAAGCCAGACCTGCCGGATTCCAGCTTATTGCATCCAGATTATCTGCAATACTCAGAAATGCATTGCCTATTCCAAGAGATCGGGCAGTTGTGTTTTGAAAATTGAGGTCGAAAACGCGATCATAATATCGTTGGTAAAACAATTGGGACGCGATTCCCCAGTCCTCCTGCTGCTGGCTAAAACCAGGCTGTAGTTGCACCACTAGCAGCATGAAACAGACATAAGCGATTTTTTTCATTGTTCTCCTCAACCTTTGTAAAAAAAAATTGCAACCTTTTTAAATTACAGAACGTCTTATGGATTGTACAAAATAAAAAGGGCACATCTCTCCCACGCAGGATCGTGTTCTTTTTATTGGCAAGTTGAAGGCTGTTAGCGATATGACTGTGGCAGGTCCGCTAACAGCCTTTTTTTGTCTATTTTTTGGAGTTTATGCCCTTATTTATGCCGTGATTTTATGCCCCGTTAAATTTTATTAACATTATTTTAACCAATTTATTTCATAAAGTCAAGTGAAATTTTTGTTGCCCGCAATTTTTATTGTATTCATATACTTGCATACAAAAATAGCAGCGCCGGAATCGCTTTCGGCTCTAATTATTTTCAACTAAGCCTGCAAGTTTCTGGTGGTTTTTATTTTTCTGATAATGAGATGTTTAGGTTAGAATATCCGGATGAGTGACAAAATCTTTCCTGAGAATCCCTTTTTCGCGCAACTTTTATGCCTTCGGTGTGCTATGCCGGCTTGCGGCGTTTATGTCAATTATTATCAATCACCAAATCCAATCGCTTCTCAATATATGTATCCGAAATATGCAGAAATATGCACGGAAATTTATGAAATGAATTGCATATTTCAATGCAATTTTTTATTGAAGTATTGTATCACTCGCGAAAACGATTGGACAGAGATTTTCCGTGGCGTTTATGTCCCGGTGTGAATAGCCAGTGTGAGCGTAATCGATACGCGAAGAATATCAAGAGATTTGAAGTCATGCATTACGTGCTCTTTTCGCCGGCGCGCTTTCGGAACGCCTCGCGCCTGGTTTTAAGGTTGAAATTTTCCAGTGCATTTTCACGCAATAACATATTCCCGATTTGCAGGGCGTACGCTTCGCTGAAACGCCCTTCAGCGACCTTTTCGCATAGCACGCGGGCAATTTCGCGGCGGGCAATGACAGAATGCCCATACGTCCCTTCGACAAAAATATAATCGCCTCCGAAACCGTGAAGCTTATTGGCAGGAACGCTATCGAGCATATCCGAAAGCGCCCGTCTGCCGGCAGCCGGATTAATCACCCACATCCAACAAAAATCTATCGTAACATTCGGGAAATTCTTCGCCAACGTGATCAGTTCTTCGTGGTATGGGTAAGAAATGTGGTAGATGTCGAAGCCGGTTTTGGGATATTTCATAAATAGATTCGCCATAAGAGCCGCACGGCTGTTCGTGATGAAATTGCCGTTTCCTTCCTGAATCCCGGTGTGATATTTCATTCTGAGAGCATAATCGCCGCATTTCTGACATAAATAATGCAGAATAAAATCTTCTAGCGCCTGAATATCTTTTCTGTCCGGTCGATCATTGAATGCGAGCAGGCGATTGAATGTCCTTTCAACAGCGCTTTTCGGCACGTCATCCCAAAAGAGCGTGCGGTCGTAAGCGCGCCCGACTTTGAATGCACTGGCGGTGCTGGCATCCCGTTCGAAATAAAAATCGATCACTTTCAAATAATCATCGAGGCACTGGATGTCGCTGTCAGATTCGCGCTCGAGTTCCTTTATCGGGAAACCCGTAAAGCAATCCACCATGTCGCAAATAAAGCATTCGAATTCGAAATCGGGATTGTAAATTTGATGCGGTCCGAATGGATTTTGAAGCGCAAATTCGATATTGGCTCTGTCGAAAACCTTGCGAGTGAAACCCGGCTTGATCCGCTGTTTCATGGCGTCCGTTAAATTTTCGATCGAATCGGCAGCGAAATCTTCAATCCCGTACAAATCGCGAATGGCGATCCGCAGGGATTCACAATAGGCGGTGTTCCACGAACGGCGGTAAAATGGTTCGATTAATTTCAACCGGTCCGACGGGCTGAGCGACGGATCGGTTTGCACGTTTGCCATCGCCTCCACCGGCATACCGGATGATACCAGATCGCAGTTGGCGTAATGCGCAAAAAACCGCCCGATATGAATATCATCACCAACAGGCAGTTCGCGTTCGCGCTGCAAATGTTCGTGACAATCGATGATCGGAATTCGGGATAATTCTTCATGAATACGTCGGTATAAATCAGTCTTATAAGATTGTGACATGGGATTATCCTCCCTGTTACGCCGAATGTTCAATAATAACCAAAGGAAAAACATTATTTCACGGCAATCTCAATTTTTTTAAATGCTAAAATTTTAACCGGTCCCAAAAGCCCTGAGGCAGGGAGAGGCTTGAAGCCGACAGCGCTGCGTCCCAGGCTTGAAATCGGCGTGTTATCGACGCCGAATCTGGGAACCAGTTCGTCAGGAACAGGCGGCAGCACCTTCAGCCCGGACACGCGGTTGATGAGCGTATTCGTCACCAGCACCTTCAAAGTATTGTTGCCCGTTTGTGCCGCACCGGTAATATCTAATTTTTGCGCGCGCATCCAGGCAGTTCCTGCTGCAATGCCATTTAAGGTCACTTCCGCGATATTGCCGACTTTTCCCAACTCGAGGAGCAACTGCACGTTTTCGGCTTGAAACTCATGGGGCAGATTAAAGCTGATTTCATAGCACGCTGTGCCGCTGAAGTGTTTTGTGTCCGAATCTTTCGTCCATGAATGAAGTTGCTGCATCCATTTCTCGATTTTCGGGAAATAGTGCGCTTCAAATTTGACACGCCATTCACCGGTAATCAACAACGATGCAGGCACATCGGTCACTTCGACCGCATACGCTTTCGAGCGCTCGCCGGTTTTCAGCACGGCTTGATATGTTCCATTTTCATGGGCAAGGGCTTCGATTTTGTCGGGCGCCACCGTTGCAATCTCATAAAAATTACTCTGTTCGATATGCTGCTCACGATTCGAATCGTTGAAAATGAAGAATATTGATTCATAAGGCGCCAGCCGGATCGGAATTTCGATCCCGGTGTTTGTATCGCGGAATGTATGAACCGGCGATATGTCCCCATTGTATGGATTCCATTGCCAGGGACGCTTTCCCTGCACGCGGAAGGTGACTGGCAGCTCCGCCTGCTGCTCCTGGATATTCGTCACAAAATAAATATCTGCATTATCCAGCTTGCGATGCATGAAGGTCAAGCCTTTATTTTCGCGAAGACCCTCGTCGATGAAATCGATGTCCAAATCCGGCGGAAGATGCTTGCGAATGGTATTGACGAATGGATCGAGCGCGCTGGCATGCCAATCGAGAACATCCTGGCGGTTGATCACGAAATCCATATTATAGGAATGCCCGCTTCCGTATTTCAGGTGTCCAACGCCATATCTGCCGCGCGGTTCGGGAAACAATTCATTCGCAATCGCTTTCACTGCGGCATCCTGATTTTGATAATCTGCCATTCCAACCGAGCTATCGGGTATCCGCTCCAGGGCAATCACGATTCCGCCCTGACGTACATAGCTTTGGATGAATTTTAAAGTTTCCAGCGGCAACGCTTTGACATTTGGCAGGATCAGTACTTTATATTCCATTTGCCGGATTTTAATCTTCCCGTCTTCGATTTTTGCCAGACGCTGTAATGCGTCATCGTTGAGCAGATCGAAATCATACCCGTTAGCGATGAGGTATCTGGCGAGATCGCCCCAGTAGAATTCGCGTGTCCATTTACGGGCATTCAACACACTGAGCGTCCACTGGTTAGCGAGCGGAGAGTAGACAGCGATGTCGGGGGCGAATTCACCCTGGCGCAGCAAATAGCAGCAGCGCGCCACGTATTGTGCCAGCAGCGGATAATATTTCCACCAGATATTATGATGGTTGATCAATGCTGCAAACCCGATGGTTCTCGACGGCGCAATATCCCGTTCCGGCGAATAACTGTACCCGTGATTGTAGAATTTATTGGCGCCTGCGCGCAGGTAATTGTCGCTGGCGATTTTAAGCTCTTCCAGTGTACTGCGATAGAGCTCCCAGTGCATAAATGTGTACGCCTCGGTCGTCACCACTGTTCGTCCGTAAAGGTGCGCGCCCGAAGACACATATTTTTTAGGACCGATTCGTGTATCGAACCAGGGCACGGCATCTTTTTCGCCGGCGGTGATTTCCATTTCAGGGATATGCGTCAGCCCGGCGCCTTCGATATTATCCGTTGTGAAGCCGTACGGTTGGATGCGACCTTTCACGCCGTGTGCTTCGCACCAATCGAGGAATGTTTTGAAAAATGCTTCCAAACCGATATGATGCAGAAAATGATTCACATCGTACCGGATTTTGGGCGAGATTTCCGACACCTCCCACCAGATCGCCGGCAGGTAGGGCGCGAGATCGTATCCTTTGAATTTTTGAAACTCATCCAGCAATCCGGTCGACCAGTAGATGCCGCTGGATGTATTCCCCAGTTCGAAGCTGTCGCAAAAAAAGGAGTCCAGGGTTTTGCCGAATTCCTGTCCGAACGCGTCGTAAAATTTTCCTCCGAGATAATCGCAATAGCGCTGCATGGCGGCTTTGTCGAAGTGATCTACAGCCGTCCCGATTTCGGAAAATTTCAGCCAGAACGCCATCAGGCGCCAGTGACCCTCAGGAATTTGCCATTCGAGCTTGTTGTTCTTGACTTGTTCCGTGAGTACGGTGAGCGTGCGTTTGTCAATTCGGTTATCAATGATTTTTCCGGCGACAACCGCCAGCAATTTTTCGGTGCCATCCAGATGGGATTTATAGTGCTCCCATGAGCGGCTCGTTTTGCGCAGCTTCGTAGGCAGCCCACCACAATATGTTTCGGGACCCACCAGGTCCATCGATGTGGGAGCCATATCTTTGGCGCGATCGGATTGAGGCACCCATTCGCCGCCGATGATCCAGCCGGGACCGCCAAAATTCAGCGAAACTTCCATGCCCAGCCGTTTGGCGGTTGCCACGGTATGCTTCAGGATGTCGATGAATTCGTCTGATAAATAGGGCACATTTCCTTTTTGGTAAAATTGCCCCATCGTAATCTGTTCGACACCGCCGATGCCGTGCGCCTTCATTCCTTCCATTTGCCAGGTGATTTCCTCTTTTGTAACCGGATTGCCGGGCCACCACCAGCGCGTGTGTGGCATACAGTCGATGGGGGGCGTTTTGAAATTTGTTTCAAGCTCTTTCATGGGTACCTCGGTAAATGCGAATTCGGGTGTTAGAAACAGGATAAACTTAAGACTGGTGAGGAAGAAGAGTGTCCTGAGAATCTGATTTTTAGGTTTCATCATTCGCTCGTGTGATTTTCGGGGATTGGCTTTAAAATTTTAAGATAATAAACTAATTTCGCATAATGTCCGATTGAAATACTGCGTTCCGAATTTAGGAGGTGGGATAAAATAACCTGGACATTTTGCTTAAAAATAATTTTGATAATTAGCCACTTAAGAAATTTAAATGGGTAACTTATTTGATCCCTCCTCCTAAATATCATTGCAATTGTCGGATGCGCACCTCGATGCCTTTTTCAGCTTTCAATAATTCAACCAGCTTTTGCGGATCGGTGTTGCTATAATGATACGGGTAAAGGATTTTCGGTCTGAAAACGCGGGCGGCATCGGCGACCATTTCCGGGGTCATCGTGTAGGGCAAATTCATGGGCAGAAACGCAATATCGATATTTCTCAATTGCTTCATCTCCGGGATGTTTTCCGT
>JAFGMA010000111.1 GCA_016927835.1 Candidatus Zhuqueibacterota bacterium | reverse complement strand
TATTATTCAAGTACTTTTTTGTGAATTTATGAATAATTCAGGGTAAAAAATTCTGGCTGTATTGGCGAGGATAGCCGGAGCAATGGTTGGAGTGTGAGAGGATGTGGCTAGCATTGGAATAAACTCAAAAGGATGCCTCTGCCCGCGATCTATGATGCCGCAAATTTACACCAATGCGGAACCATCGAACAGCGGTGTGAGTATGAAGGTATTATCCCACCGCAGATTATCATAATTTAGATACAGCCCGGCTTTAAGTTTGCCATGCCAGCGACATAAAATGACTCAAAATGAAGGGAAATTGATATGAGACTTCTGTACCTCGACCTGGATACCCTGCGCGCGGATCACCTGGGATGCTACGGCTATCATCGTAATACGTCGCCGAATATCGATCAAATAGCCGGCGAAGGTGTCCGTTTCGATCAATACTACTGTTCCGATGCGCCCTGCCTGCCTTCACGAACCGCCCTGATGACCGGACGATTCGGCATCCATACTGGCGTCGTCGGGCATGCCGGAACTGCTGCTGATAATCGGCTCGAAGGTGCCAAGCGTGGTTTCCGCAGCACCTTATCTTATACCAGCCTCCCGGCGACATTGAAGCAAGCCGGCTTGTACACCGTATTTATCGGCGGATTTGGTGAGCGCCATTCCGCCTTTCCCTTCTACGCAGGTTTCCGTGAAATATATGACACCGGACTCGGTGGGATGGAATCGGCGGAAGATGTCACGCCGGCTGCCTTGGATTGGATTGCGCGAAATGCCCAAAAGGATAATTGGTACTTGCACATCAATTATTGGGATCCGCATACACCATATCGCGCGCCGGAGGATTTCGGAAATCCATTCGAAAAAAGCCCGCTGCCGGAATGGCTCACACCGGAGATCGTTGCAGCGCACCGTATGCTACCGGGACCGCATACGGCGCAGGATATTGGTATGTACGACAACCGAACCAATCCTCGTTATCCGCGGCATCCCGGCGAAATCAAGGACATGGCAGGCTTGCGGCGCATTATCGATGGCTACGATTGCGGCATCCGCTACATGGATCAACATATCGGTCAACTCTTCGAAGCGCTTCGAAAGGAAGGCATCTTCGACGATCTGGCGATTATTATCAGTGCCGATCACGGTGAAAACCAGGGCGAACTGGGAATCTATGCAGAGCACGCCACCGCTGACAATATTACCTGCCGCATACCTATGATCGTGCGCATGCCCGGGGGAATGAACGGACACATAGATACTGGATTGCATTACAATCTCGATCTGGTTCCAACGCTCGCTGAGCTTCTGAATCAGCAGCCAAAGCCTATCTGGGATGGTCAAAGCTATGCACCCGCAATTTTACGAGGCGAAGATTGCGGACGCGACCAGCTTATCCTGAGCCAGTGCGCCCATGTCTGTCAACGCAGCGTCCGCTGGGATTCCAATTTGTATATGCGCACTTACCACGACGGGTATCATTTATTCCCCGATGAAATGCTATTCGACGTTAAAAAAGATCCGCATGAGCAGAAAAATCTTGCGGCAGACCGATCCGATCTTTGCCGGGAAGGGGCACATCGTCTGGCTGCCTGGCACGATCAGATGCTGCGGACTATGCCCGAAGGATTTTCTGTTGATCCGATGCGCACGGTGTTGCTCGAAGGCGGACCGGCACACGCAAACGGGCAGTTGAAGAAATATTGCGAACGCCTCGAACGTACCGGGCGCGGCAGCAGCATCGAGATGCTCAAGAAACGCCATCCACGGGAATTTGGCGATACCTAAGCTCAACCTTACTGCGTTTTCAATTGATGCAGCAGCCAAATATTTCCAACGCTTTGCAATTGTACATTCATTTTTCCGATGCAAAAGAGAGGTTACCTTATAAGTATTATAGTCACAGAGGCAGAAACTGATGACCAATCACAGGGTGTAAAAAAAATATAGACAGGATAGCAGGATTATCAAGATTCACAAGATTTAACATCGATTGGTATGGTAGATTCGCTTAATTGCTACGAATATTTTCGAATATAAATCCTATACGAGATGGTCCTAATACTGCTCAGGTGATACAAAAAGGGCAAATCAACAGATTTATTACTCATCCTGTAAATCCTGCGTATCCAGTTATCCTGTCGAAAAGAATACTGATTATTTCCCCGTGATTGGACAGAGAGATTGGATTATTTTTTGGGGAACATTTTGAAGTGCGAGATAAATAAATTCGTGCAATCGTCAGGATTGTCTCCTGGAATAGCAGAAAATCTTAACTTCCGATAGATGAATTTCGAAACCTCAATTGACTCATGAAAGTCCCCAATCGCGATCAAGCCAAATCATTTTTACGAAACGCAGAAAAATCGAATCCCGGTCCCTGGGTCCAACACTCATTATACGTTGCGGAAGCTGCCGAACGCATCGCAGCCGTACACCCTGATTTGTGTGCGGATCTCTCATATACACTGGGATGCCTTCATGATATTGGTCGCGGCGCGGGCGTAACTGAGATGCGCCACATTATTGACGGCTATCGAATGATGCAACAACAAGGTTTCCCCGGAGCAGCCCGGATTTGCATCACGCATTCATTTCCGGTAAAAGATGTCAGGGTGGCACTTGGCAGGTGGGATTGCCCCGAAACCGATCGGCAATTTGTTGTGCGCTATCTCGAGCAGATCATTTATAATCAATATGATACGTTAATCCAGCTCTGTGATGCGCTGGCAATGTCCAGCGGCTTTTGCCTGATTGAAAAGCGGCTGATGGATGTTGTCATGCGCCGCGGAATGAATGCGCATACAATTAAAAAATGGCGGATGATTTTTCGATTAAAAGAAAAATTTGAAGCCGAAATCGGGCGCTCAGTGTATGCGATTTTGCCGGACGTGGTGGAGAATACCTTTGGATTCAATCCCGGCTGCGAATGAGGCAGAAGTTGATCGGGTAAAATCCGGATTGAAAAGAGCAGTGTGAGCGGCTGATTATTATTGCATATTTATAAATTATTTATTATCTTTGGCTTGAATGTTAATTCAAATCTTGATCCCCAAAATTGCAGGACACCGGACTTGAAATCGAATTTTCAACATAAACCAGATTTTGAAGCATTAAAACAGACCTTACTCGGCGGAGATGCGGGGCGCGTGCCCCTGCTGGAGTTGGCGATTGATAACGGTATCAAAGCCAAAATACTCGGACGAGCGATTCAGGGTCCGCAGGATTTGGTTGATTTTTTTGCCAAAGCCGGCTATGATTATGTGCGATTGACTCCCAAAATTGATATGAATCCTGGGAAGGCGATCCCCGGGGAAGGTTATCGACGGTCGGTGCTGGCTGGAGATACAGAAGAGCGCAGTTGGCATTCAACCGGCAAAGGAATGATAACTACTCTCGCCGATTTTGAGGCATTTCAGTTCCCGCGTCCGGAAGATATTGATTATTCAGCTTTTGAGGACGTTCAAAATGCACTTCCCGAAGGAATGAAAATCATTGCGCAATACGGCGATATTTTCACCTGGACCTGGCATTTTATGGGATTTGAAACTTTCTCGTATGCTTTGGTTGAAAATCCCGAATTAGTTCAAAGGGTGTTCGATGCAATCGGTTCAATCGAAATGAAGCTGTTTGAGACGATGGCGGATTTCGACAATGTGGGCGCCATCTTTTACAGCGATGATATTGCCTATCATTCAGGCTTGATGGTTTCGCCCGTTGTATTTCAATCTGACTTATTCCCTTGGATGAAAAAGATCGGCGATCTGTGCAAACGAAAGCAGATTCCTTTCATCTATCATACCGATGGCAGAATCTGGGAAGTGATGGATGATCTGAAAAGATGTGGCGTCGATGCGCTGCAGCCACTGGAACCGCAGGCGATTGATATTCGAGAGGTTAAGCGACGCTATGGCGACAAATTCTGCCTCGCCGGCAATATCGATGTGGATATCCTGAGCCGGGGAACGCCGAAACAAATCGAGGCGATTGCCCGGGGATTAATTGAGGAGATAGGGCGGGGAGGAGGCTACTGCCTTGGCTCGGGAAATACGGTTCCAAATTATGTGCCGGTAGAGAACTATCTGGCAATGATTCAGGCTGCATTTTGAAAATTTAAAAACGGTTTTTGAGGGCAATTATGCGCGCTGCATTTCTACAATTCGATGTTGCATTCGGAGAAAAATCGAAAAATCTCGATACGGTTGAAAAAATTCTCAGCAAACAACATCGGGATTTCGACTTATTGGTGCTGCCGGAGTTGTTCAATTCGGGCTATCTTTTCAGTTCGCATGAGGAACTGGCGCAATTGGCTGAAGCCGCGGAAGACGGAATGACCAGTCGCAGACTCAGGGAATGGGCGCAAACCTTTCGGGCATTCATCGTTGCCGGGATTCCCGAACGCGATGGCGAATGCATTTATAATTCAGCAATTCTGGTGGGTCAGGACGGCGTTGCAGGCTGCTATCGGAAAATCCATCTTTTCGATACGGAAAAATACTGGTTCACTCCGGGGAATAGACCATTTGCAGTATTTGATATCGATTTTGCCAGAATTGGGATCATGATCTGTTTCGATTGGATTTCCCCGGAATCGGCACGCAGCCTGGCGCTGCTGGGAGCGGAAATTATTTGCCATCCGGCGAACCTGGTGCTGCCCTATTGCCAGCGAGCTATGGTCACACGATCGATTGAAAATAGCGTCTTCACAATCACGGCGAATCGAATTGGTACCGAACATCGCGCCGGCAGGGGGCTCACTTTTACGGGCGCCAGTCAAATTCTGGATACGCGAGGGAAACCGCTCGTCAGCGCTTCCGCCAAAGAAGAGTGCCTCAGGATTGCAGAAATAGATCCGGCTCAGGCACGCGACAAAAATATCACTGAAACCAATCATTTATTCAATGATAGACGACCAACCCTATATTTTTCAGGTACAAAAAAATGAAAATCGGCGATCTCATCACAATTCCCGATGTGAAAACAGTCATCGAGTTGGCAGCAATCAGGGATGCAGAGTATTTGCGTGCCGGCGATGAGCAGCTTCTGGATGATATTGCCCGGACGTTCGTTGTAACCGACGATATCAAGCGCAACCTTGAATCGGTGCTTCAGAATGTCGCTGCCAGGCAGGGACGAGGCTTTTTTCTGTCCGGCAGCTTCGGGTCCGGGAAATCTCACTTTTTGTCGGTAATCAGTTTATTGCTCTCATATTCCGAAGCGTGGCTCCCGCTGGTTCAGCAGGAACCTTCGCTTGAAGCGTATCAATTGGATTTAAAGGGCAGGCAGTTCGCAGTCGTTCAGATTCCATTGCTCGAACACAGCGGTCGTGAACGTTTGGAAGATATTGTATTTTCAGCCATCGAATCCACATTGAATAAGCGCTGGCAGTTGCCGGTTACGCTTACCGAGAGTCGTCTTTTTGTCGAGCGGTTCGAAAAATATGTGTTGCCAACCAACGCAACTGAAGTGGATGAATTTATCCGCCAGCAGCTTGGCAGCGAATTCAACTGGCAGGTGTTGCGCAAAGAACACGAAGATCTGGCAAATATCATTAAAGCTTTCCTGGCAAAATCGGAAGAAGAAATCCCCTTCAGGCTGACGCCTCAACGCGGTCCCGGACTCGATAAAACAATGAATACGCTGCAACAGCATGATCTGCGTGGGCTGATCATACTGCTGGATGAATTGTCCGAATTTTTGAAATCGAAAGATAGCTCGAATCAGTTGAATGAAGATGCCCGATTTCTACAATTTTTAGGCGAACGCTCTCTGAATCAGCCGATATGGATTGTTGGCGCACTGCAAGAGGCGATTGAAAAAACCGGCGACATTCAACGGGCAGTGTTCGAGAAAATAAAGGATCGCTATAAAACGCGATTAGAGCTTTCCACGCGACATATCCGCGAGCTAATCGATCGTCGGCTGGTATTGAAAAAGCAGGGAGCAGATGCGCCGGTGCGCGAAGCATTCACAATTCTGAAGAATAGTTTTAACAATATCAATATAACGGCTGAAGCGTTTCATCAAATATATCCGGTGCATCCGGAATGTATCGAACTGCTGGATGTCTTGAGCGATTTATTTTCGCAGCGCCGCGGCGTCGTTGATTTTGTTCATTATCAATTAAAAGGCGATTCGACGCGGCATATCCCGGGCATGGTCGATGAGGATTATTTACAACTGCTTACGCCCGACAGAATTTTCGACCATTTTTATATCCAGATAAAAGAAAATCCCCAAACAAACAAGCTTTTTGGCATTTACAGCAATCATTTTCAAAAACGAATTCCTGAAATTTTTGAAGAATCGGAAGATGCAGGATGTGCGTTGAAAACGATTAAAATTTTGATTCTATTGGAAATCGCGCCGGTTACCATCTTCCGCAATGTGCAGCAATTGGCAAACATGATTTTATATCGCAGCACCGACCTGACGCTGGGCGATATGAATTATGAATATTTCGAGGAAAATATCTTAAAGCGCCTGGAACGCGAACTCGGTTATTTGAAGGTTGAAAAACACGAGGGCAAATTTCAGGACGTTTATAGCTTCGATACCGAATCAACCGCGATTGATCTGCTGCAAGAGCGGCTTAAAACATTGAAGAGCGACATTCGGGGCAAAAAGCGCGAAGTTATTGAATACATTCTGCCCTGGCTGGAATCTGCGCGTTTTCCCTGGCGTGCCATTCTCGAAGTCGAAAGCCACCGAAAATTTATCAAATGGATGAATAGCATTCGGGAAGGACGGGTGATACTCAGCGATAGTCGCACGATTGATGCCGATTCGCTTTCGCTCATTAGCCGGCGCATCGGGGATGATGACGACGATTTTTACATCATTTTGGGCTATCCTTTCGACATTTCCGAACAACGATCTGCTTTCAATTCAATGCTTCAGCCGCAGCGCTTGAATCGATTGCATGGTGGCATCATTCAACTTCTGCCGGCGCCAATTCCTCAAAATGAATGGGAGACGCTCGAAGATTATTTCTGTACGCGTGTGTTATTCGAGGAATTGTGCGGCGCAGATAAGCAAGCCGACCCTGATATCAAGGACAAACTTGGTGAAAGTCTGAAAAATCTCGAACGCGACTGCAAACGGATAATTGAAGATAGCTATTGTGCGGGGAAGGTTTTCACTGCCAATGGCGAGATTGAGTGCTCCGTATGCGAGGTTACTAATCAGAGTTTTGATGCAATCGTAACGCGGCTGGTGCAGCGTCCGCTCGACGGTGTGTTTCCGCTTTTCAACATGATTGCACCGCTGGAGGAGCTCAGCAGCAATGTCGTTTTGAAAGAATTGCTGCATCAGTTCATACGACCCGGTGTCATCGAGGATATCAACGGTCCCCAGTTTCGAATGATCCGGCAGGCGATCGAAAATATAATGGTACCATTGGGCATCGCTGAGATTAAGGGGGCGCGCGCAAGTCTTGGCATCGAGCCTAAAAAATCAACCGGATTGCAGGCGATTCTCGAGCGTGTGGGGCAGGATGAGCCTGTGGGGTATTATGAGCTTTATCGGGAGCTGCGAAAGTCCGAATTCGGGATGACAATTTTAATTTTCGATCTGTTGCTCAGCGTGTTGCTGCGGAAAGGTCATCTGGTTGCGATGCGGGAGAATCATCCAGTAGCCTTCTATAATCTTCAAATTCCGCTCATCAAGTTCGTCGATACGATCGGCAGGGGGCAGCTCATCGACGCTTCGCAGCGAACGAAATTGCAGGTTCTCACCAAAACGCTTATTCGCGAAAATTTGACGGACTATGATATCCAGAAACAAGAGGATATCTGGGAGAAATTGAGGGATTTCAAGGAACGTGCAGAGGCGTTTCTGACAAAAGCTAATCAGCAATTCAAATCGCTCATGAGCAAATATGGTGTCGATGGGAACGAAGCATTACCCCTCACGTTTGCTGCCACCAATGGGTTGCATCAGCTTATTTCCGGCATGAATACAACGCTGGATTCGAAGCGAGGTTTGGAAGGCTGGCTGCAAAAAATTGGCGATATCGATAAAGTGCAGGGTATCATAGATCGAACAAAGGCGGTTGGTAAATTTCTGGATAAGGAATTATTTGAAATCGAACAAATTCACAATTACATTCACAGCCCCCAGCTTCATATCCCGGAAACTGAAGGATATCGGGAAATGCGCGATTTTTTGAGTACAATCCGCTCGCGGTTGCAGATCAATGATGCGCTTGTTTTGGAAGGAGGCTTGCGATATATTCGTGGATTATTCAGCGACTTTTTGGATTTATACAGCAATCGCTACGCGCAGGAACATGATTTGTTGAACCGGGCGATTGATATCGAGGCGCTGGATTACCTGACGTCGTCGGATGCCTATCGCTTTCTCCGCAGCTTTGCGCAGTTAACGCTCATTTCTGTGCAGGATGACTTTCCAAAAATTCAAAAACTCATCCAGAATCTCAGATCTCGTGCCTGCGAGTTGCCTGTGGCGCAAACACTTCAGCAATTCCCGCGCTGCCAGTGCGGATTCAAGCTGGGTGCGCAAATCGAATCCATCGATTTTAAAAAATTGAAAACGATGGTGCAGGAAGGCGTCAGGCAATATCTCGCGGCACTACAGGAATCGATCTATCGCTCTCAAATCGAAGATTACCTGAATAAAATGGAAATGGTACGCCAGACCGTTCCACAGCGCGAAATAAAAACGCTGCTTGAGCTCGAATCCGACTCTCAAATAGCGGTGCTCGAGCGGGAATTAAATACGAATCTTGCGCAGGAGGTGATCGAGCACCTTAACAAAGCGATTTCCGGTGATGTGGTTATTGTAACGCGGCTAATCGATGAATTATATGAAAATCTCGTGGATCGCAAATATACCAAAGGCAAGGTAAGGCAAATTTTTGAAAGCTGGATGGAGGGGAAGGAGAGAATCGGCGAGGGCGTTTATCTTGAAATCATATCCAAACAGGAAGCAAATGAACGAGATAATAAAGATTGAAAAAAGGCTTATCATCGATGTAATTAATAAAAACGCCTGATGTGAATGATTTAAAACATCAGGCGTTAAAAAAATCAGGACCTGTTCCCTCCATTTATCCTCAGGTATTTCCCCCTCATTAGAACGATTGCTTAAGCGAGTTGCAGGAAGAAGAAAGTATGTCAAAGGCATGTGTTTAATTTTTGATGAATAGACATCACCTTTGAGCTAAAGTTTATCACCGAGTTGTGTGAGCAATTCAGATGCGTCTTTGGTTGCATCCGCCGCTTTTACGTTTTCTTCCTTGATTTTTTCGTAGATTTCACCGCGGTGAACCGGGATTTCATAAGGTGCGTCAATGCCCAGTCGAACCTGGTTGCCCTGAATATCAGTGACCATCACCTTGATGTTATGCCCGATGATAATACTTTCTCCAATCCTCCTGGTGAGTACTAGCATAATTAATCTTCCTTGACTTGTAAAAGTTTTGACTTAAATAGATTATGTTTGGTTGAATATGAGTCCCCTGTTAATGCAATCTGCTTACCGATATTACTCGACTTGTTGATGAAAATTGGACCGCTTAAGTTGACTGTTGTTTTATCGATAGGGTTTTCCAGAGTAACGAGTGTCAAAACGCGTACCTTGGAAGGCTCATCGATTTTCAGGTCTTTTAAATCTGTTTTGGAAATGTTGGGTGCGTAATCGGGAAAAAAAAGTAGTGGATTAACGGCAATGAAATTCAAGTCGGGCTTGTCCACTGCTATCAACCATTGGAAGGGTTGATGTTCTGCATTTTCTAAAATAAAATATTGTTTGTACTGCTCGAATCCCAACAATCCATTAGGAACACTAATCGTTTCAACATCATCCGTTGATAAAGTGCCGAACCGTGTTTCTAACCGCTTTGTAGTTTCCTTAGTATCCATATCCTTTTAACTTCCTATTTCAAAAATATTCCGACACAGAACATCATTAAATTTGGTGAAGCTGTTCAATGTCTGCGTGCAATTGTGGTGTATTTCAATTAGAATTTGGAACAGCCTTTTTTTCAATCATCAAGGTAATTATAATTTCGTCACTTTTCAAATTTACTTTAATTCCCGATAATTTAGTCTTTCGATTGTTATCATTACGTAAATAAAATATTTACAATAATAATAGTCTGATTACGATAATCAGTTGACGAAATATTTATTTTGCACAGATCATATTATACTATAGCATATCCATTGGGTTCAATTTTTTTATAAAATATTTAATGAAAATGTAACTTTTTATGACTACATTTTCATATCGATAATTTTCACATCGGCGGCGATTTCACCTGCAATGATGTTGGCTACGTTGGAAAGTGCGAGACCGTTTTTCTCATCAACGGTGCGTCGCGGATCGGTATGGAAGGCTGGATAATAGTCAGAATAACGTTTGTGTTTTTGAGGCGTTGCCTTCAAAGCTTCGAGTAAATGAAGCATCTCGCTTTTCAGGCTATGGATAATTCCGCAGGATCGTTTATCATGCGGCTCTACCTGCTGAAGCAATTTTGTGAGTGTTAAGTTTTGGGTAGAAATGTCAACTAATTGAGCAAGATCCGTCATCTCTTCCTGTTTATCTCTTTCGATCATGCAGATCTCATCGATCAATCTTTTTTCGTTCTCGAGAATTTGAAGGATACTTTTTGAATTGCCATCAGCTATCAATTGATGCTGTTGAGCAAGACATGATTCTAACGTGCCAAAGGTTCGAAGTTCACGCTTTAATAATTGCAGCAATCTGAATAGTATCAGTTCCATTTTTAACTCCTGGTAATTTCGTGTGATCCTGCTCCGGGTACTGAATGAAGTCAGTTGGATTAATTTGTAAAAATTTATAGTGTTCTGAAAACGCTTCAAATGAATTAAAAGCATTGGTATTTTTTATAATGGATAATGAAACCGTGGCGTTTGAAACAATATTGGGTTTAGCAGCGCTTCCGCCAGGATTAATCATGCCTGAATTTTGATGACGCATGCATCTATTCGACATGAAAAGTGCGTATCCAAACAAGGAACGATTCGTCATCCCGTCATTCTTTTGGGGCGGAATTCCTTCGATGCCGGGTGCGAAAGGCGGAAGTGAGCGCAGCGTTAATTTCGGAAAACAGACTTCATTTGGAACGCGTGAAGTTGTCGGTATTTTATTGGTGGGCTTGGAAAAAGCGACATTTATAAATGCATATTTGCTTCGGAAATAATGACTCGCATTTGAGCAACGTATTTTTGGGGACGGTCTTGCTGGAACTGCATTTACCATTGTCCGAGCAACGCGGTAGAATGCTGAAATTGAGCTGACCGCAACATCCGCAAAGGTCAATGAGCCTGGTTCAAGAAGGCAATGAGAATGACCTGCTTTTATGTATCCTGGATTATTCAAATGAGTTTTCGTCCAGAGTACATTTATCCAGATTCCCTGCAGACAAATAAACATGAAAAAGGTTGAAAAGGCATTTTCGAGCATAAACTCCATTTGATGACTCTTAGTATATTTCTATCCAGTTGTCCTAAATCCGGTATCAGCCTTTTCCCCCTTCTGCGTTGCTGGAATTAATTCGAACTTAAGTATTTATCAGGTAACATCTTCATATATAATAATTTTATAAACATCAACTTGTGCAGCGGTAATTCGAACGATTTTGGGACCTGTAAAAATTATAGCGTCCGGTTTGTATCCGGCTTCTTTTACCTTGCGCAAAATAAAGTTCATTGAGAGTTCCTTTGCCTCACCCGGTGGAGGCGAATCGCTTAAAATCACCGTACACAATCTTGATTGATCTGCCTTATCTTTTACCTGCACCTGGGCAATATCACCCAGCGTTATTTTCGATCCGATGACCAGTGATTGTGTTTTTAATTTGATTGTAAATCTTGAATCCTGGGAAAAGCCGTAGCTTACCAGCAATATGAACGTTGCAGTTAATATTGTTGCCTTTCCGAGATGCCTATACATTCGTCTGAACTCCTAAAGTTTAACCATTTGCTTCATTTATCGTATTCTAAAAGCTGGAAAAAATGACTATCGATTCAACTATCAGGTAATTTGAATAATTATCGACCAAACGGGTGATGAATTTTTGTTAAAGAAAATCAGACATGAGTGAAAAATATGAATAGATGTAAATATATTTAGCTATTGAAGATTTACCGGCAGAAACGTTTCATCCCTGCCTGGTTAAGCTAATATTTTGCAATATCCATGCCAACTAATTAAAATATATGAAATAACAAAAATAATACGCGTAAGTAATTAATAAACAAAAAAATGAAAAGATTTATTCTGATTTATCAATATCGATCATGTTTATGTCCCCAAAATAATTTGTGCTGACTGGCTGAGTGATTGATCGTAATTTCTGGACAACTTGATGTACCCGCCAGACATTTTTTTCTATCAATTTCAGTTTATGGAGCAGCCAGGGATCGACGTTTGTCTGACGAGCTAAAATCAATTGAATATTTCCCAATATCGGAGTCAGCGGATTATTGATTTCATGGTTGATTGTCGCCGCAGTTTCCATCAGTGTTGCCCAGGCGCTCTTTTTCGAGGAGTTGTTCTTCGAGACGTTTAATCTCCGACAAGTCTTTACCGATGCAGAGATATCCGGAGAAAATTGAGTCTTTATCCACGAGCCTGGAAAATGAAAAACCTACCGGAATGAACTGATCATTTTTCGCGCGGAAGTGAATTTCGTAATGTCTGATTGAAAAATTTTCATTAATCTTTCGGAATAGTACTGCAAGCTCGAGCGAATCTTCACAAAAACCGAAGAATTGTCGATTAAGAAGGTCAACGTCCGAATAGCCAAACATGATTTCTGCGCCGCGATTAATATAGGTTATCCTGCCTTGGATATCGAGTGTGATAATTGCGTCGGGAGAGCAGTCAACCAGACTTTCGAGAAAATTTTTTGCCTTCTGGACGACATTGTGCAGCTTGTTCGTATATAATAAATTTTTGATGATATTGATAAGCTCTTTAGCGCCAAAAGGTTTGTTTAAATAGGCTGATAATCCCATATTCAGAAATTTGTTTTTCTCTTCCGAATTGGTTTCCGCTGCCGTCAGGATAATCACCGGCAAATCACTAAATTTCTCATAAGCAGTATCGGTTTTGATTTTTTCATATACCTGATGACCATTCATCATCGGCATCATGTAGTCTAACAGGATCAGGTCCGGTTCGTATTCGGTTAATTTCGTCAATCCATCGAGACCGTTGTAAGCCGATTCAAATGCAAAACCTGATTTCACCAATGCGGTTTTGCAGAGAAAGTGCATATCCTTGGCATCATCGATGAGTAGTATTTTTTTCTGCATGGTGATTAATCTGCCGTAGTGGTGCAAGAATATACCAGTTTTGACCTCAGTTCCATCGCGATATCGCGCGTCAAAACTTGCAGCATATTGATTTCTTTTTCACTGAATGCATTGGGGTAAATATGTGCCATATTGAGCACAACAATTCCCTTTTCTCGAATGACCAGGGGCATCGAGATAAATGACCTGATCGGATGATGCCCATGCCGGCTGCTTCGATGGATATCAGGTAAATGCACCATTTTTTTCTTTTGTGCAACCCAGGCGGATAATCCGCTTCCCATTGGAAATTGAACGATTTCGATGAAATCGATTCCTTCGCCCGCTCGGGCAAGCATATTCAGCTTGCCGGTTTTTTGATTGATTGAGTACAGAGTTGCCCATTCATAGTCGACAGAAACACGCAGATGGTAAAGAATTTTCTGGAATGGATTTTCGCAATTCTTTTTATATTCCACGGACGAGGAAGGCTCCGTCAACGAAAAGCTTGACTGAAGCAGTGGAATTGTTTGCAGTGTATTGACCATTGACATTTTGACGCCTCCTTTGTGGGCGGTTCTATAATTCATCTATCGCGTTAACAGAGCCTGTCGCTCCTTTTCGAAAATATCGAAAAATGTGATGAGCTTCGTCATTTCAAATATTTTCGCAATTTGTTGATTAAGATGAATCAGCCTGAAATGCCCGTTTCTCTTGCGAATAGCTTTTTGTTAGCTGACTAACAATCCAAGTGCTGAGCTATCCAAATAACTCACATGCTTTAAATCGATGATGATAGTATTATTCCCTCTTTCTGTTTGCTCTTCAATCACCTGCTTGAATTCAGGTACCAGATATGCATCAATTTCGCCTTTCGGCACGATGATCGTTGCATTTTCCAACTGAATGATCTTGTATTGCATAGTCCTGACTCGCTATTATGTAGATCTGTTATAATTCTGGTTGACCCAGGCGTACTCTCTTTTCTTTTTTTTCGGCTAAACGATGAAATCCTTTAGTACTGTTTATAACAATTCTTAATTAAAGATTATAAAGATTAAACATTAATGAGGGATGTTACAACATAGAGGGAATTCAAAGATGATCATTCAGTTATAGAAGTACAAGATACCATTTATTAGAAAAGCTGACATTCTGTTTTATTTTCCTTCGCCACCTGGTAAGCTGCAGAAAATTTAAGCTATGCACTCAATTCTTCCATTAATTTTGATTTGAGGCAACTTATGGCTTTCGTATGAATTTGTGAAACACGCGATTCCGTAATAGTCATAACCTGACCAATTTCTCTGAGCGTGAGTTCTTCGAAATAATACAGCGCAATCACAAGTTTTTCCTGTTCTGGTAAATGGTCGATAAGCTGAACCAGGACGTTTTTCAATTCCTCTTTTTCAATATTGCTGACAGGATTGCTGGCTTTTGGATCCTCAATCACATCGTACATATTGCCATTGATATCCTGATCTTCAGGTGCACAACTATCGAGAGATAGCAGTGATGCCGAATGAATTTGCTGCATCAAAGAACTGTATTGCCCGATGTCGATTTTCATATATTCCGCGATTTCATAGGCACTTGCCGAGCGTCCTAATTCTTTTTCGAGCTCTGCTGTGGCTTTTTCGACATGTCGTGCCTTTGAGCGCAGCGATCGCGGAACCCAGTCCATCGTCCGCAAGGAATCCAAAATCGCACCTCGAATACGCGGAAGAACAAATGTCTCAAATTTCACGCCCTGGTCCGGATTAAATCGTTCGATTGCTCCGATGAGTCCAAGCGTGCCGGCGCTTACCAAATCTTCATATTCCACACATGAAGGCAGCGAGATCATCATACGACCAGCAACATATTTCACCATCGGAAGATACCGCAGCAGCAATTGATCCTTCACTGCTGATGTATGTTCCGTCTGAAATTTATGCCATAATACCGCTGTTTTATCACCGATTACTTCTACTCCCCTGTCCATATTAGCCTCCCGGTTGTGTCATACAAGTGCTAAACTGATGTAGAACATTTTCTTGTGGCTTAGTTGAATATCCAGTAAATTAATGCTATAATTTAATATCGGAAATACTTTCAAAAATATTAATAGTGTAATAAATGTGATAGAAATAAAAAATATTCAGTGCTTTATTTGAAAAATATATCATAGCTGATTATTGACCATAAAATGGAAAAATTGCGATCATAGCTAT
>JAFGMA010000110.1 GCA_016927835.1 Candidatus Zhuqueibacterota bacterium | reverse complement strand
TCTAAGATGGAATCCACCAACCTTTTTATGAATGGATTCCCGATCAACGGACCTCGGGAATGACAAGGAGGGTTTTCGGATAGCCTCTTAATCCCTTGTACTCTTTATGATTAAGTCATAGCGATGTCAGTCACCTTTGTCAAGGTTTTGCTGTTGCAAGGTTATGAAATAGAGGTTGTTTGAATCCTTTGCATTTAGATGATATCCCTTAAATGGCATACAGAATGCAGCGAGCGCCGGATAAACAAGAGGATTTAACTTACAAGTATGGTTTCTGGTTTCAGATTTAATTTTATTTTCAGAGCGGAGAAGATTTATAAGAGAAAATGATGCCTCACAAAGGCTGCAACGTGAGGCATCAGAGTGTTCAATGATAATATTAGCAAAGCTTAATAAAGGATAATCGGAAGGATTTCGATAATAATTTCTATAGCACGTTTTCAGTGATGTTATTTATTATTTTTTCATTTGTGAAATGACTCATTTTTGCTTTATATTTCTTCAATTGTCTCTCCAGTTTTGTCACTGCCAGATCGATTGATTTATAAATATCATCTGATTTTTCTATCGCAGCCAGCGTATTCCCATGAACGATTAGCTTGATATCCGCAATTTGATGCAATTTTTGGTAATCAAGTATTATTTCACAATCGATGATACTATCATAATACCGTTCAAGTTTCTGTACCTCTTGCGTGGCGTATTCCTTAAGCCGTTCGGATGGTTTGTAATGTCTCGCTGTGAAATTTACCCTCATAATAGCACCTCCTAGAATAAGAGTGAAGAGAGCACAATAAAATGATCAATCACCTTGCGTGAAGATCAGATTACAATGAATTAATCATAATAGAATTTTTTCAATGAACAAATCTCTTTTGCTATTTTTCTGCTCGAGGATGAGCTTTCTTATACACATTTTTCAATCGTTCAACCGTTACATGGGTATAAATTTGCGTTGTTGATAAGCTTGAGTGTCCCAGCAATTCTTTAACCGCCATTAAATTGGCGCCTTCATCCAACAAATGCGTTGCAAATGAGTGCCTCAGGATATGCGGATTTGTTTTGCCCGCTTCAGCGACTTTCGAGAGCCACTTATTCACGATCAACCGGATTCCCCGGTTGGACAACCTGGCGCCATCCTTGTTTAACAGTAAAGCATCTATATGTTTATCATCAGGACTTCTCAAAAGTTCCGATCTTTTTTGTAAATATTTTTGAAGCGTTTGCCCGGCGATCCTGCCAATCGGTAGCAGCCGTTCTTTGGAGCCTTTGCCTTTGACTTTCAGCAGACTGTTATACAGGTTGATATCCGATACATTCAGATTCGCGAGTTCGCTCAATCGCATGCCCGTACCGTAAAACAGCTCTATGATCAATTTGTCGCGCAATTGCATGGGCTGATTTTCATCGGGCATCGACAGCACTTCCGAGATCGAATCGAAGCTCAATGTATTGGGCAGCTTTTTTTCCATTTTCAATGAAAACAAACTTGACAGCGGATTGTGATCGATTTCACCTATTGTAATCAGGAATTTAAAAAATGAACGCAGGCATGCAAGTTTGCGATTGATGCTCTTCGGTTTCAATCCGTCGTCCGAGAGATGGGCAAGGTAGGCGCGAAACGTGCGTTTTTCAAGCAGGCGGAGTTCTGGTGATTCGATGTGAGTTTCCAAAAAAGCGAAGAATTGAGCTAAATCTGATTCATACGCCGTGATCGTATGTCTCGAATAGTTCCTCTCATTCCCAAGGAACCTCAAGTATTTCAAAACGAGGTGTTCAAAAGATTTGTGCATTAAGCTCGATTACATTTCAAAGATTTTCAAAATTCAATGCAAATTCTTTTTTGCATTTCGGGCAGCGCAGATATTGCCCTTTGGTTTGTGTGTATCTTTCCTCGATGTAATCATACCCGCAACTCGGACACTTTTTATTGACCGGTTTGTACCATGAAACGAAATCGCATTCCGGATATTTATTGCATCCGTAAAAAATTCGTCGGCTTTTTGAACGCCGTTCAACGATTTCGCCGTTGCATCCGTCTTTTGGGCAACGAATCCCCAACTTGAAGGGCTGCGTGTTTTTGCAGTCCGGGTAACCGGAGCAAGCCAAAAACCGACCGAACCGACCAACCTTGAGTACCATTGGTTTGCCACAGATTTCGCAGCGTTCATCGGTTTTCGCAGCGTCTTCATTCATAACTTTTGTATAGTGACAGTCTGGATACCCCGAACATGCCATGAATTGACCATTGCGTCCCCAGCGAACCACTAAATCACGCCCGCACGTCGGGCATTTTTCATTGGTCGACTGCACCAGAGATTCGCGGATTTCATCCATTTTAGCATCTGCAGATAATAAGGCGGAGTTAAATGGTAAATAAAAATCAGTTACTACTTGCTTAAATTTCTTCCGCTTTGACTCGATGCTGTCCAGTTCTGTCTCCATTTTTGCTGTGAATTCGGTATTGAAGATGTTTGGGAAATGCTGAACGAGTATTTGATTCACAGTTCGTCCTAATTCAGTGGGTTTCAATTGCTTGGATTCTCTTTCGACATATCCCCGTGAAATGATGGTCATAATTGTGATTGCATAAGTACTCGGTCGTCCTATTCCCAGTGCATCGAGTTCTTTTATGATGCTGCTCTCTGTGTAGCGCGCCGGTGGTTTGGTAAAATGCTGCTTGGGTAATAAATTCAGCAGCGTGAGGCGTTCATTTTTCTTTAAATTTTCCGGAATTATATCTGTGTCATCTTTTTTTGCTTCATTGTCATCCTTGAAATCTTCAAAAATTTGTAAAAAGCCTCGAAAGATAACAATGGATCCTGTAGAGCGGAACAGGTATACCGGGGCTCGCTGCTGCATTTCTGACGGTTCCGCCAGAATATCGACGGTTGTTTGTTCAAAGATGGCTGCACTCATTTGGGAAGCGATGAAACGGTTCCAAATCAGTTCATACAGCTTGAATTGATCGGCAGTCAAATGTTTTTTCACGGCTTTAGGTTCGCGCTTCGTCGATGTGGGGCGAATAGCCTCGTGCGCATCCTGGGATGTTGATTTTACTTTAAAAATCCGTGGCGATTCCGGGAGATATTCCTTGCCATACGCACTGAAGATGAATTCGCGCGCCTCGGTAAGCGCTTCTTCTGCGATTCGGGTAGAGTCTGTTCTCATGTATGTGATTAAGCCGACGCTTTCACCTTTGCCCAGCTCGAGTCCCTCATAAAGCGTCTGTGCCACGCGCATGGTTTTTTGTCCGCTGAATCCGAGCCGCTTGGAAGCCTCTTGTTGAAGCGTACTGGTAGTGAAGGGTGGTGCCGGATTGCGAGATATCTTTTTCTTTTTAATGCTTTGAACGACGAACTGGCGGGTTTTGAGTTGTCCGACAATTTCTTCAGCAGTTTTCTGATCTTTTATATCCGGCTCGGAATCGTTGATCTTGATGAGTTTTGAAAAGAAAGGATTGGTTTTCTCGCCTTTCAATTCTGCGGTTATGGACCAATATTCCTGTGGGGTGAAATTTTCAATTTCAACTTCGCGCTCGCAAATCAATCGAAGGACGACTGATTGTACGCGACCGGCGCTTAATCCTCTATAAATCGTTTTCCATAAGATGGGGCTAACCTGGTAGCCCACCAGCCGATCCAAAACACGCCTTGCTTTTTGGGCTTCCACCTTATCTAAATCGATGGTACCGGGATTACTCATTCCCTTGAGAATCCCGGTTTTGGTGATTTCGTTGAATAAAACCCGTTGGATTTTGGAATTTTTGGGCTTTATTTCCTCAGCAATATGCCAGGCGATAGCTTCGCCTTCTCTGTCCGGATCAGTTGCGATATATATTTTATCGGAATTTTGTGCGGCAGAGCGCAGTTGGTTCAGGAGTGGACCCTTCCCTCTGATGGTGATGTAATGAGGTTGAAAGCCTTCTTCGATATCAACGCCGAGTTTGCCTTTTGGCAAATCCTTGATATGCCCAACGGAAGATAAGACCCGGAAATCCTTGCCTAAAAATTTGCTGATAGTTTTTGTTTTAGCGTTCGATTCTACAATGACGAGTGATTTTCCCATGTCCTTAAAATAAGAATATTTTCCTAAGATGTCAAGTACTAATGTACCTGATATAAATTGTCAAAAATATAATTTGTACCTTCGAGGAGTCCTTCCGAATTGAAAATTAATGATGCCACGATTGCTTTAACATCCTCCAGACTAACGGTGCTGGTACCAATCATCAATGCTTTTTCAATGATCTGTTCCAATTCCATCGCGCTGATCAAGCCCAGTTCGCGCAATTGAATGAGGTAGCCATAGGCACGCGGGGAGATAATTAGCCGCTCTACATCGTGCAGCACTCTGAATGCGTGGGGCAGCGTATTTTTAGGAGGGCTTATAAGGTCATCAATGTTAATCTTGATCTTATCAAATAGCCATGAAAAAGCCGAACTGATTTCATCTTCAGAATAACCCTGGTGTGTCAATTCTGCCGACAATTGATCCAATTTCTGGAGATTGCTTTCCGATGATTGGATTTCATTGATGATATAATTTATAATTTCAACGACCCTTTCGTTCATTTTCCCCCCTCTTTTGGAAAAAGTGAGTTTTTCGCATAGCTCAATGAGTATTAGTTAGTGAATAGATTTCTGGTTTGTTGAGGGCAGCTACCTATCAGGATGCGAATAATATGCTATCTCCGATAAGTCTATAAATTATTTATGATTACAAAGAACATAAAAATTGAAATAGGACTTCAATTTTGTTGTAATATACTAATTTCTATATCAAAATCAAGTCTTATGACAATCTTTTCACATTCCACAGCAGTTTTTGTACTTTTTCCCGCTGCCGCAGGGGCAGGGGGCATTGCGCCCAATTTTGGCTGATGTTTTAACAGGTTGAGGTTTCCTGGGTTGTTGCTCTGATTTTTCTGAAGATTGACCAGCAAGCCCCATGCCATCTGTCGATTGATGAATCATTTGCATGGCGCGCTGCGATTTTCGGCGCTCTGTTCTCACTGCATCTCTTTCCTGGATAAACTCGCTCGATGTCTTGAATATTTCAGTAATAACATCGCGATCGATGTTCTCCTGCATCTGGGAGAATAACTTGAAAGCTTCGCTTTTATATTCCAGCAATGGATCTTTTTGACCATAAGCCCTCAGGTTGATGCCTTCCCGAATCAAATCCATCTCGAACAAATGATCGCGCCAATGAATATCAATAATTTTTAAATACGCATAACGCTCCAGGCGCCGCATCAATTGTTTGGAAAGGTACTTCTCTTTTTCTTCATAAGCCAGTTCTGCCTGCCGGGTTATCCGTTCAATCAATTCCTGGCGGTCCAGATTCGGTATCTCTTCTTCTGTAATTGGCGGCGGGATTGGAATCACCAATTGGATTGATTCTCTCAGCAAATTGAGGTTCCAGTCAAGCGGATCCTCGAAATCTGCGGTTATATCGTTCACCTGGTTGCTGATAAATTGATGAATGATATCGATAATTTCTTCGCGCAGATTTTCCCCCTCGAGTGCCTGGTTTCGACGGGAGTAAATATTGGTGCGCTGCAAATTCATCACATTGTCATATTCAAGAAGATGTTTGCGAATATCAAAGTTACGCATTTCCACGCGCTTCTGGGCACGCTCGATGGATTTGGTGATCATCGAATGCTCGATCACTTCGCCTTCCTCGACGCCCAATCTATCCATCACCGATGCGATTCTTTCCGATCCGAACAGCCGCATCAAATCATCTTCCAGGGAAAGGTAAAATCGTGATGCACCGGGATCGCCCTGCCGCCCGCTTCGTCCGCGCAATTGCCGATCGATGCGGCGCGATTCATGACGTTCTGTACCAATAATCTGCAAGCCGCAGGGTACGCTTTGCTTGCATGCTTCCAAATCGAGGGTAGAAGGTACAGCACGGTCTTCGGTATCGACCAGGTAGCACTTGCCTTCGCAACTGATAACCCCCTGACCCAGCTTAATATCTGTTCCCCTGCCTGCCATATTGGTTGCAATGGTAACCTGCCCGGGCTGACCCGCATTCATGACAATTTCAGCTTCTTTTTGGTGCTGCTTGGCATTCAGTACTGAATGCTTGATTTTTTGCCGGGTTAGCATGCGACTCAATGTTTCCGATACCTCGACCGAAATCGTACCCACCAGCACCGGCAGTTTTGCCTTGTTGAGTCGTTCGATTTCAGCCAGGACAGCATTGAATTTTTCACGTTTGGTACGATAAATTTTGTCTTCATAATCAATGCGCCGAATAGGTTCGTTGGTTGGGATAACCGTGACATCCAGCTTGTAGATTTCCCAGAACTCATTGGCTTCGGTTTCAGCGGTTCCGGTCATGCCGGCTAATTTGGAATAGAGGCGAAAATAATTCTGGAGCGTGATCGTTGCCCATGTTTGGGTTTCGCGCTCAATTTTTACGCCCTCTTTCGCTTCAAGCGCCTGGTGGAGACCATCGCTGTAGCGCCTGCCAGGAAGAATGCGCCCGGTAAACTCATCGACGATGAGAACGGAGCCATCCGATACGACATAATCAACATCTTTTTCGAATAAGGTATATGCCTTCAAGAGTTGTTCGATATTTCGCAGGTTTTCGCTTTTTTCGGCATAGTTGCGGTTCACTTCATCAATCTTCTGGGATTTGAGTTCGGCTTTTCGTTGTTTTTCTTCAGCGGGGTCATCTTCATCGATTGCGAAAGTTTCATCCGTTTCGATCTCGTGCAATTCCTGGGAAAGATCAGGCAGAACAAAAAGCTTTGGGTCATGCGGCGATAAGGCGGCTCTGCCTTTTTCGGTCAAATCGATCACGTGGCTTTTTTCATCGATAGCAAAAAACAGATCTTCGTCGACTTCGTGCAGTTTTTTATCGCGCATCAAATCGTTCTCGAGCATTTGAATCGAGCGTTTGATCCCCCTTTCCTGCAGCAGCTTCATGAGTCGCCTGTTTTTGGGGGCACCACGCTGCGCTTGCAATAATTTATAAGTCGCCTCATCCTCTTCCCCTGAATCGGTGAGCTTCTGTGCGTCTGCAATCAGGCGGTTAACGAGCAGCGTTTGATTGCGCACCAGACGTTCGATATTGGGCTTCAGTTGTCCATACGCATTCGTTGTAGCGTGTTCAACCGGACCAGAAATAATGAGCGGTGTTCGGGCTTCATCAATCAGTACCGAATCGACTTCATCGATAATGGCATAGTGATGCCCTCTTTGAACGCGATGCTCCTTTGCCTGTGCCATATTATCGCGCAGGTAATCGAAGCCGAATTCATTATTGGTGCCATAAACGATATCCGCTGCATATAAGCTTTTTCGCTCGTAGGGCTCCATATCATTGGTAATAGCAGAGACGGTTAGCCCGTGAAAATTATAAATTTTGCCCATCCATTCCGAATCGCGCTGTGCCAGGTAATCATTAACAGTGATGAGATGGACGCCTTTTCCGGTGAGTGCGTTCAGGTAAATCGCCAACGAGGCAACCAGGGTTTTTCCTTCGCCGGTTGCCATTTCGGCGATTTTGCCGTTGTGCAGCACAACTCCCCCCAGGAGTTGTACATCGTAGGGGATGAGGTACCATTCGGTTTCGATGTCGGTAATTTCCCAGCGTATTCCCATCAACCGACGGCAGGTTTCCTTCACCGTTGCAAACGCTTCGGGGAGGATTTCCATCAGAACGTCTTCTGTCTGTTTGTTTTCTTCTTCCTTAAGCGCCTTTAGTTTTTCATGTAAATTTTCACCGGCAGTCTCATGGTCATTCGCTTCGGGATCGATCAAGCGGAATTGCGTTTCTCGAATTTGCTGCCTGATTTCTTTTGTGTGCTCATGAATTCTATCTCGAAACTGGAACGTTTTAGCGCGCAGTTCATCATCACCAAGTTGTCTCAACTCGGCGTAACTTCTATTAATTTCAACAACGAATGATTCAATCTTTTTTATATCCCGTTCGTGCTTATTGCCGAATATTTTTGTCAAGATATTCGTTAGCATAATCTCTCCGATTTACTTGCAGCTTCATTTCAATCTTGATTGAAAGCTTATCCTTTGTTGCAGGTTGAACTGAAAAAAAAATCAGTGGTTCCCAAAATGTAATGCATCAGTTATTGGTTCTTTTTATGGTTTACAGTGCCGATAGGATTCCCAATCGGGAGTTTGGGAACCAGAAACTGAGCGATTACCCCAAAATGATGTTTCTGCTTGCCCACATTCTGATACCCTGAAATAGCCTTTAAGTGTAAATTATCAATTAGCAGACAGCAATCGCATCAAATTCGATTGCGCAGCAGGGTGCGATGATCCGATGTCTGAAAATTTACCGGGCAAATTTTAAAAATTAGATCACAGCGTTTTTTCGAGCAAGCCACGCCCTGATTTTACGATTCGACCGGCATTTTTCAGATCGTTTAAAATTGAATCGAGAATACCATTGATAAATTTTCCGCTCTTATCGGTGCTGAATTTTTTTGAGATTTCAATCGCCTCATCAATCGACACTTTCGGTGGGATATCTTCAAATTGTAGGAATTCACATATCGCAATTCTCAGGATGAGTTTATCCAGAATCGCAATTCGTTTGAAGTCCCAATTCAGAGCTTTGGCTTTGATTAAATCATCGCATTCAACCTGGAGGTCAATCGTTTTTTGAAGCAATTTTTGGGCAAACGCAATGACGCTTTGATCTACTTTTTCCGTAAGGATTGCCACATCATTAAGCGCCTGCTCTGTGCTGTTTTTTGACATTTCCTGAGCATAGTAGGCACACAATGCCAATTCCCGGGATTTTCTTCTGCTACTCATGAAAATTCCTGTATAAATGGTCGGTTTTCTGATTATCCTGCCTGAGTTGAAACGTATTTGAATCAGCGCGTTCCCATTGCTGTGCTGCGTTGACTTAAAATTTTATACTAAGGAGTTGGAATTAAATAACCTGGACATTTTGCTTAACAAATAATATTGATAAATAGTAACTTAAGAAATTTTAATGGGTGATTTATTTTATCCCACCTCCTAAACAAACATCACCGAACGTCGGCAGAAGGACGCAAAGCCGGAAACCAACAAAAGGGAGAACGTATCCGTCAGGCATTTCATTTAACGAACGTCAACCAATTGTATTTGTCGTCTCGTCGGCATTCGATATATTCAAACAGCCGTTTTTGAATATTTTCTGTAACAGGTCCCCGGCAGCCTTCTCCGATTGGCAGTTGATCGACAGAACAGATAGGCGAGACTTCGGCAGCGGTGCCGGTAAAGAAGGCTTCGTCGCAAATATAAATCATTTCCCGCGGAATAGTTGCTTCAACGATTTGATACCCCAATTCTAGGGCAACTTTAATCGCGCAGTCGCGTGTGATGCCTGGCAGTAAGCTCGAGCTAAACGGTGGGGTGTAAATCCGTCCGTCGCGCACCAGAAAAATGTTTTCCCCGCTGCCTTCGCTGATGTGTCCCCATTGATCGAGCGCAATACCCTCGGCATAACCGAGCCGATTGGCTTCCATGCGGATGAGCTGCGAATTCATATAATTGGCACCCACCTTAGCCAGTGCTGGCAGTGTATTGGGCGCGATGCGATTCCACGAAGAGATTCCCACCTTCACGCCTTTGGTCAGGGCTTCCTCCCCGAGATATTTGCCCCAATTCAAAGAGGCGACAACAACGTCGACAGGACAATCAAGCGGTGAAACACCCATTGCCCCATATCCCCGGAAAACCAACGGGCGCAAATAGGCTGCTTGCATCTGATTCGTTTTGATGACGTCGATGCAGGCTTGTTCGATTTGCCCGGGTGTGAATGGCACTTCAAAGCGATAAATTTTTGCAGATTCAAAAAGCCGGCGAATATGATCTTTCAGTCGAAAAATGGCAGGCCCCTTGTGTGTGTTGTAGCAGCGCATGCCCTCAAACACACTGGAGCCGTAATGCAAGACATGTGACATTACATGAATAGTCGCATCCTTCCAGTCCACCATTTTACCATTAAACCATATTTTTCCTTTTTCATCTTCTGCTGAAATTTTCATTTTAAGATTACTCCTTAATTTATATAAAACTGCATTGCATTATTCGGGGCGTAAGCTGTCTGATATATGTTGACAGGCTAAAAGGCAATTTTGATAAGTTTATTGTGCGGATGAATGCATTTACCTGAAGCGCCCGGCTTTGCGTTAAAAAACAAAGCGGGCAGGAATAACCATACAATTCGGATGGTAAGCAAAAATTGAGGTTAAATTTCGGATTGGAATTCATTGCTCGTTATGATAAGGAACTGTAAAAATATGTACAAACTATCTTAAATCTTTGATTCGAAGCTGTATTGTCGAGCGACCTTGCCAGTCATTTTTTTCAATTACAAAAGCGATATCGAGATTCTGCTCGCCGGGTGCGATTCGATACAGCAAATCTCCGAGGTTGAATCCGATTGCGTCGAAAACAATACCGTCCTGTTTGACTTTAAATTTCAGATGATTGTTGCCCACGATCG
>JAFGMA010000109.1 GCA_016927835.1 Candidatus Zhuqueibacterota bacterium | reverse complement strand
TATAAGATGCACTCGGAGGCTCGGGAGTGAAAGCCCTTTATGGATTTCACACTCGCATCGCATAAAGGCAATGCACTCCAAAATGTTCAAATTATGCCCGGTCGATGTATAATTCGCCGAGTGACGCAAAATGAATTCGGTTTTAAACCTGATTTTAATGACTGATTCAAAGAGCGTCAGGCTATAAGAGTGCCTCTTTTCACGAGGTGGGAGAAAACAACCCGGACAGTTTGCTTAATAATAATTTTGATTAATAACCACTTAAACCATTTGATTGGGTAGCTTCTTTTCTCCCACCTCCTAAAATGCCTATCCGGTGTGCTCGCAAGAGATAGCTATAAAACTTAACCGTATTCATTTTTTAGCCACTGATTGTCACAGATGAAACACGGATTTATTGTGCTGTGTTGCTTTTAACCCGTGTTAAATCATTGAAAATCAGTGGCTAAATCGCTTTTTCGTCTGAATGTTGCATCATCCCCGAAAATTCTGATTTTATCAATTTATATGAATAATCCAGGGCAAAAATGGAATTTTGATAAAAATAAATGCGGGGTTAAACTGAAGGCAAGAAAACATTCAGCGTCATCCCCTTATGCAATTTCAGGGCAGCAGTGCTTTCATTTTTTCAAGCAGTTCGTTCGGACCGGCGAATTCAACGCCTCGCAAATCATTTCGAATGTTGCCATTCGCATCGATGAAAATGAGGGTCGGCATGCCCAGTGCATTAAACCGTTTTTTAAGGGCTTCGGTTTGTTGGTCCGGCGTCGTGCAATCGACTTTTATCATGATGAATTGTTTTGATATTTCTACGATGCGTGGATCCGGAAAGGTTTTCTTATCCATTTCACGGCAGGGTGCGCACCATTTGGCGTGGAAATCGATAAAAACAGGCTGTCCTGTACCTAGGTACTGGTCAATATCTTCGCCGCCATAATAAATCCACTCGACATGTGAAATTGGATTGTCCGAAGTTTGATTGAGGATTTGCATCTCAGTGGCGGCTTTACTGCTTTTGGTCGCGCCATCGATCCACAGCATACCCAGGGCGATTACGAACAATCCGAAAACGGCGCGACCTATCTTGAAGCCTTTGGTGTAGCCATGTTCGTGATCCAGAAATCCCAGGAACAAGCCGGCGAAAATCGCGATAATACCGAAATAAAAGCTTTGCACGTCCTCAATTTGATAGGTGTGCGGCAGCAGGAAATAAATCGCCACGCCGATCATAACGATAGCGAAGAATTTTCGTATCCAGACCATCCACATTCCGGATTTGGGTAATTTATTCAAAAGCCCGGTGAAAGTAGCTAAAAACAGGTACGGCAAACCGAGTCCCAATCCCATAAAAAAGAATAAAATACCGCCCTTAAAAATCATCCCCAGTTTGGCTACCAGGATAATGAGCGCCACAATGATCCCTGCGGCGCATGGCGCAATGACAACACCGATGGTGAGTCCCATGATGAATGCTCCGACAAATCCTTCGCGCGATTGACCGAGTTTCGTCATAAGTGCTGCCGGTACCTTGATTTCGAAGGCGCCAAATAAACTCGCTGCCAACGCCAGCATGATCATTACTATTGCCACTACAAACCAGGTATTTTGAAACAAAAATCCCCATTGCTTGCCAGCGAGTCCTGAAACCAGACCAAGTATTGTGAAGATCAAAGCGATGCCGATCACGTACGCCAAAGCAACCAGAAAGCGATTGAACCGGTTTTGTTCGCCTTGCGCACTAAAATAGCTGACGGTGATCGGGATGACCGGAAAGACACAGGGGGTGGCGTTCAGCAATAAACCGCCTATGAAAAATACGAGGATGGCTAGCAGCACGCCTTTTTCTATTATTTTAAGGATTCTCAATTCAGAACTGCCGAACCCGGATTTCACAAAGATCTCGTCATTGATGTTTGCCGGCTGGATTGATTTATCAACAATTTCGAGTGGAATCTCAAATGTCAGGTCGGTCGTTGGCAGTGCATCGGACGGTTTGAAATCAACATCAGATTCGACAAATTGATCGACAATATCTGATAGAAACATTCGTTGTGCATGATGATACGCCTGATAAGTCGCCTTGCCTTTGAGTGTGTATTGACCGGGCGCGATTGTTCCGCTAATTAAAAGCCTCGATTTCAGGTAGACACGCCAATCATAAACGTGCATTTCGCTTGTATCGGTCTGTGAAACAAAGCGTCGTTTTTCGGCTGCCGGAAATGACACCGCTTCGAATCGGGCGTCCGGTGACTCCTCAAATTGTAATTGCAGCGGAGCGAGTTTTTCGGAGATTGAAAATGGGGAGCCGATGATGAAATCATCTTCAATATCGAGGACTACAACAACGCCGAGTGTGTCGCCGGCATGAGCTTTATCAACGGGCAGAAAACCGTTCGCTTTGAGAACCTGCAACGGTTCATTCTTTTCAATTTGAGACAACTCAGCAGGCGTTTCAGTATTTTCTGTACCGGCGTTGACTTGCAAATTCACAATCAGCAACGTATCTGCGGGCGGCAAGCACGTTTTGTCGTTGCATCCCTGGTATTTCAATTTGGCTTGGATTTGGGTCGAACCCGGCGGATAGCTTTCGGAGAAGGAAAATTCGCACAAAATCGTTTCGGTGCCGTCGTATACACTTATTTCCGTATTAGCAAAGCCGAACTTGATGATCTTTTCCTGTGGATACTCAATTTTGTGAATATTCAACCCTGCAGTGCTGTCAATTAATAACACTGTGGGAATGGAAAATTCATCCCTGGGTTTATGTGAATTGATGTGCCATTCATCAGCGATTGTAAAATCAATCCGCAGTGTTGCTTTTTCGCCGGCTCGAACGTCAGCCGGAGCCTTTGCCTTTGCTGTTAAGATTCGAGCATCAACCGGACCTTGTGCCATTGCGGTGGAAGCTGTGAATATCAGGTACATGAAAGCCAATGCAGCGCTTATACGAAAAAACATCGGTTTTTGTCCTCCTCTTTTTGGCGAAATAAGAATTACAGAGACTGTTTTCATTTTATATTTAGATGCAAAATGTGATGATTCGTTTCAATTAACTAAGAATATTTGGCTGGGGTTTCATCGCAACTCAGTAGGTTGATCGATTTTCATCCGTCAAAAAAATACCAGGTGTGGAACCAGATAATTATTCGCGGGCGATCTGAACGAATATAGATGACGGATAAAATCGTAATACCAAATTCTAGTATAGAACAGGTGAGGATGGCAGCGGTTGAAGGCGTGAGAGAAAAGCGATGCAACTTGTCCGGGTAAACATGCACCGAAGGAAATTGAATCTGAGGAAATGGCTTAGAGTCTATCCGAAAACCCTCCTTGTCATTCGCGAGGTTCGTTGATCGGGGTGCCGACCACGGGAATCCATTTATAAAGAGGGTAGGTGGATTTCCGTGGGCGATACCCCGCTTAAAACGTGCGGGAGTGACAGTTTTTGCCTGATCCCATGAATTATTTGAAATCGGTTTTCGGATAGGTTCTTAGGCTGCCTTCGCGTGCAAAAAACGGTATCGAGTCCTAAAGCAGCAGCAGCTTTTTCAAAGCCGATTGAGCGGCATTCTGTTCGGCGATTTTTTTGCTCGAACCTTTACCCCGACCCAAAATGTGATCCTGGATTCTCACTTCAATCGTAAATAGCTTTTTATGATCCGGACCTTCTTCATTTTGCACCCGGTACAGCGGTAACCCGAGATTCATGCTTTGGGAATATTCCAATAGCAGACTTTTATAATTTCTGTTTTTTTCTTCGTTAATAATATGTGAAAAATCATGCAATAATAATCTGTTGATCACCTTGCCTGCGTTTCGAATTCCGCCATCGAGAAAAATTGCGCCAATGAGCGCCTCGAACGCGTCAGCCAGAATAGAGGTACGTTCGCGCCCGCCGGCTCGCTCTTCTGCTTCGTTCAGGAACAGGAAATCACCAAGTGAAAAATTGGCTGCGGAATTCGCCAGCGTTTCGCGGCTCACGATGATTGATTTCATCGTTGTGAGCTCGCCTTCATCCTTTTTAGGGAATTTATGGTACAGGTAGTTCGTAACAATCAAACCCAAAACGGCATCACCGAGTAGCTCCAGCCGTTCGTTGGAGGCAATCCGTGCCTCATTTGTTATTGAGAGATGCGAACGGTGTTTCAACGCCTGAACCAGGAAATCAGGATATTGAAAGCGATATTTCAGCTTTTTCGATAACAGATTCAGTTTTTCAGAAATAGCATCATCCTGATGATCGATTTTCCTGAATTTTCGTCGAAAAATATTTTTAAAAAGTTTAATCATGATTCAAATTTTTATTGCCGAGAAAAATCTGGCAATAGGATAAAATGATTGGCTTTCACAGTTCTTGAAGCCATGATAAATTCCCAACGCGAATACATAATCCAAACACCTGTTTGTTCGCTGAGTTAAAGCTATTTTCCGCCATTGCCCCGATTGTCTTCATACTTTTTGGCGACCAGGCAGACATTATGCCCTCCGAATCCGAATGAATTTGAAATTGCAGCATTCACTTCCCGCTCGATCGTGGTTCCGACGACGTAAGATAAATCGCATTCCGGATCAGGAACTTCATAATTGAGATTCGGATGGATTTTGCCATTCACAATTGACAGCGCCATCGCGATGCATTCGACTGCGCCACCAGCACCCAGCAGATGACCTATCATCGATTTGGTGGAGCTAATTGCTATTTTGTATGCATCCTCTCCGAAAACGGATTTGATTGCAGCCGTTTCTTCCCGATCATTCGGCGGCGTGGATGTACCGTGTGCATTGATATAATCCACATCAGATGGAGCGACGTTGGCATTGACCAGAGCATTTTTCATTGCCCTGGCAGCGCCTTCTCCGCCTGGCGGAGGCGCTGTAACATGATATGCATCGGCAGTAGCACCATATCCTGCGAGCTCGCAATATATTTTCGCGTTGCGCTTTCGGGCATGCTCCAGTTCTTCGAGCACGATAATACCTGCACCTTCGCCAATAACGAACCCGTCACGTTCGGCGTCGAAAGGTCTACTGGCACGTTCCGGCGCGTCATTTCGTGTGGATAAGGCTTTCATCGAACCAAATCCTGCCAAACCCATAGGAGTGATTGCCGCTTCTGCGCCACCGGCAAACATAATATCGGCATCTCCTAAAAGGATATGATGATATGCATTGCCGATCGCATGGGCACTTGAGGCGCAAGCAGAAACCGTTGAATAATTTGGTCCTTTGAAATGATACTTAATCGAAATGTGTCCCGGCAGAATATCCGGAATGAGCATCGGCACAAAAAACGGACTTATTCGCCGGGGTCCTTTTTCGAAAAGCGCAAAGTACTGGTCTTCGAGCGTTTCCATACCTCCGATTCCTGAACTGGCGATCACGCCAATTCTTTCAGCTTGAACCTTATCGAGATTTATTTTGGCATCATCGTACGCTTGAATGGCAGCAGCCAATCCGTATTGTGCAAAGCGATCGATGCGCCGCGCCTCTTTTCGATCCAGGTAATTGGCGACATCAAAATTTTTGATCTCACCGGCGATCCTTGAAGGAAAATTATCATTAACCTCGAAGCGTGTAACTGTACTGATTCCGTTCGTACCTGCCAACAATGCCTGCCAGTAAGTATCGACAGTGAGACCTATTGGCGTAATTGCACCCATACCAGTTATGACAACTCTCTTTTTCATAGGCAAATTAAATTTTCCAATGACTGACCCTATTGAAACAAAGTCCCGCCGGTTGACGGGACTTTGTACGAATTAAATTTATTCGTCTAATTTTTTCAAGAGATATTTCGTTGCCAACCCGACTGTAGTGAGCTTTTCGGCTTCCTCATCCGGGATTTCAATTTCGAATTCCTCTTCAAAAGCCATGATTAATTCAACAGTGTCCAGCGAATCTGCCCCAAGATCCTCGATAAAAGCTGCTTCGTTGGTCACTTCATCAGCATCGACGCCAAGTTGTTCAACGATAATTTCTTTAACGCGTTTTTTGATTTCATCTACGTTTTCAGGCATGAATGTCACCTCCTATCCTTAAAAAAAATAAATGAGATTGATTAGAGTGGATGTGTAATCGATTGCTTGCATAACAAACTTGAATATGCCAATATTAATTGAAAATAAGTGAGTTACATTACCATTCCCCCATCGACCGTGAGCACCTGACCCGTTATATAGCTCGCTTCGGGCGATGCCAGAAAAACCACAGCATCGGCAATATCCTTCGGTGTGCCGGGGCGCTTCAAGGGGATATTTTTCAGGAAAGCGGCTTTCACCTCGTCGCCGAGATTTGCTGTCATTTCGGTTTCGATGAACCCAGGTGCAATTGCGTTGACGGTTATTCCTCTGGAAGCAAGCTCTTTTGCGGCTGATTTGGTAATGCCGATCATGCCGGCTTTTGAGGCTGCGTAGTTGGCTTGCCCGGCATTGCCAATCAATCCGACAATCGAAGATATATTGATAATTCTGCCCGAACGCTGTTTCATCATGACTTTTGCTGCGGCTTTCAAACAATTGAAACAGCCTTTCAGGTTCACGTCGATGACAGCCTGCCATTCGGCTTCGGACATGCGGATGATCAGGTTATCCCTGGTGATTCCGGCGTTATTGACGAGAATATCGACTGCACCCAATTTTTCGTTTGCCGCTTTCACCAGTTCTTCTGCTTCAGCAGCGTGCGTTACATTGGCGCTGATTGCTATCGCCTTGCCTCCAGACTCGGTGATTTCGCGGGCGGTTTGTTCGGCAAGCTCCGACATGATATCGGAAATCACAACCGCCGCACCTTCCTGCGCCAATCCCAATGCGATAGCCTTTCCGATTCCTCGCGCCGCGCCGGTGATGATAGCAACTTTATTAGTCAATTTACTCATATTTTCTCCTCAAAATAAATGCTGAACCGTTGATGGTGTTACCAGTCTCAGGTCAAATTGCGATAATCATCAACTGCCCCTACATTGATGCTTTTTGCCGAGCGATTAATCCGCTTCAGCAATCCGCTCAGAACCCTTCCCGGACCGACTTCATAGAAAATTTCTGTGCCGTCACCAATCATATTTTGAATGATTTGTTCCCAGAGTACCGGATGAGTCAGTTGCTTAAAAAGCGCCATTTTGATATCCTGTTTGGATATAATGGGTTCCGCAGTGACGTTGCAATAGACCGGTATTTCAGCATCCCCGATTTCAATTCGTTCGAGCGCATCTGCCAGTTCTTCTCTGGCGCTCTCCATGAGGGGCGAATGAAAGGCGCCGCTTACCGACAGCGGTATGATTTTTTTGGCACCTTTTTTTTCTGCAAGCTCGGTAGCTTTTTTAATTCCCGGGATTGAGCCTGAAATAACGACCTGCCCCGGCGAATTGAAGTTGGCGGGTTGAACGATGCCCGCGGTTCGGGCTTCGGTGCAAATTTCATTAATTGCAGAATTGTCCAGCCCGATTATTGCCACCATTGTGCCCGGTTTGCTTGAGCCGGCGTTGTGCATCAATTCACCGCGGAGTTTGACGATCCGCAAAGCCGATTCGAAATCGATAGCGTCTGCTGCCACCAATGCGGAATATTCGCCAAGGCTGTGCCCTGCCGCTATATGCGGTTTAATGCCTTTGTCTTTCAACAATTGCGTTATCAGGACGCTATGAACGAGAATTGCCGGTTGCGTGATATTGGTTTGCTTAAGCTTCTCATCTGGACCAAAGAACGAAATTTCTGAAATCTTGAATCCTAAAATGTCATCTGCTTGTTGATAAAATTGTTTTGCGAATGGCATGGCGTGGTTGAAATCCTCTCCCATTCCAACATATTGCGATGCCTGTCCGGGATACATGAATGAAATTTTTCCCACTTAGCCTCTTGCTCCTCCGTTAAATTTTATGCTGTTTCCCGACTGCAACTTCTCTGCGACTGGCGAAACTTGTGTGCGCCAGTTTTAATTACATTTGAACGATTGCCGAACCCCAGGTGAATCCCCCACCGAAAGCCACCAGCATGCACTTATCGCCCCTTTTCAAACGCCCGTCTCGGATAGCCTCATCCAGCGCAATGGGTATGGAAGCTGCGGACGTATTGCCGTAATGTTCAACATTGCTGTAAACTTTGTCTTTCGATATTTTTACTCGCCTGGCGGTCGCTTCGATGATGCGATTATTTGCCTGATGGGTAATCAGCAACTGAATATCTTTGCCCGTGAGCCCATTTTCCTTGAGAATATGAGTAGCGGCATCTCCCATGGCGGTGACAGCAGATTTGAAAACTTCCCGCCCTTCCATTTTAATGTAATTCATACGTTGATCGATAGTTTCATAAGTTGCGGGATTTCTGGTGCCGCCTCCCGGCATAATAAGCAAATGTGAGAGTCTGCCATCGCTTTTTATGTAGGTATCGATGATTCCGGATTGTCCGTCCGTAGGCTGCAACAGGACGGCGCCGGCGCCATCGCCAAATAATACGCAGGTATTTCGATCCGTGTAATCGGTGATGCGTGAAAGGACTTCGGCACCGATAACCAGGATGTTTTTATATTTGCCGGACAGGAACATGCTGTTTGCGAGTTGAAGGCCATAGATGAATCCTGAACATGCTGCTGCAATATCGAATGCAGCGGCGTTAACCGCGCCGATTTTTTGTTGGACATAGCATGCGGTCGATGGAAACTGGACATCGGCGGTAATGGTTGCCAGAATAATGACGTCAATTTCAGTTGCGGTTACGCCGGCTGCTGCCATTGCATTTTCTGCAGCCCGGGTAGCCAAATCCGAAGTATCCACACCAGGCTCGGCGATATGTCGCACTTTCATCCCTGTTCGTTCGCGGATCCACTCATCTGAGGTATCTACCATCTTTTCTAGGTCTTCATTTGTCAATGTGTTTTCAGGAACCGCTCTACCCGTTCCGACGATCTTCGCTCCTAACTCATGCTTCAATTTTTATTCTCCCGAGAATTCTAATTCGCGCTTTATATAGGTGTTTACTTCAGCTTCAACAGTCTTTTCCGCTTCAAGAACAGCATTCAGAATCGCTTTTGGCGAAGACTTTCCGTGGCAAATAATCACCACGCCATTAATACCCAACAAAGGCACTCCGCCGTATTCCTCCCAATCGTAATTTTTTTTAACAAGCCTGAAACTTGATTTTAAAAGAAGCGCGCCAATTTTGCTATGGATTTTTTTCCCGATTTTCTCCTTGAGACTCGCTGAAAAGGTATGGAAAATACTTTCACCGAATTTTAAAATGATATTTCCGACGAAACCATCACAAACCGCAATATCGACAATGCCCTGCATGATATCGCGCCCTTCAATATTGCCGATGAAGTTTAGATGGCTGTTTTGCTTCAAAATCTGATGGGTTCTGATGGTTACTTCATTGCCCTTGGATTCTTCCTCCCCAATGCTCAACAATCCGACTTTCGGCTTTTCAATATCGAACAGCCGCCCGAAGAAGATGCTGCCCATTATCGCAAATTGCAAGAGATTCTGTGGCTTGCAGTCAACGTTGGCTCCTACATCAATCAACAAACAAACGCCTTCTGGCGTAGGCAAGAAAGAGCCGATTGACGGGCGTGCCACGCCTTTGATTCGCCCCAGACCCAGCAGTGATGATGCCATTACCGCACCAGTATTGCCCGCGCTGACAACCGCATCAACTTTTCCCTCTTTGTGCAATTGAATTGCCACACCTATTGATGAATTTTTTTTGCGTCTCAATGCGGTTGTCGGCGATTCGTGCATCTCAATGGTTTCCGCCGCATGTTCAACAGAAATGTTTAACTGCTTGATATTAAAATGCCGCTGGAGTTCGGTTTCAATCTGGTCGCGATCACCAACCAAAACTACTTCGAAGCGACCTTTTGATGCCCGAGCAGCTTCGACAGCACCGTGAACGATGGCTTTAGGTGCATGATCGCCCCCCATTGCATCGACCGCAATTCTCATAAATCAAACTCCTGATGAGTATCGTATTTATCCACGCGAATATTTTGTGCATGATGAACCTGGCGATTAAAACTCCGAACTCGCACACAAAATCCTGCCTGTTTCGAAGGCGGTGGGATAAAACAGTCATTCACAGTAATTTCAGCCACGAAAGCCAAAGCTGCACAAATACTGCAAATGCGTAAGTTGCTTAAGCCTGGCTTTGAAATTGAGCATCAGCTCTCTTTCGGCGTAAAGATCGCGCGACCGTTATAATGACCGCAATTCGGACACGCACGATGCGGCAATTTCGGTTGATTGCAGTTTGGACATTCCATTATGGTTGGTTCATTCAATGTCCATTTAGAGCGGCGCTTATCACGCCTCGATCTCGAATGTCTTCTTTTTGGATTTGCCACTTCCGGCTCCTATTTTTAAATTTTCCTGTAATGTGTATGCAAGATTAATCCTGCATGCTCCGTTTAATTCAAATTCACAGCGTTTATTTTTCTTCTTGATCTATCAGGCTTTTCAGAGCATCCCAACGAGAATCATACGTTGTTTTTTGACACTGGCACGTTTCGTGATTCAAGTTCGCACCGCAATTCGGACAGATGCCCTGGCAGCCTTTCGAGCACAGCACCTTTACCGGCAGAGATAGCAACAGCATTTCGCGAAGCTCCGGCACCAGGTTCAGTATGACCTGGTGGGGGTGCAACAGGCGGATATCATCTGAATTTTCGACGAAAAGCGTCTCATCGGCTGTATAGGTAATTCTTGTTGATGCCTCAATTTCCTTTACAAATTCACTTAAACAACGATCGCACGTGAAATGTCCTTTGTATTTCGCCTGAATAGTGAATAAATAATTTGAGGCGAACTTTTGTATCTCCAGGTGAACTGCGACCGGCTCAGAAAAAACGGTGCTGTTTTCTAATACCAGTTCCTTTATGCTTACCGCAAAGTCAAAATCTGATATACCTTCCGGTATGTTTGTAATTTTTATTTTCATTTCGATTCAATAATAAATCAAGCAATATACAAAATTCAGTCGATGAACCATCGCATAAACCGGCTAATTTAAAAATTATTTACAAATTTGTCAAGTAGAAATTCATTCGATCGGGTTTATTTCAAGAATTCATTGATTGCTCTGGCTGCAATTTTGCCGGCTCCCATCGCTAAAATGACTGTGGCGCCGCCGGTAACAATATCCCCTCCGGCGAAAACACCTTTTTTTGATGTTTGTCCGGTCGTTGTTTCAGCGATAATATTGCCCCATTTGCCGATTTCAAGATCCGGTGTGCTCGATGGGATCAGCGGATTCGGTCCCTGTCCGATTGCTATAACCACCGTATCGACCTGTAGCGCGAATTCGGAGTTTTTCATGGGAATCGGTCGTCGTCTGCCCGAACTATCAGGTTCACCCAATTGCATTTTCATGCAAGTCATTTCGCTAACCCAGCCATTTTTATCTGCGTTTATCTTGATGGGCGCCTGAAGCAAATTGAAAGCGATACCCTCTTGCTCTGCATGTTCAACCTCTTCTATTCTGGCGGGCATCTCATCCCTCGAGCGCCGGTAAACGATGTGCACCTTTTCGGCTCCCAGGCGCAAAGCAGTTCTGGCGGAATCCATCGCGACATTGCCTCCGCCGATGACAGCTACACGCCCGGATTTTTTAATTGGCGTGTCCCACTTCGGGAAAAGGTACGCTTTCATCAAATTTACCCGCGTCAGATATTCATTGGCTGAATATACGCCATTGTAATTTTCTCCCGGAATGCCCATGAAATATGGCAGCCCGGCACCGGTGCCGATAAATACAGCATCATGATGCCCCAGCAATTCATCAACCGTTTCAATCATCCCAATGACGTGGCTGTATGAGAATTTGACGCCGATTTGTTTTAAAAAATCAATTTCATATCCAAGTATGCTTTTCGGCAGACGAAATTCGGGGATGCCATACACCAGGACACCTCCGCCTGTGTGCAGCGCTTCATAAACCGTCACATCGTGCCCGGCTTTTCTCAATTCACCGGCAGCCGTCAAGCCGGCAGGACCAGCGCCGACAATTGCGACCTTTTTGCGGGTTTGCTTTGGCAGATTTATTTTTTGAGTCTTGCCGGAAAGACGTTCATAATCGGCGACGAAACGCTCCAGGCGACCGATGGCAACCGGCTGGTGCTTGATTGCCAGGGTGCACACTTTTTCGCATTGATCTTCTTGCGGACAAACCCTTCCGCAGATCGAAGGTAGAAAATTTTTCTCCTTTATCTTGCGTGCCGCCTGCTCGAAATTGCCCTCCTGGACTGATTTGATAAATGCAGGAATATCAATTTGAACCGGGCATCCGGCGATGCACGGGGCATGTTTGCACTGAATGCAGCGGCTCGCTTCAGCAATTGCTGCTTCTTCGGAATATCCGAGCGGAACCTCTTTGAAATTTTTCACCCGCTTCGCTGGTTCCTGTTCCGGCATCGGATGCTTCTCTGGGATGATTTTAAGCTTTGCCATAATATTCTGTCAATCAAGTATAAGAAAATTAATACGATATATTAATGTATGCGACGTAAGAGGGGGTGCAGACGCATAATTTCGGAAATATAAAAAGAACTTAACTATCAAAAATATTTAAAGTAAGAAGTACATAAAATGCTTTCAGTTACTAAACATTGATTTGAAAATTACTGTGATTTCGGCGTGTTTTGTTCTTACCCATCGGCATGCCGCACCACCCCTGCGCCTTCCCTAAGCAACAGGGAAGGGGAACTTGCTGCCAGATTTTCTCCCCTTCCCTTGTTTTAAGGGAAGAGGTTGGGGGGATGGGTTAAAAGATCACACCAGAACATCGATATTGCTTATTAAAGCTTTGTGTTATTAGTTCCGAAATTATCAGTTTGCACCTCGTATGAGTTTTATTCTCGAAACAGCGCCAGCGAAGTTTTCTCTTCGGCAAGATATATTTTTTGTCGCTGAAGCAATTCATCAAAGTCAACCTGGTGCGCATCGAAATCAGGACCGTGAACGCAGACGAACTTCACTTTGCCGCCAATGGTTACGCGGCATGCACCGCACATGCCGGTTCCGTCCACCATAATTGAATTGAGGCTGGCGCTTGTTTTAATGCTATATGTTCGCGTTAGCTCCGCTACAGCGCGCATCATCAGCGTCGGTCCGATACAAAATATGTGTTCGACTTTCAATCCGTCATCCAGGAGTTGTTGCAGCGGCTTAACGACGAATCCGTGGATGCCGTAGCTGCCATCATCGGTGGTAATTATCAATCGATGGCTGACGGCTTGCATTTCCTTTTCCAGAATTAGCAATTGTTTATTTCTGGCGCCGATGATCGAAATGACTTCGTTCCCGGCTTGCTTCAACGCATCCGCGACCGGGTAAATTTCAGCCACACCAACGCCCCCGGCAACACATATCACCCTGCCATACTTTTTAATCGGTGTTGGCATACCCAGCGGTCCCACGATATCGGGGATGATATCGCCCACCTTTTTCTTTCCGAGTTCTTTCGTCGACCGCCCGATTTCCTGAGCAATCAAGGTAATTGTGCCGCGTGCCGGATCCGCATCTGCGATGGTCAATGGGAAACGCTCGCCTTCCGTATACAATCTGAGTATCACAAATTGCCCGGCTTTGCGTTTGGCAGCGATTTGGGGCGCCATGATTTTGAATAGCTTGATATCGGGCGCCAGTTCTTTTTTCTCTACAATTTCATGCATATTTTACAACCTGTAATGACAATCCGGCGTTCGGCGACTTGAGATAAAATTCTGGTCACGAACACCTGCCTGAGATAAAAGTGAAAGTTAAGTGTTTATCGGAAATCAAACTTCATTTCCTGGCTCTTAATTAAACAATGTAATAGTCCGGGATTCGATTACAATTTTTCGCCCTGAACGATCCGCTTCGTATCGATCGCTATCACCAGTTCCTCGTTGGTGGGGATGACGAATACTTTTACTCGCGATTTGGCAGAACTAATCTCAGCTTCTGTGCCCCTGGTTTTGTTATTCAAGGCTTTATCCAATTTTATTCCCATGAAATCCAGATTTTCACAGGATTTTTCTCTCACTTCAACCGCATTCTCGCCGATTCCGCCGGTGAAGATCAGGGCATCCACCGATCCCAGAACGCCAATATAGCTGCAAATATATTTTTTCAGGCGATAGCAGAACATATCAAACGCCAGTTTTGCGCGATGGTTTCCGTTTTGCATTCCCTGGAGGATATCGCGCATGTCGCTCGATTCACCGGAGATGCCGATCAATCCGCTATGCTTGTTCAGGAGATTGTTGGCTTCGGACAGACCGATTTCCTCGCGCCCCATGATATGCAAAATTACCGAAGGATCGATATCACCCGAACGTGTTCCCATGATCAAGCCTTCCAGCGGCGTGAATCCCATGGATGTATCGATCGATATCCCGTGTTTAATAGCGGAAATGCTGCACCCGTTTCCCAGGTGGCAGGTAATCACTTTGGATTCTTCTTTTGATTTTCCCAGGAGATTATACGCTCTGCGCGATGTATAGTAATGCGACGTACCGTGAAATCCGTAACGTCGGATGCCGTAGCGTTTATATAAAACATACGGTATGCCGTAAGTGAAAGCGCATTCCGGCATCTGCGAATGGAACGCAGTATCGAAGACAGCAACCTGGGGAACATTGGGCAGCAGCTTAAGGCAGGCGTTAATCCCGCGCAGGTTATGCGGATTATGAAGGGGTGCGAGTTCGAAAAATTCGCGTATTTTTTTAATCACATCCGGTGTGATCAAAACAGAACTGCTGAATTCTTCGCCACCATGCACAACCCTGTGCCCCACGGCTGATATTTCGCTGCGATCTTCCAACACGCCGTGGTTGGGGCTCAACAGGATCGACAGCACGTATTCAATGGCAACGGTATGGTCCAGGATTTCTCCGGTTAGCTTGACTTCATCGCCGTCATGGCGCAGGTGGGTGAGTACCGCCCCACTCATGCCGATTCGTGCTACATTGCCTTTTGCCAGCGCCACCTTTGTTTCCGGATCAATCAGTTGATATTTGACCGACGAGCTGCCGCAATTGATTATCAATATTTTCATAGTGACTATTTCCTCGGAAGTGATCGTTACAATGCCTCATCGAATTCGTTTGCCATGTTCATCGTATCTGAAGAATCCGCGTCCGGTTTTCACGCCCAGATGACCGGCGCGTACCATTTTTCGCAGCAGCGGACATGGGCGATATTTCAGATCGCCCAAATCATGGAACAGGCTTTCCATCCAGGTCATCACCTCATCCAATCCCATCTGGTCGGCGAGAGCCAGCGGACCTATCGGAAAATTGAAGCCAAGTTTCATCGCCTGGTCGATACCATCAGCAGAAGCGACCCCTTCCATCAATATATGGATTGCCTCATTCAGCAAGGCGATGATGATACGAGTGGTAACATAGCCGGGATATTCAAAGACTTCAACCGCAGTTTTATCTAATTGTTCAGCAAATCTTTTGATCTTGAGGAAGGTTTCATCGGATGTCTTTAATCCGCGCACTACTTCGACCAGCGGAATTTTGGGCACCGGATTCAGAAAATGCATTCCAATGAATTTGCTTTCTCGCGTGGTTGAATTTGCCAACTCGGTCACGCTCAATGTGGACGTGTTGGTGACGAAAATCGTTTCCGGAGGGCAAATTTTATCCAGGCGGCTGAATAGCTGTTTCTTCGAATTAAGGTCTTCGTTGATCGCCGAAATCACGATATCGCACTTTTCCACTTCTTCCAGATTGACCGTGTTTTCGATTCGAGACAGGATAGCTTTTTTATCGCTCTTGGTCATCGCCCAGCGCATGATCTCACGATCAAGCGTTTCGTTTAAATTTTTTACTGCCTGCTGCAAAGAGGAATGGTTTTTTTCGACCAGCACGACTTCAATTCCTTTGGCAGCCATGGTCTGGGCAATTCCCTGCCCCATTGTTCCGCCGCCGATGATGGCAACCAGATTGAAATCAGAGCTGCCGCCAGCATCAGAATTTATTGGTGAGATAGTTTCTAGCTCGCTTAGCCCTCCGGGGGATTTGTCTTTCATATCGTTACTACTCCAGTTAGAAATAAACGCTTAAATGCAAAGTACCGCGCAATTCAGAATTATCGAATGAGTATTTTTAGCACGCCTTTTTTTTATGGAAAAAATGTGCATCGATCATTCGTCATCAAAAGCCGGCGCAGTTATGAAAATGCTCGAAAAACTCGTTCGTTTCAGATAATCATCGGCAATGCATTGTTAAAATTTTGAACATGAATGACGGGTTGAAACAACGCAATAATTGAAAATAATAAAGTTATCACGGTTCAAATCAGCCCGATGTGAAGTGGCAGCATCAGCCTGAGCGGAGTCGAAGGCTTCAGGCTATTCATATTTTTACCGGGAAAGGGAAACAAGCTCTTGTGCCGAAAAGAAAAATGAAATTTCAATCGCGGCATTTTCGACCGAATCCGAGCCATGCACGATATTCCTTTGCTTGTTTGAGGCAAACTCTTTTCGAATGGTTCCTTTGGCAGCTTCCGCCGGATCCGTGGCGCCGATTAAATTTCTGAAATTGGCGACCGCATGCTCCTTCTCCAGAACCAGCGGAACGCAGGAGCCCGAACTCATAAAATCAACCAGATCGTAATAAAAAGGTCGCTGCTGATGAACCGCATAAAATGCACCTGCGGTTTGCGGCGTCAACGTGATCATTTTCATGGCAATAATTTTAAAATTTGCATCCAAGATACGATCGATTACTTTTCCTATCAGATTCGCTTTCACACAATCGGGTTTCAGAATAGCAAGAGTACGTTCCATATCAACCTCGTTCATTTTCCTGTTTCATTTTTTTTCAATAGCCGCGTAGGCGTCGTGATTATGAATGCTTTCAAAGCTTTCGACTTCAACCGAATACCAGGAGATATTCTCCTGTCGATTCAATTTCAGCGCTACATTTCGAGCGACATCTTCGACAAATGTTGGATTTTTATATGCATTTTCAGTTATAAATTTTTCATCTTCGCGTTTCAGCAATGAATACACCTGACTGGAAGCGCATTCTTCAATAAGTGCAATCAGATCTTCGAGCCAGAGGAAGCCCCGAAACGCAACGAAAACATCGATTATTCCGCGTTGATTGTGAGCGCCTTCGGAGGCAATTTCTTTTGAGCATGGGCATACGGTTTGAACCGGCACCGATGCGCCCATGAATAGCCGGATTTTATCGGTGAACGAGCCCACGAATCTGCACTTGTATTCCATTAGCGCTTTGGCTTTTGAGATGGGTGCGGTTTTTTCGATAAAATACGGGAATTCAATTTCCAGGTGCGCGGATTCGGCATTCAAACGCTTTTTCATTTCCCGCAAAATAGCTCCGATGTTAGTAACCGCTATTTCGCGGCGAAATCGATTCAACAATTCGATGAACCGGCTCATGTGGGTTCCGCGGAAATGATGGGGCAAATTCACGTACATATTAATGCGCGCCACCGTGTGCTGCTCCTGGTGTGCCTTGTCCGAAAGCACAATCGGATAGCGCAAATTTTTTACGCCTACTTTATCGATCTCAATATTTCTGATATCGATATCGCTTTGTACATCTCTCATAGGTGCAGTCTCTCAACTAATCTCAAACGCTTCTATTCCTGAATTTACTCTATTTATCACCTCATCAACGATAGATTTTACAACTTCTGTCGTTTGACGATATTTTACCAAAAATTGCCGACCCGGAGTGTGCTGGCGGTTTCCGGTGAAACCCATGATCCGTGCGATGCGATCGACATGGCTGACGTAAATGATATTTTCTGCGGTGATTGCCAATCGGTAAATATCGCGCACCTGTTTCAGAAAGGTCGATGCATTTTCCAGGATAGTCATTTTCTCTTCGCAGCGGGGATTGAGCTTTCGAAGGTGTTCCATTATTTTCTGATTGACCGGTTCGTCCAGGCGATATATTGATTTCAGGATCAAAAGGATCATCTCGATATCCCTTAATCCTCCAACGCCTTCCTTGACATCGAGATAAGTCTCGGACGGTTTATAATACTGGTGGCGCGATTTGATTTCCGCCACCATCTGGTCAATGAATTGTTCCCGTTGATTGAAAATGAATCGCCAGATGAACCGTTCTTTAAATTCTTTCTCAAATCTTGAACTCCCGGCGATCATCCGGGCGCCCAGCAACTGCGATTTTTCGATGAAAGCATTTTTATCCCGCTTGTCGATAAAGAATTTTTCCAACTCACTCATTCGGGTGACATAGGAACCGAAATGCTCCGCCAGCCGGTATTGTGGAATGATGCCGTGTCGTCCTAATTCGCGGTTCATCTTGATGATAATTTTCGAGCAGATATCGCGCAACTCCTCGCTATCTGAATTGAGCAGAACGATCAGATCGAGGTCATCATCGAACGCCTGTTCGCGGGCACGACCGCCCGCGGCAAAGAGCGCCAGAATGTCGCCTTTCAATATCGGCTCGCGATATTGCTGCTCGATCTCGGCTTTGCACGTATTGAATAGCTCCTGCAGATAGATGTCAGAGAACTCGGTGAATTCATCATTGATGACCGAAATATCAGCACCTTTCAGCGTTTCCAGTCCCAGCCGCAAAAAATCGACATCGTAGCTATCGCCCAGTTTTTGCTTCTTTTCCTGGACGTCTGTCAAATATTCGACAGCCGCTGAAAAACCCTTGGCAATTTGCTTCAATTTTACAGTGTTGTCAACGTATTCGATTAGATTCGGATATTTATTGATCACATTCAAAAAGAAGCGCCTGAAATAGCGGCTGTAGCTGACGTACAACTCACACAGGTGTTTCAGTCGCTCGCGGACGATGACTACCTCCTCACTGAAAGCATCACCTTCGAGGTAGGAGAGGAATAGTTGTCGCTTATCTTCGCTCAATGCCATAATGAAGCTGTTGAGCAAGGAAGGGTAATAATGATAGATCCGGACAATGCGCGAAATCCGGTTTTCCGCCTCGACAAATACGCTCAAAAATTTGTCGCTCAATTCTTCAAAAAATTGTGTACAATCGAACCTTTTTCGATTCTTCGCCAACAGCGCCAGGAATGAAATCAGTGTATAGAACGAATAATTCCCCACCTGTGCGAGTTTACGGATATAAATTTTTCTGCGCGATGAATCCAGTTGATTGAAATCATGAATGATTCTTTTGAGGGCGACGTGGTCATCCTTTTGAATTTCATCTAATGCATCGTCCCAGAATTTTGTTCCCCTGAAGAAACGCGATCGATTTATGAATTCATCCACCAGGTTCATGGGGCTTTCCGATTCGGAAGCTTGAGTCGATGACCGGTACAGCATTCCCCTGAAGCTGCTGATTGCTCTCAAGTGATCGGCAATTTCTTCCAGGAGAATATTGATTGTGCGCTTGGCAGATTGTTGATGTTCATAATAATGCACCAGGAAATAATCACGTGCATTTTTTGCGCCCATTGCGGTATATCCCATGATTTCAGCGACCAATTCCAGGTTTTGCAACTGGTTATTATCATTCAGGCGAATTTTTTCTTCCTGCACCACATACAACTGGTATAAAAACCGAAAAATTTCCATGAAAGACAGGGCGTGTTCGAGCTTCGTATAAATTTCGCGCGATTCGGGCTTTAGCCGGTACAATTCATGAAGTATTTCCCATGCATTAACTTGCTGGATACCGTAAATGGTTTTTGAAACGAAAATGATGCCCTTGATCATTCGCAAGGCATCGTTTTTAGGATTGATGCTGTCGCTCTGGATTTGATGGATCAGCAGAGAGCGCACTTCGCCGAGAATGCCCCTGAGATAGCCTTCGTGGTAGATGTTTGTGCCATTTTTTTTAAAATAGTACCTGTCGGTTATCTGATGCCTGAACTGCTCGAAAAGGGGACTGCTCCCTAAAATCAATGCTGCACCGAGCATCTCGGTAATGATTACGAAATCGTGTATTTCTTCTTTGAGCAATGCGTCATATTCATTGATTGACGCCGAATAGAGCTGTGTGCCCACATGTTCAGACAAATACATATCCAGGCGACAGGCGCTTTTCATCATTTGAATCTGCAAGCGACCGATTGCGCGGTTAAAGGTAAATCGTCCGGGCGATCCGTCGTCGATGATGCCGACATCGATATCATCCTGGTCTGCGCGAGTGCCAACGCTGCATATCGCAAATTCCGGTCGATCTGATTCCGGGATATATAAGTCGAGCAATTTCTTCATATACAGCGATGTTAAATGCCGGAAGCGCAGACCGATATTTTGCATGAAAGAGCGGTACTCCGTCATTTTATCGAAACCGGAGGTCAGGTTCAACCGCAAAATATCCACAGCGCGCAAATTCATCAGCAAAAATTGCGTCGCATAATAGCAACCGAGGAAATTCAGTTTCTCCTGATCGGTTTTGCCAACATCCCAGATTAAATCAATTTCCTCAGCCAGATGTGTACCCGCAGATTGCCAGAGGTGTACCTGATCAATGAGTCCCTTTTCCTCCAGTCGATTGATCAATAAATCTTTCTGAGACTCGATGATATGCAAAAACTTTTGGTGATGATTGCCAAAAGTGCTGATTCGCTCTTTTAATTGCAAATATGGAGATCGCATGTAAATAACTTTAATGATTACGTGGTTCGGTAGAATGCTTGACGTACCCTGAATTGGACCTGATTCGGAGTCGCGCAACGTTTTCGGTCAATGGCATTGACGATTCTGCTCAATGAAGCTAATATAATTTCGCCAGCGAACCTGACTTTTTACTGATTCTTTCACCTTAATTGCTACTGCGTTCGTCAAGCAGATTATCGACAATGCGGATTATCGGCTACGTAAAGCGAGTAAGATGATCTGTGAATGCTATGGTAAGAGCGCTATTGGCTGACTAATCATTACTTTGAGCAGGATTTCCAGCACATCTTTTAGGTTACTCATCGTATTTATACTAATTCACTCATGTAACGTATCACACAAACCGAAGAATTTCCTTTCGGCTGCCAAATTGATTATCAGGCGGATAGGGCTCCGTGAAGATTTATCCGCTTGCAGGATTCTAATGCTCACCCCGGGCAGGTGCATAAGGCGAAGAGCGCGAGAGCTAAAACAGAGTCTATAGCCTGGCGCCCCCGGTCAATCTTCCTGCATACGTATCAGCCCTGTAGTTGCTTGCCGGTTTCAAGTCCCAATCTGAATGCGTCCAGATTCAGCTTTTCGGTTCCTTTCGGGACGCGAGCCAAAATAGCTGATTCTACCGCGTCAACGGAAACAACTTTTGATAATTCGGTGATGATGCCCAGCGCGATGATATTTGCGACGATGGCTTTTCCGATTTTTTCGCGTGCCAGTTCGATGATCGCAACTTTAAAAATTCTGAAATTACCCTTTGGGATATGCGTCACAGATTTGGAATCGATCAATAAAATCGCGTTTTCTTTCAAATCCGAGTGATATTTTTGGCAAGCTTCATCGGTCAGAGCCAGCAACAAATCGATATTCACGGCTTTGGGGTAATCAATGTCTTCATCGGAGATGATAACTTCGGATCGACTTGCGCCGCCTCTTGCTTCGGGACCATACGACTGGCTTTGCGTGGCGTTTTTATTATCATAAATAATAGCAGCTTCTGCAAATATTTTTCCAGCCAGAACCAGACCCTGACCACCCTCACCACTCAGGCGTACTTCATAGCGGAATCCCATGTGCGTGCCTCTTAAATTATCAATGGTTTACAGTAGTTACGCGGTTAATTAATTGCTGGTATTCGTCGGTATATTCCGGTTTTTCAATATCAACCAGGATACCGGTGACCAGTTTTCCCTCAAGCTCTTGCGCTGGCAATTTCTCGGCTTTGCTTTTGGAAATCGAAATTTCTTTGATCCATTTTAACATAGCAACACCGGTTCCCAGGCGATTGCGTCGCCCGAAGGCTGTGGGACAGGGCGAAATTGCCTCGACGACTGAAAAGCCTCGCTTTCGGATTGCTTTTTCAATCATGCGCTCGAGAGGAATCGCGTCATAGGTTGTGCCCCGGGCAACGAAACTTGCACCAGCCGCCTCTGCGAGTCCGCTAATATTGAATGAATGCTCCAGATTCCCGAATGAGGCAGTGCTGGCTTTGCTCCCTTTGGGTGTAGTGGGTGATACCTGACCGCCGGTCATGCCGTAGATATTGTTATTCATAATGACGACGGTCAAGTCGATATTTCGCCTCGCCGCGTGAATGTAATGATTTCCTCCGATAGCGGTTGCATCGCCGTCACCGGTCAGTACAATAACGGTCATTTCGGGCTTTGCGAATTTGATGCCCGTTGCAAATGCAATTGCACGCCCATGCGTTGTGTGCAAGGTATTGAAATCGAGATACCCGGGTGCTCGGCTTGAGCATCCGATACCTGAAACAACCACAATTTCATCGTTGGAAAGCCCGATCCGGTCTATTGCGCGTAATAAAGATTTTATAACAATCCCGTGTCCGCAGCCGGCACACCAGATAATCGGGAATTTATCTTTCCGCAAATATTTTTCATAATCAATCACTGGCAATCTCCATGATCTTTTGTAGTATTTTCATCGGCGGTATCGGCTCACCGTTTACCTGGTTGATTTTCTCCACCCGCGCATTGCCACAGGTTGCCCATTCAACTTCGTGGGCAATCTGCCCAAAATTCAGCTCTGGGACTATGATTGTATCGACGCGCGCTGAGAGCCGTTTGACGTGCTCTGTCGGAAAGGGCCATAACACGCGCGGTCTCAGCATGCCGATTTTAACTCCCTTTTCGCGCGCTAACCTTAACGCATGACGAGCCGATCTGGAGGTTGAGCCGTAAGCAAAAATGCCAAAATCAGCATCGTCGAGCATATATTCTTCAACATCAATTATTTTATCTTGATGCTTTTCGATCTTGGTGTTTAACCGCAATTGAAATTTTTCGATTTCAGTCGGATTATTCGTCGGGAAACCGGTTTGATCGTGAACGAGACCGGTAACGTGATAGCGGTAGCCTTGACCGAAACTCACCATGGGCGGTATCAGCGAGTCGGTATGTTGATACGGAAGGAATTTATCCGGCGAAATAGTCGGCTTTGTACGTTCCACAATTTCGAATTCTGACGTGTCGGGCATGATTACTCTTTCATTTACGTGCCCGATGATTTCGTCCAATAATACGACGACCGGTGAACGATAACGTTCGGCAAGATTGAATGCCCGAACTGTCAAATCAAGCGTTTCTCTCACGCTGTTTGGAATGAGCGCGATAATCGGGTGATCGCCATGCGTTCCCCACCGGGCTTGCATCACATCGCCTTGTGCAGGCAATGTTGGCAAGCCTGTACTGGGACCGCCGCGCATAACATTTACAATTACGCAGGGAATTTCGGCTGTGGCAGCATAACCAATATTTTCCTGCTTCAAAGAGAAGCCCGGACCACTGGTTGCGGTCATGGCTTTGGTTCCCATCAACGATGCACCAATTACTGCACCCATCGATGCGATCTCGTCCTCCATCTGTATAAAGCGACCCTTTTGCTGCGGCAGCCTTACCGATAAAATTTCTGCGATTTCAGAGGACGGTGTGATAGGATACCCCGCAAAGAATCCAAGACCCGCAATCAAGGCGCCTTCGGCACAGGCTTCGTTTCCCGTCATCGCTCGAACTTCTGATTTCGATGCCATATTCAGTTCCTTGCTTAGATGGTTGAATTGCTCTTCTTCGAATCGTATTTGCGAACCGTGATAGCAAAATCAGGACATCGTATGTCACATAGCTGGCAGGCAGTACACGCTTCGAGATTGACAACTTCCGGGTAGTTCCCGTTCATTGCCAAAACGTTTTGCGGGCAAAATTCAACGCAAATAGCGCAACCTTTGCACCACTGCGTATTAATTATGATTTCCGGCAACTGGTTTTGTTCTGTCATTTTGATCTCTGTTCTGGCTCCATTCATGTTTGAAGAATCAAAGGTGCTAATGTAAGCTATTTTTGATTTAAATTCAAGCTTTTTATGATTTCACATATAAGAACTCTGCTGCGCGTCCAGAGGATACGAAACAATCCAAAGCGTCTGCATTTTTGAAGGATTTTATAGCTGTTCGAGTACCTGAGAGAATACGCCACTCGTGAAAGCTGCTTATGGGGTTGTATCTTCTAAATTTGAAGAGCCCTGGTGCTGGTTCAATGGATGTTGCCCACGAGGGATGATGATCACGGCTTCAGGCAGCCAATACGCTGGCAACCGTTTTTCCGATGTCAGCCGGACTTTCGCAAACATGGACGCCGGCAGTTTTGAGGGTAGCCATTTTTTCATTTGCTGTGCCTTTGCCGCCGGCGATGATTGCCCCGGCATGCCCCATGCGCCTTCCCGGCGGTGCAGTACGTCCCGCAATAAAACTGACAACCGGTTTGCTGAATTTTTCAGAGATGAATTGTGCCGCCTCCTCTTCGGCAGAGCCGCCGATCTCGCCGATGATCACAACTGCGCTGGTTTCCGGATCGGTTTCAAATAATGCCAAACCATCGATGAATGTCGTGCCGATTATCGGGTCACCACCAATGCCGATGCACGTTGATTGACCGATCCCCAGGGTGCTTAATTGATGAACCGCTTCGTACGTCAGTGTGCCGCTGCGCGAAATGACACCCACCGAGCCTTCTTTGTGGATGAATCCGGGCATAATGCCGACTTTTGCCTTTCCCGGTGAAATAATTCCGGGGCAATTGGGACCGATCATTCGTGTTTTTCTCTGCCTTAAATATTGATGCACCATTAACATATCGCGTGTGGGAATGCCTTCGGTGATGCACACAACCAATGCAACACCGGCATCAGCCGCTTCCAGGACGGCATCGGCTGCGAACGCCGGCGGTACGAATACGACAGATGTATTCGCACCCGTTTCTTTGACTGCTTCTGCAACCGTATTGAAGATTGGTACGGTATCATCAAATTTTTGTCCGCCTTTTCCCGGGGTTACCCCGGCAACAACCCGGGTGCCAAATTCAATAATCGATCGTGTGTGGAAGCTGCCCTCTCCGCCGGTGATTCCCTGCACAACCAGACGCGTATTTTTATCTACTAATATGCTCAATGCAACTCCTCCTCTTTTTCAATCGTTCAGCCACGCTCGCAGTTAACAGGTGCTGTTCCCCGCTGCGAGGCAGTCGTATTGTTGTCCGCGTTACGAACAATTTTTGATGCAGCGGAAAAGCATCCCCGCATCGCTAACCTGCAATATTCTCAATTGCCGATGGATTTCACAACCTTTTGTGCAGCATCTTCAAAGGTGGTGGCGACCAGAAATTTTAAACTGGATTCGCTGAGAATCTTTGCGGCTTGATCCGCATTCGTGCCTTCGAGACGCACCACAATCGGGACGCTTACACCGATTTTTTCGGCTGCTTCGACCACGCCGCTGGCGACACGATCACAGCGGACGATGCCGCCAAAAATATTGATGAGCACTGCTTCCACATTTTTATCCGAAAGCAGAATCCGAAAGCCATTCGCGACAGTCTCTGCGCTAGCGCCTCCGCCGACATCCAGAAAATTTGCCGGTTCTGAGCCGGCATATTTGATGATGTCCATCGTCGCCATGGCTAATCCGGCGCCATTGACCATGCACCCGACTTTACCGTCCAGCTTTATATAATTTAAATTAAATTTGGACGCCTCCACTTCCAAAGGTTCCTCTTCGTCCAAATCACGCATTTCCAGAATATCTTTATGCCTGTAAATAGCATTATCATCGATGTTGATTTTCGCATCCAGAGCCAGCACCGAACCGTCCTTCGTCACAACCAGGGGATTTATTTCCGCGAGCGATGCATCGCACGCAGTGAAAGCGTTATATAATGCCATCAGAAATTTTGAGCCATTTTTGAGTTGCTCACCGCTCAGTCCCAAGCCGAACGCCAATTTTCGCGCCTGGAATGGCTGCAACCCGATTGTATTGTCAATGTATTCTTTTAAGATTTTTTCAGGGGTTTCAGCGGCGACTTTTTCGATCTCCATTCCCCCTTCAGTGCTTGCCATGACTACCAATTGCGAACGCGATCGGTCTAAAACAATGCCGACATATAATTCACGTTGAATGCTCAATCCTTCTTCTACCAATATCTTACGAACGGTTTTCCCTTCGGGACCGGTTTGATGTGTCACCAGGGTCATCCCCAACATTTGCTGAGCGATTTTTTCAGCCTCGGCTGGTGTGTCCGCCAATTTAACACCGCCTCCTTTGCCGCGTCCCCCCGCATGGATTTGGGCTTTTACCACCACCTTGTCGCTTCCGAGATTTTCAGCCACACGTTTCGCCTCTGCTGCCGTAAAAGCAACCTGTCCGCGCGGCACCGCAACGTTGAATTTTCTCAAAATGTCCTTTGCCTGGTATTCGTGAATTTTCATTCAACCTCCTTTTTTGGAATGGGACCTACTGCCGAACGCTAACTGAGAGCGCCTAATCGTGGTGAAGGAAAGAAATGCGCAGAAAATTCGTATGGCGGAGCCGGCTGCTGTTGCGACTTGAAAGATGATTTTATTTCGAAACAGCATTCATCGACTCCATTTATTTGATTATTCGACCTGATCGATGGTTACACCATTGATGCTAAAACGAATAGAGATAATATAAAACAAAATCTGCAAAGATCAAGAGAAAATATTATAATAAACGTAATGGCTCAGAAACGGTTATTTTTCAAAGAGTATTAATTGACTATCTAGGTTTAAGTTATAGAACACTGACGGAACGGATAGGCGGATTTATACTGATTTTTATCAACTAAATGTATCTATTTATTTCAAACCAATTCTCAAATCGCAAAGTTAATGACGGCAATACAGCGTTAGTAATTTTGATTTTGTCTTTGATAAAATTCATTCGTTTTTATA
>JAFGMA010000108.1 GCA_016927835.1 Candidatus Zhuqueibacterota bacterium | reverse complement strand
CGGAAATGTACAACTGTAATTAATACTGCATTAATCAGCAGAATTGCAGCTAATATTCTTGTACTCCAAAAAACAACACGGTTAGCAGTAATCGTGAATCCGGTAATTATAATAACAACCGGCAGCATCCATAACTGCGGTCCATAACGTGCCCACCATGTATGCGTGCTTATAAGAACCGATAATACGATTGTGGAACAAGAAAGAATTAAAAATAATCGATTAGCATCCCGATGAAAGAGCAGAAGTACAAACAGGAACAGGGTAAAGATAAGCGCACCACTGAAGAGCGGACCGAAACCTGAAATCCTCACATCATGAAAATAATAAATACTAAAATCTTTCCAGCCTATATCGAATGGCAGCATTAGCACAGGATCCGGCCCCGGATAGGCTGGATATGCACCCGGGCGTCCAAAAATTGCATAGGTAAAACGAATAAAACGGTTTTTGCCCCTCATGTTTGGCGGAGTCTCGTACAGTTCGATAGGGTCTTGCCCCATTGCGCTGAGACTTGGATATGCTGATGAACCAAGCATCGGATAAAACGGATTGCCACGGTTAATCGTGTTGGTGATATAAGGATTCCAGCCGAAGATTACAATCCCTGCAAAGATTGCCGCTGACTGAATAATCAAATACTTCCAAATTCGTTTACGTTCCTTAATAAGAATATAAATTCCACCCGCAGCGATAAAGAAGCAGAGATATACAAGTCCCGTAAATTTTGAATTGATGCAAAGAACTGCCGACATAATTGCAATGAGAATAACCAACGCAGTCGGTTTACGAAACCATCGTATCATGGCAGCAATGGAAATAAACAGGAATGAAATCATGAGACCATCGACAAGATATGAAACAAGCTCGCAGGTAATAACAGGATTAAGTACAATGAGTGCAGCAGTTATTGCCGCAGTACGTTTTTTGAATCCGAGATCGATCAGTAATGCAAAACCCGCGAAAAAAGTTGCTGCAAATATCATCAAAGGTGCAGCTTTTGCCATTTCGATATTGTGTGTTGTTTCAAATAGTGCAAGAGCTACAAACCAAGGACCTTTTGCATAATAACGAAGCCAAGTGCGAAGATGAGGTGTAAAATCATGCAAAGGATCGTGCAACGGATTCCAGCCATGCGACATTTGATACACGGCAGTTTGATGATACCATAGCCCGTCCCAGGACATATCATAAAAGGCTTTAGCTGCAAACAGGAAAATTCCTACGATGACTAATGAAATTGAAAGAGCAATAAATCGATATTGACGGTTGATCCCCTCTCTTTTTACAAACCAATACCCGCCGGATAAAGCAAGTATTAGAGCAGCCGGTGCTACAAAAGGATTAACCTTCAAGTTAAGAGCAAATAAAAACACAACGGCCATCTGTGTCAGGAAGAGGAACCCTGATAGCATAGCCACCGTGGTCCAGGCGACAAGGGAAAGTCGTTGATTGGACAGAGTATTCTCCGGCGTCGAGGATGTGCATGTCATATTGTAAGACCTTTCAGGCTATAAAACGAATTTCATCGTACTTTCTGCTATTAAAAATCCTCCGGGCAAGCGCCCGAAGGATCGCAAACTAATTCTTTTTTTACTGTCCAAAAAATTTCCTGGCCCGGCAACTTGATCGCCGCAGCGATACAAAATAAAATGATCGAAGTACATACATGTCTCATTGTTAGCCTCGCTTAATATAAATCTCACTCATTACGTCCGTGATTTTTATCGGAATCTGCAATGCCTTTCGACGAGCATTCAATCATTCCTGCGTAGCAATCCTTGAATTGCGTGAAATTTTCACCGTTCCCGCCGATGAGGGTAATCCTATTATCGAGAAACGCCACGCCCGCGCCGCCATGATGGGTGTGTGGCAACGGATCAGACACCCGGCTCCATGAATCGGAAACTGGATTGTAAACATAAATCTCCTGGGTGATCCGGGATGCGCTGAGGCTCTCGCCTTTTGATACGCCAACGAGAAAGATCTTTCCATCAAACACCCCCGTGCCGGTGGCTCCGAATATCCCGTCCGGCATGGGATGCTTCGCCTCCCAGCGGTCTGCGGCGGGATCGTAAACCTCCACCTCATGCCGTATCGGACCAATCCGCCCCTTTGCATCATAACCGAGGCCGCCCATCACATAGATCTTTTCCTGGAAGGTAACCGCCGCGCAGAACATCCGGGGCGTTGGAATGGATGCCTTTGCATGCCAGGCATTCGTAATCGGATTAAACGCCATGTTCTGTCCGCACCAATCCGCTCCTTCCACACCGAAAGCGAAGATTTCTCCTCCCGTCTGAGCGACTCCGAGATGCGCGCCCCCGTGAGGCAATGGCGCATGCTGCTTCCAGGTGTCGGTCACGGGATCGTAACTTTCATTTTTTGAGGAGATGGCATAAATCCTGCCTCCGATTTCAGCCAGCCCTACATCGTAGCGGGCTGTCGGCATGGCGGCCAGCGGCGTCCACTGGTTCGAGCCCGGATCATACGCATAATTGAAATTGACATCCCGGTTGTCGTTCAAATCCTGATTGCCGCCGGTTTGCTTGCCGCCCATGACAAAAATCCGTCCCTGGAAAACGATGGCGGAAAGTTCGGAGAGGCAGACCGGGTAATCGGCGATCCGCGTCCAGTGAATTCGACAGTTCGATGCGGGGACGGACGAAACGGCTGCCGGTGCGTTTTCATTCTCCTGTGCCGCGAGGCTTGTAAAAAGCAGGACAACCAATTCACAGATGATTAATGTGATTTTTCTCATTTTCCTGCCCCTTGATGATAGAGATCGCTTCTGTTTGAATCATGACGCATCATCTTTTTCGATATGGCCTTACCTCCGCTTTCGATAGATTTTGAGTTTACCGGACGAGCATCATTTTCTTGTGAAATTGCATATCATCAATAACGAAAGAATAGAAATACATTCCCGAACTTACTTGATTTCCGGAATCATCGTGCCCATTCCAGGAAAAGGAATACTCGCCAGGACTTTGAAAAGAATCGACAAGCGTTTTTATATCTCTGCCAAGTGTGTCATGAACTTTCAATTTTACGTTACCGTATTCCGGCAACTGATACCCGATTACTGTGGTCGGATTAAATGGATTGGGAAAATTTTGTAAGAGTTGAAAATCTTCAGGCAATGAATTAAAACCAGTTTTTACGCCAGAAGGAAACTCCGTGGTATTGAGCCAGATATCCACTGGAGCCGCATTGCCAGTACCCCAAATAAAGCCCACGGCAAACACATCCGGCTTGCCGTCACTGTTGAAATCGCCAACCGCTGAATCCCAGTAATTGTTGCTTCCCAAGCGCACAACGCCGTCGGTTAAATTCCCCTGACCATCGTTCAGCCAAACACGACTCCCCTGCTGGGACTGGGCAATAAAGAGATCCGGGATGCCATCGCCATTGAAATCACCCAATTCTACATCCTCCCCATAGCCGCCACCGATATTGGCGTGTTTGATGAAATTTCCCGTTTGGTCATTCAAGTAAATCCGTCCGCTGCGCGCCACCTCTTGTACGCTCAAGATCAAGTCTAACCAGCCATCGCCATTGATGTCGTGCAAAATCAATCCATGGACATGAGAACTGCCTTCGTCGAGATTCTGATTACCCAGGGTGAAATTCCCAGTTCCGTCATTCATCCAAACCTGGTTGGGGCATTGCGTGCTTCCGTCCCAGCGCCATCCTGTTGTGATTGCGTCGATAGCGCCGTCATTATTGATATCTCCCAGTGCGAGTTCGGCAATCTGTCCCGTGCCAATTGTGCCGTCGCCCAGCTTTTGCCCAGAATCCGTAAAATTGCCGTCGCCGTCATTAAAATACGCTCTGCTGGCGCTATAATTCACAATGGCAAAAATATCCGGATGGCCATCGCCATTTAAATCAGCCAATTCAAGGTCGGCAATATTGTCGGTGATGCAGTTCTTTGAGGTAAAATTTCCTTTACCGTCATTGAGCCAGATTTTATCGCCGCCAATCACATCAAAATGACCATCATGGTTCACATCGCCAATTTCGAGCGCAGAAACTGACAATGTTGTATTGCTGTTGGTAAATTGTCCTTGAACATCACCAAAATAAAAATTGAGATTATTGCTGGCGCCAAAAACCGCATCCAACGCGCCGTCTTCATTAAAATCGGCAATCTCTACATTCCGTCCGGCGATTCGTGGAATTTGCTGTCCATTTTTTTCAAATGTTACCTGAGCCTGACTTATTTGAACTGATACAAACAACACGATTGCAACAACTGATTTTTTCATAACGTTTTCCTCCCTTTCGGATTTTTTGAGTATAGAATAATTCGAGATTTCATTCGACATACTTTTTGAATTATGAAATTCATTTTAAACCTTATGACTATCAAATAAATATTTAAAACGAATTTTTTCGTACTTCTGGATAATAAAAATCCCCCGGGCAAACACCCGAAGGATTCTTACTTAATTCATTTTATAAATCGAATAGACCTCGTCATCATTTAATGCGGTGTCATGAACGCGAACCTCATCGATGCTGCCCGCAAAGAAAGCCGGATTCTCGACCTGATAACCGATGTACAAAATATTTTTATCCCTGACATACGGCTTGAGTTGATCGATGCGTCCGACTCGGCGGCCGTCGAGATACATGATCACTTCACCTGTTTCCTGGTTGGCGACTGTCGCGACATGCGTCCACTGATTCAGCGGGATTTCCGACTCGGTGAT
>JAFGMA010000107.1 GCA_016927835.1 Candidatus Zhuqueibacterota bacterium | reverse complement strand
GTTTTTTGCCGAAGCAATCCCCTAATAAAACGGCTGAGATTGCTTCATCGCAAAAAACGCTCCTCGCAATGACAGCTCAAAGGTAGTTCTCGGACAGACACTATATCGGCGAAAAAATAAGCGCTGCGAGGAGTGCCGGGAAAAAGGAAGGTGTGAAAGAAGGGATGAAAAAAGGAATTCAGACTACCATCATCGAACTGCTTGAAACATGATTCCAGGAGATCGGCGATATTCATAGCATGATCGCCTCGGTTGATGATGTGCCTAAATTGACAAAGATATTCCATATTGCGCTTGAATCCGAATCCCTGGGAGCGCTTAAACAATCAATTTCTGATCTGATCAAAAAATAAGCAAACGCTCTTCAAAAAATAACCAAAAATCAATCGGAGGGAAATCGTATGGCGGGAAAAAAACATTCGTTTTACTTTCTAATTATCATTGCAATTTCGAGTTTGCTATTATTCTCGTGTGGCGGCGGCGACAAGGCAATTGAAAAATCGATTACAATCTGTTGGGCGGAATGGGATCCGGCGAATTATCTGATGCAGCTTGTGAAAGATTTTGAAAAGGAAACCGGGATTGCTGTCAAAAGTGAGTTTATTCCGTGGGGCAATTTTCAGGACCGCGTGTTCGCAGAGTTTGCTGCCAAGGGCGATGCGTTTGACCTGGTTATTGGTGATAGCCAGTGGCTGGGACGCGGTGCAACAGAAGGGCATTACGTAGAACTGACTGATTTTTTTGCAAAAGAAATCAAGGTGCAGGAATTATCGCCGGCAACGGTGGTGGCTTATGCTGAATACCCCAAAGGCTCGAAACGCTATTGGGCGTTTCCTACAGAAGGCGATGCTGTGGGTTGGTCTTATCGAAAGGATCTGTTCGAAGCTCCGAAAGAGAAAGCCGCATTCAAGAAAAAATATGGCTACGAACTGGTGGTTCCCAAAACATGGGAACAGCTTCGCGATATCGCCGAGTTCTTCACCCGCCCCGATCAAAACCTTTACGGATTGGCGATTTATACGCAAAAAGATTACGACGGCATTACAATGGGTATCGAGAACGTGCTGTTTTCATGGGGAGCAGAATTGGGCGATCCCAGTACATTTAAAGTCGACGGATACATCAATTCGCCCGAAGCAGTCGACGCGCTGGATTTCTACATGAAATTATACAAATATGCGCCGCCGGATCATGGAAATGCTTTTTGGCAGGAAAATCTTGATGCGTATAAAAGCGGACTCGTGGCGATGGCGATGAACTTTTTCGCCTTCTTCCCTGGCATTGTGAATCCCAACCTTTGCGAATACGCCGAAGTCACCGGTTTTTTCTCTAATCCATCCTATAACGGAATGAGTTTCTCCGCGCTCGGTGGTCAGGGGATGTCGATTGTAAAATATTCGAAAAAACAGGACCTAGCGAAAAAATTCATCAAATGGTTTGCGCGTGAAGATGTGCAGGAAAAATGGGCTGAATTGGGCGGCTACACCTGCAATGTGAATGTCTTGCAATCGGAACTCTTTTTGAATAATACAGCATATAACCGTGCATTTTCTGAAACCATGATGAAAGTGAAGGATTTCTGGGCGGTTCCGGAATATGCCGAACTGCTGGAAATCTGCCAGCGCTACTTCAATGGTGCTGTTGTTGCCAACCAATATTCCGCCAAGGATGCGCTCGATCTGATCGCCAAAGAGTGGGAAATTGTTTTCCGCGAAGGCGGCTATTATAAATGAGCGGCTGGATCATTTGGCGATGCCTTTTGGCTCTATATGCTTCTGAGTTGCAACTTCAGAAGTATTAGAAGCACATGTTTTATAAAGAGATCTGCAAAAATAAAGTAACTTGTGTCATTTCGAGAGGGGTGCTGCCCGGCGAATTCAGAAATCTGATTAAGCAGTCACGCTACTGCGATGAACAGATGTGCTCGCTACTTCGCTCAGACCAAAATGACAGCGTTTCACAAATTTTGCGGATCTCTTATTTTTCACTGAAGATATGAAGAAGGATTAAACGCGGGAGCGGAAAATGAGAGCTATTCTACGGGTTTCGTTTGTACTCCTGGCTGTTTTGTTGTTTTCGCAATGTGCATCTTTTCGGCAGGCGATATCGATTTCTTATGAAAATATTGCCCTGGCAAGTTGTGGAACAACCGTTGAAACTTCTGACTTTGTAATAAAAAATGAGGATGATTTTATCACCACCTGGATCGATGTCGATCGGCTGTCCGAATTTGATCGGCACCTGGATTGCCGGCGCTACATCAATGACGGTGATACAACGCGTTATAATGTCTGGTCCGGATACGCGGGAGATGCCAGCAATGTCTGGTCTGTGTCAGGCTCAGGTGCAGCCATTCGAAGTAGTCAAAATGCGAAACGACCATCGTTGGGCGAACCCCATTATATTATTCTCAATTTTCCGGAGGAAGCAGAAATTTTCAGCATCATTATTTATACGACATGCGAAAATGTTGCCCCGGAATATGAGCCGAGTTTGAGGAGATATAATTTGTACCTTCGTCATCAACCCTCATCCAACTGGCAATTCATTGCCAATGTCCATAATGATGTTGCTACCAGGATAAAGAATGACTTCCCGATTGCTCGCGCCAGACAGGTCAGAGTTGAAATTCCGATTGAAAGGTATATGACGTATCGCCAGCGCTTAAGGAATTATTATGACACTAAGACCGGTCGGTTTAAGGGCAGAACAATTGATGTCGCGGAGATCGAAGTGTTGGGAAATTTCGTCAGGCAGGATACTGTCAGTAACTAACTTATTAAATTTATTATCACTTAAGATTCAGCACGAGAGGAAACTTTGAATTGAAATAAAAGGATAGCAGGCTATGCTATCCTTTAATCTAAATTTATACCAAAATCACTCGGTTTTCAATGTTATAATTATTGAATTTCCCTGTTTTTTGATTTCTATATTGTCTTCACGAGCCAGCCAGCCGATCGCAGCGTTCAGCAAAAATGGATTTTTTTCAACGCTGCTTTTAAGTTTGGTCATACTCATATCGCCATTTTTCTTAAGAGCCTGCCAAATGTTGCCTGCGGTTTTGCCAATATCGCTAATCATATAACTCTCCTTTTGATTACTATTTCCTGTATTTATTGAAGTAAAAGTTGATTATGCCTTTAAAAATAAAACCATGAAGATCGTGATAAGCTAAAAATTCGATTCTATGAAAAAGAATCTTTATAACGCGCACGCAAAAAAAACGCATGATCAATTACGATTTTATTTTACTTTTCGAGTTTCAAAGATAGGGAATTTTGTTTTAAAAGTCAATAAAATTCTAACGTAACGCTGTCAAATAGGCACAAAGCCTTCGTGAGAATGATCCTGATGATTTCATCCCAAAAGCTTATGCAATGGAGTTCGCTTCCGCATTTGGTGGAAAATTGTCAAAATATCATTGCATTATCGACATATATTTGTTATCTTAGCGTGATTTTGAAGGAAGCAGAACCATAGCTTTTACTTGCGAATGACCTGCTCATTTGCACACTAAATCGAAAACCAAAAATGGGAGGTTTCAATGATACCGAATCGCAGGCAATTATTGCTGTATGCAGTCGTGCTAACTCTGTTATCAGGTGCGTCGGTTATTTTTTCCCAGGATTTAATGCTTGTGGAGAGAGATGTTCCGGCAAAGATGGGAACCAGTTTCCAAATGCTAAAGCTACGGAGTCCATCAATCGATCTGGGCATTGCGGGGAGCGAGCAATATTGGGATTATTCCGGCTTTCAATCGAATGAAATTGAAACCTGGGAAGTGTGTGATGTAACAACGGCACCATATAAGAATCGGTTTCCCACAGCTAATCTTGTTTATAAAGTTTCGCGATCTGCCAACGATACCGTCACTTACAATTTTGCCGAAATCAATCCGGAGGTGCTGATCGAGCTCGGACAAATCTCATTGGTAAGCGATGAGGTTGCCGATTCCATGATTTTAATTGATCCCGAACCGCGGTTTTCATTTCCGGTCAAATATGGGGATAGCTGGACTACCAAACGCTCGTTGAAAATGATCGTCTTTTCGCTGGAGGTGCCGGTCGTGGATTCCAGCTATTATGTTGTTGATGCCTACGGAACAATGAAATGCGCGTTGGGAGAGCTTCCCTGTCTGCGCGTCGTTCAGCACGAAATTACAACCGCTTATTGGCAATTAACCAGTTTCGAGGTTCAGAATGTGTATAATTATTATTGGATCACCAACGATTACGGGATTCTGGCGAATGTGTACGGAAAAAATCATGAAAGCGCCGACTACAATGTTGCATCCACCGCTTACTTTATGATTGATTTTACAGCGGATGTAGCCTGCCCATCGATTACGTCAGCTTTGCCGCAAGGGATCCGGTTGCATCAGAACTATCCGAATCCGTTTAATCCGGGAACGCGAATCGACTACACGTTGAATCAAAAATCCAGGGTGAGATTGAGCATTTACAATATGATGGGTCAGGAAATCGCACAATTGCTGGATTCTGAACGTCCAGCCGGTTTGCACTCGATCTATTGGGATGCAGGCGCAGCTTCCGCCGGTACCTACTTCATACGCTTGAGTGATGAAAATACACACACTATCAAAAAATGTGTCTTATCTAAATAAAACTGTCCGAAAAGCAGCGATTTTTGAAAAACAATACAAAATCAAAAAATGCTAAACCAGCTCTGTTATGCCCGAATGCTTCCCCAAGCCTGTCGAGCATCCATTCGATCCTATAGAAAATGGATTCCCTTGGGCGGCACCTCGCTTAAAACATGAGGGAATGACAATAACAGACGGACTTAGCTAATACACTCTCCGTCGAAATCAGCCTTCTCCAAAATATCACCAAACATACATAGCCTTCACCTGCATTGTAACTCTCGAAAGATTCCGATTCTTTCAAATTATATAAATATACGATACAATTAGATATACTTCGACCGGGCATAATTTGAACATTTCGGAGTGCATTGCCTTTATGCGATGTGAGTGGTGAAATCCATAAAGGGCTTTCACTCCCGAGCCTCCGAGTGCATCTTATATCACAGCT
>JAFGMA010000106.1 GCA_016927835.1 Candidatus Zhuqueibacterota bacterium | reverse complement strand
CGTACGCCCAATTCATCCAGGTGGCGTTTCGCGGGCCAGAGAAAAATCGGCAATACCAGGTATTGTGTTACCGGATTCAGTTTCCGATAATTAAATGTTCTGCCCGCCGCCAATTGAAATTGATGAAAATGCAGTTGCCTTTTTGTCCACTCGTTATACGTTAAATAGGGTTGATAGAGATGGGGTTGATCGTACATTCCGCCGGTCGCGCGAAATTTGATCGAGCCCTCGGAAGTTGGTTCGCGCGTGATGACATTGACCACCCCCCCGAGCGCGTTGGACCCATACAGGGCTGAACCGGCACCTTTGATAATTTCAATTTGCTCCACGTCGAAAATCGGCAGCACGTTCCAGTTGATTTCATTGGTGTCGCTGATATTCATGGGGACGCCATCGATGAGCAGCAAAACACGCGATCCGATTCCGCGCGTGTAACCGGATGAACCGCGAATACTGATACTACCTTCAACAAAATATACGCCGGACACTGTTTCAAGAGCCTGATCCAGGCGCAACGGGACGCGATCGATCAATTCGGCACTTGACACAATGCTGATGCTGTGGGGCGTGACCGATAAATCCTGGCGTCGCTTGCTCGCAGTGACAATGACGGGATTCATATCTATGACGGTTTCTTTCAAATTTACCGACACCGTGGTAGTGGCAGCCGGATCCACCTTCACATTTCTCACCTGCTGCTTCTGGTGTCCGATCATTGAAAAGGAGAGCGTATACTTTCCGGGCGGTACTTTTCGGATGATATAATGTCCGTTCAAATCGGTGCTTGCGCCGAGAAAGGTTCCTTTGAGCATCACATTCACCCCCGGCAATGGTTCTTTGGTGTCCATTTCCAGAACCGTTCCTTCGATGGTGCCTTTTAAAACTGGCGCAGACGAGGCGATATAACATAAACTGGTGGCAGCAACAATGATAAGCAGTATTTTATTTTGCATAAGCGTTATCAGATTTTTCGTTAAGTGATTAATACTAAAACGTTAAGTCGTTCGATTTCGGAGTGCATCCTCTATGTGGATGCCGCTGACACTCCGTAACCTATTCATTTAAATTTAATGTTGTAGCTAATATGTGCGATCGAAATCAGCGATTATCTCAAAGTTGCCCACGGTCGACGTGATTTTTCCCTTGCTATCACGGAATTTATCAACCAGGGTATCGCCTTCACTTACCCAGATACCTTCCGGTTTCGGGGCGCCGGGCCAGGGCGGCGGATCGTCCTGGAGCATATATTCGCCAATTTTCTTGAAATCATACGGTCCGCCTTTTTCGCCTTTCCAGAACAAAGCAATATATTTGATATAGCCTTCGGCGACGTCCAGCGTATAGTGCAGCGGATATGAAACTTCCTTAATGGGAATTGATAAATCCCAGCCCATGGCGAACAAGTAATCGATCACAGTTTCCGGTTTCATGGGGAATGCTGCCAGAATCAGCATTGCGGTGTCATCCCGGAAATCCCCTTCTACGGTGATCACGCCTTTGATGAATGCGCCATAGCGGATCAGAGCGAAATCGGCTTTTATGTCGATGCTATCGACGTAATCCAGGTTTGTGGGCAATTCAATTGGTTTCGGTTTGAATAAATTGGGTTCGGTATACACGCCCAGCAGGTTGGAAACCGATTCGAATGACCAGTCTTCACCATGTTTTTTCCAGAGAATCGCGGCAACATCGTAAGTGCCGGGCGCCAATGGCAGTTCCCATTCAACTGTATCGGCTTTCACCTTACTGAAATCGCCTGAAATATCGAGTGGTGGCGTGCGAATGATATCGGTCCACTTTTTCGGCGGGAAATCAGGGGCGACAACCACAATAAGCTCCCCTGCTACTTCGGGACGGATGCCTTTGATGAACGCATGCCCGCGAATCGAAGGCAGGGGTTGCAGACCATGATCCATTTCACACGAATGGAGTATCAGCAAGGTTGCTGCCAGCAGAAACGGCAGCAACACGTACGGATGGCTTTTCACAAATTTCATAGGCACTCAATTTTGTTAGAAATCATAACACGGGATATGAAATCGGGAACGCAGATTTCATATCCCGAAATCGTTGCGAATTTAGGAGGTGGGAATTAAATAACCTGGACATTTTGCTTAATAATTATTTTGATAAATAGTCCCTTAAGAACATTAAATGGGTATTTTATTTTATCCCACCTCCTTAAATGGATTCAACCTCACTTGATCAGGATAAGCTTCCTGATAGCGTGGTAGTTATCGGCTTCGAGTACTGAAAAATAGACGCCTGACACAACATCATTTCCATGCGAATCAGTGCCATTCCAGATTAAATGATGCTGTCCTGCGGTCAGTGATTTATCGACCAGCGTTTGAATGGTTTGCCCGAGAATGTTCATGATGCGCAGCCGTACATAAGCTTTTTCAGGCAGGTCAAATTTTAAGCTTGTTGATGAATTGAACGGATTCGGGTGATTGGGGAAGAAATAAAATTCGCGCGGCTGCGAATGATCTTTCGCATCAGCTACGCCGACTCTGAACGAGCCGTAAGATGTCAACGTCAGCAGCGGATTCGCGAAATCCGTTTGCATGGGTTCACCGATGTCCGCATTCTGATTCGCCGGCAGGAAAAATATGGTGCTCTTGAAATCCAGTGTATCTCTGATACGATAGCCTTTGATGATAATCCCCATATCGCCGTATGATTTGTTGTCACCAGTATCATGGGTATCGTCGCCGGTTTTGCCGGATGAACTATCCCAGTAATACAAGCGTTGGCTTGAACCCACAAAAGACAGATCATTCACCGCGTAAATTGTGCCCGGATTGCCGGTCACCATCATCCAGTTAAGAGCATAGTGTGTGAGCGAATCATCGAGTGTACCATCCGAGGCGCCATCTACAACAATATTCCTGTTGCTGGTGCTATGGAATTTCATGCCGGAAGCGTTGGCGTTGAAATCCCATGATTGGCGTACCAGCCCCACACCCTGTTGCTCAATGAAATTCGCATGACCGGAATAATCCATTGAAAAGGGATGAAAGCGCGATGTCATTTTAAGATCGTGAAATAATGTATCGCCGGCGACAATAATGTTGTTGCGGATTCGCCGAATGACGCGCACAGGACCAGCAATGTAGTTAATTTCAGCCTTGCGGATGCTGTCTTCATTCATCTCATATTCCATTCCCGGTCCTAAAAGACCCGCAAGTCTGATTTTCTGACGATCGAGAATATCTGTTCCGTTTCCGCCGTTTTCAGCGGTGATTACGAAATCGGTGAGTACGCCATTGGTATTGTAGCCGGCTTCGAAAAAGTCAGAGATAACACGATCGTTTTGATAATCATAATTCATATAGCTTTTGCGGCTTGCCTGGGTAAGTGTGGACGATTTATACAAATATGCCCAGCCCTGTTTAGCATTGTTAGTATTGTCATAAACTCTGATCGTGTAGCGATAATTGCTTTTAGATGCTTCGTCATCGATCCAGTTGCCGGGGGTCACCAGGTCGCCTAGATCGCGTGCCATAAATACGAGTTCATCATCATCATCAAGCAAGCCATCGTCTGGCGAGTAATATGAATCTGTGCCTTTTTCGTCGATTTGGAACGGTATTGCCTCCCAACTGCTCGTTGAAGAATGATACGCGTATACGTATAGCTCTTCAACAGGTGTACCGGTAAATTCCGGAAATTTCGATCCATTCATTTGTACCACATCATAAGGGCGGTCCAATGAATAGGTATCCAGTACCTGCGGAAACGCAGTGGTTCCGCATAAAATTGCTAAAACCGCGAGCATCATGAGACTGCTAAAAATGGTTTGTCTTTTCATCGTTATATTCCTCTTGATTTTTTGTATCGCAATGAATTACTTGTTGTTTCTGGTATGATCAATTAAACTTGAAAATTGCAAAATCAATTGGTTCCTTTTGCCTGCTAATAGCCATATCACCTCCTTGTCTGGTATCATGCATTCGTTCACGATTATCTTGCCAGTTCAAACTTATTGGGTGCTTGATTTTGAGCAATAACAAAAAACGAAATTCGTCAATTCGCGTCTCGATCGAGATTTTCAAAATTTCGTCTGCTCTCTGGCAAGCACCATGCCATTTGAAAAATGATATTTACATAAATTTAAATTATTCAACTAATTTATAATGAATTGTGTTCCAGAACTTCTGTCATTTAAGCACGAAAATGATACCAATTTGTTGGTTGCTTAACCAACATACGTTGGTGAAATAGCTTGATAAACCGATTTTCAGATTTATGCCCGGTGAAATTTGGATTCATTGTAAGGGAAGTTTTACATTCCGATAAAAATAGTACTTGCGCAAAGGATGTATATTTTTTATATTGTACGAGTTAGGAGAATTATCAATGCCGGACGCAGCGAATTTCAAGCTCAGCTTGCGCCAATGAGTGGGAGTGTGTTTTCTTTTGTAAACCAATAGGCACACCAAAATCATATTCCAATCGTGGAGAGCTTATGGAATTTGAAAAAGTGATGGTTGTCCTGGGCATCTTGCTGTTGGCGTCCACTTCGGTCGAACGGTTTCTGGAAATTTTGAGTCAGGTGGTAGAAAGCCTGGGATTGTGGACCAGGAAAAAGCCGAAAACTGATTCCGGCGAAAGCCAGGCGGCAGATTCGGCAGCAGCGCCGATTCAACAGCAAGCGGCAGAGGCGGACGAACCGAAAGTATCCGGAGAAGGCGATGCATCGGCAGTGGTGCTCATTGATGAGGGTGAGCCGAGAGACCGTGGCATGATTACGAAAAAGTTCGTTCTGCAAATCGGGGGTTGCCTGGTTGGCATTTTTTTATGTGGTCGCGGCGATATCGGCGTATTCAAAATGCTTAATTCTCCGCTGGGAACGGGTGCCCTTTACACTTGGCTTGATTATATTTTCACCGGCATTCTCATCGGCACGGGCACAGAGCCGATTCATGCGATGATACGATTTTTACAGGCGAAAAAAGATGCCAGTACACCCGCGGCAACCACTGGCGAATCCGTGTTCGTACGCGAAGAAAAAGCGCTGACCGCAGAAAACGCGCTGCCACCGGAAATTGATGTCCAATACTGGGGTGGACTCGATCCTGAAAAACTGGTGAATCGGATGCGTGAATTCCCACCGGAGATGATCGTGTATCACCACACCGGGATGCATAGCGATTCGACTTTCATGGAATTGGTTAAAGTGTTCGAAGCCCGCGGCTACCAGACCGGCTATCATTGTGCAATCACTGCTGATGGCACAGTGCACAATTATTGTCGTTGGGATGCTCGCGGCATTCATACCCGGGGCAAGAACGAGCGCTCGCTGGGACTGGCATTTACCGGTTGCTTTGATTCAAATTTAAATCCCGCCGACGCTACCGGGCGGGGAGAAATGGGAAATATCGTTCCGACGGATGAGCAACTTACGGCGGGAGCCAGGATAGTCGCATTATGGAGCTTGTTGTATGGCATTGATATTTTTGACAACACCAGGCTGATTGCTCATAATGCAGCTTGTGAAACAGAGTGCCCCGGCAATAATTTCCCGCATGCTCGTTTTATCGGTCTCGCTCATGAATTGGAGAAGCGCTGGCGAAATTCAACCGGCGCTATGAACGAAATTGAAGATTTTAAAAAGAAACAATACATTTAGGTGAGCCAAATGGATATCATTACCAATGTCCTCGAAATAAGCCTGGTTTTCATTGTTGCGCTTGTCGCAGCCACCGTAATTGAGCGATTGCTGGAATTCATTGCGATCATTATGGATTTTATCGAGCCCTATATCAAACTGGACAGGCTCTGGTACAAGCTCGGTTTGGTGATACAGAAAAAATATACAGCGATACTCGAATCAGCGAAAAAGAAGAATAAAGAAGAATTCCTCATGGCTTTGAAAGCGCTGCGTAGCGTGCTTTTCAGGGAAAATGCGCAACCGGGGCTGCCCGCGATCATCCGGCTGGATCTGCTGCGCAAGGCTGTCATCCGGATATTTATGGTTCTACTCGGTGTTATTTTCGGAATATTGCTGTGCGGGTTGGCAATGCTGGATGTCTTTCAGATGATCAATGAACTGGAAGTTATTAGTCTGAATGTAAATTCGACCCTCGCGATCATTCTCAGCGGCATCCTGATCGGTGCCGGTACCAGTCCGGTGCATTCGATAATAAAATATGCGGAAAATAAAAAAGAGAGCCAAAAGCGTCAAGCTGAGATCGCCCGGCTCAAAGCGAGCCTCAAGACAACGAAATAGGCTATTAGTCTTCGAAAGCGCATAGTGCCGTGATTCCCGCGGAATCATGAGGGTTCGCCGCGAGAACGAAAACTGTAGAATAAACCAAACACAAGTGAATCCAGGGGATTCGTCACCGCGCTTATCAATTTATATCCGTGGAATTTAGGCGATTTTATGTCTCAAAACAAAATGAAAATTCCTCCCGATGATAACACGGGCAGCGTGTCAAACTGGTCGATAGATAAAACGATAGCCGTACTATCGTCTGCGCTCGAATCAGATTCAGCGTGGAATATGTTTACCCACCTGCTGGCTATCATTCAGGAAGAGGCGAGGAAATTCGACTACAAAGTAATTCAAGCCGATTTCAATTTTAGTTTTGAGCTGGCGTTTGAGATCGCCAACGATTTTGTCCATAAAAAAGTTGCCGGTATCATCTATCACCCCATTTCGAGTGAGTTCGAATATTCCCGGAATAAAGAAATAATCGAAATTTTTGAGCGTCAGGGCATCCCTGTGGTTTTGATCGATAAATTTTTCCAAACCGAACCGGATAATTATAGTTTTGTGACTATTGACAATCAACAAGGCGGCTACCTGGCAACTCAGCATCTCATTGAATTGGGGCATAGTAGCATTGCATTTTTGCGGTATCCTTTATCATCGACGGTGATGCTTCGCGAAAGAGGCTACCGCAAGGCGCTGATGGAATCGGGAATTCGATGTATCGAAGACTGGATTCAGGTTGTTTTCCCAGAACATAAAATCAGTGATATTTGCGATTATCTATTCAAACAACTGGAATCGCAGCCCACAGCCATTTTCGCTTCGAGTGATTTAATCGTGCGGGATGTATATTTGCAGTTGGCAAAACTCGGTTTAAAGATACCGGATGACGTCGCTATCGTCGGCTTTGACGATTTGCCCAGCGCCAGACACATGAATCCCCCACTGACAACAGTGCATCAACCGTTTGAAAAGGAAGCCTGGCATGCGGTCAAATTCTTGATTGAGCGAATGAAGAACGCACATCGATTGCCGCATATTGTCTTGCCCTGCGAATTGGTTGTCCGTGAATCATGCGGTACTGAAAGCTCGAAGGGTGAATCGGTAGAACTGAAATCGAAAGCATCTACCCCAGTTATTTTATCCGATTCGCACCCTGAGGGCGAGCGGAAAGAACAGATCGGTCTGGTCGTGCGCGAAATAAGCGATGTTTTGTACTCGGATATTTTCTATTCAAAAATTATTAAAGGAATCGAGGAACTTGCAGCCGAAAATAAATATGAGATTATATCTTCGGTGGGATTCAAGGATCAGAAAACCGAATATGCCATCATCCGGGGGTTTTCAAAGATGAATGTTCGGGGTATCATTTTTGTCGCAACCTTTGATCTGCAGCCACCAGCCCAGGCGGAACTGGTTTATTTATTCAAACGCAAGATTCCCTTTGTGTCTGCATCGTATGTCGATAATAAAGGGGTGAGTTTTGCAGGGGCGGATGAGTATCATGGCGGATTTCTCGCAGCTCAGCGGCTGATTGAATTCGAGCGCCGAAAAATCGGTGTGTTGCTGGCGACGTCCGGATATCATTCGGGGGCAAAACGTTACCAGGGAATCAGGGATGCCGTGGATCCCTTAAAATTGTCGAATCAAGATATTCATATTTTCAATATTGATTTGACGCGAAGCCGCAATGATTTTCAATCGGCATATCTTTGGGGAAAGACAATGGATTTGAAGAAGAATCCCATCAACGGAATGATTTGTCAAAATGATTTTGCCGCCCGTGGGTTGATTAAGGCATTCACTGAACGCAAGATCAGGGTACCCGAAGATATTGCCGTCATTGGCTATGACAACAGCGGGATCGATGACCGGGATAAAATACCGCTGACTACTATCAATATTCCAAATTATGAAATTGGTCGCAAAGCGATGGAAATTCTGCTGGAACATCTGCAAGGACACACCGAAACAATCCAACAACTCTTGAAGCCCACTCTCGTTATCCGCAAATCGGGCTGATTAATTTGCAGGCGATCCCACTGGTTTATCGTTTGAAAAGATATCCCGTTCCGAAATTGAAATAGCATATCGAAAACCGGATTTATTTGAAAAACATTTTGATTGATGTGGCTAATAGCAGCACCGCAAAAATTTTTCGAAGCATATCTGCGGGCAGCTTTTCGCAAAAGTGCGCACCCAAATAGCTCCCGACGATTGAAAAAATGGCAACAGAAAGCGCAAGCTTAAAATTGATATTATCCAACTGGTAGTGTTTCAAGGAACCCGCGATCGAAGTGAAGACGATTACCATCAACGATGAACCTATCGCAATATGCATTGGCAGTTTCAAAATATAGTGAAAAATAGGAACCATGAGAATTCCGCCACCAACTCCCAATAGTCCGCCGGCGAATCCGGCGATAATTCCCGTAAGCGCATAGATGAGGTACGTTATCATCATCGATCTCCCGTTTTAGTTGTGTACTGGATGAATGGTCAAATCAGAGTATATCTAAAAGCTGCCTTGAAAGCTGTTGCCAACTCATTCCGTATGAAGTAACTCGTTTATCCTTATCTGCAAGTCATCGATTTTGTATAAATGAATCGGACTCTCATTTTGATGGTTTGCCGTGCATCGTTTCGATTATCTGGTTTCCCTGGCAGTATCTTCAACCTTTTTCAATTCATTTCGCAGCAATTGCCACTGCTGCCGTAGCTTTGAGCTGTCCTCTCCGCGCTTTTCACACTCACGCAATCGCAACTGGATGGATTTCATCGCATCGGTGATTTCGCGTTTTTCGAGTTGAACCATGCAATCATACGCCAGTTTTGTGCCATCAACGTATTTTACGGGTTCGTATAAGGCTTTTGTAATGAACGATGCAATTTTGGGATCTTCGAAATGGGCTATCAATTTCGCCCGATCGAGTCGTCGGTTTTCACGATGAAATAAAAAAATAATTTGGATAATCTCCCGCAGCAGTGAATGACGGATTTTTTCGATATCGAGGTTTTTAAAAATATATGATTCCAGATCGCTGCTCTGAATCAGTAATTTGGTGAGGATTATTTCTGCGATGTCGGCTTTGGTGCGCGTTTTTGGCTTGATCGCGGGCGCATTCTTTCCATCTGCCTGAGTCGAAATCGTGGGTCCAGCTTTTGGACCGGTATGCTGGCGTTTCGCTTGCTCCAGTTCCCGCAATAACAACCGTTCGTCTAAAAAGAAGCGTTCAGCCAATTCCCGGATGGTCACACTTTGCTTGATATTGTCTTTAATTTTCAAAACCGATTCGAGGATCGCCCGGATCGCTTTGGACTTGCCTTCGGGCGTGTCCAATTTGCTGGTTTGCGCCAATGCCTGCACCTTGAATTCGACCAGGGGACTGGCTCGGTTCAACAATTCGGTAAGCACGGATTTGCCTTTTTCCCGGATCAGGCTGTCGGGATCTTCTCCTTTCGGCAATTGAGCAACGCGGACGTCCATATCATTTTCGAGTAGAATGTCCAATCCGCGCAATGCTGCCCTGGATCCCGCGGAATCGCCATCGTAAAGCAATATTGCATTTTTAGTGTACCGATTCAATAATTGGGCATGCTCAGCAGTCAGTGAGGTGCCGGAAGTTGCGACGACATTCCGAATGCCCGCCTGGTACAGGCTGATCAGATCCATGTAGCCTTCCACCATCAGCGCAGCATCTTCACTTTGAATGCTCTGCCGGCATTGCGAGAGCCCGTATAATACGGAACGTTTTTCATAAAAGTGCGTGACTTCGGGCGAATTGATATACTTTGCCGAGTTATCTTCCTTCAAGCGTCGCGCGCCAAACGCAATGGGGCGACCTGCTTTATCCAGTATCGGGTACATGATTCGCCCGCGAAATCGGTCGTAATAGCCTCCCTTATCTCTCTGTATTGCCAGACCGGTTTTGAATAGGAAATTTACATCGATGGACTTCGCCGCAGCGGCGCGAATCAATCCGTCCCAGCTATCCGGCGAGTACCCGAGCCCGAACGCTTTTATGGTTTCCATTAAAACGCCGCGTTGCAACAGGTAGTCCCGGGCGGGCTTACCCTGCACTGATTTAACAAGGTTCAGGTAATAGAAATTTGCCGCGAAGCGCACCGCGTGATACATCGCTTCCTTTTCTTTCAGCCTCGCATCGTTTTCCTGATCATATTCCAGCGGGATCCCGGCTTTGCGGGCGAGTACCTGAAGGGATTCTATAAAGCTGAGCTTTTCATGCTCCATCAAAAAGGTGAAAATATTGCCGCCTTTGCCGCAGCCGAAGCAGTAGTAAAGCTGCTTATCCGGGCTAACGGTGAAGGACGGTGTTTTCTCCGAATGGAATGGACACAAGCCCAGGTATGACTTGCCCTTTTTGTTGAGCGTCATGTACTGCGAAATGACATCCACGATGTCATTTGCGTCGCGAACCTGGTTGATTTTTTCTTCCGAAACTTTGCCTGGCATATTGAATAGATGGCTTGTTTATCTTGCTGCTCCTGAAATTGAAGCCGGAGCAATTGCTATACCTATGAAACGGATGCGGATAATTTTGCTTCCTGGAGTATCGCATTTGTGGAACGCTCAGGGATGAAATTTGATTTTACAGTATCAGCTATTTAAACCAACCGGGTGATTTTTGGTTTCGAATTTTCTTATAAAAGCAATGCACGCCAATTGTTGGCGATGACGTACAGCCCTGTTCCGAATCCGATTCCCATGATGATGGTCCAGATGAGATAATGGCGGTTATAATGAAGTTCAATTTTAATTGAATCGAGAAGGATTAAAAAAACTGCAATCACGGTGGTGGAAAAATAGATGACTGAAAAGAACTGCAAAAACAGGCTGATTTCTCCTGAAACCCTGTCGAGGGTTGCCTGATCCGGCACAATAATCGATAAGCGGATGAGAGCCAGTGAGGCGAAGAGGATGACGCTTTGCACCGCGATCCAGAAGCGCAAGTCAATTTCATCATTGCGAACGGCATATACCATGATGATGAACGAGCACAAACAGGAGGCGATGAGGAAAGCAAATCCATTGATAGTCACGATCATATTTTTAAAGGAGCCCGCCAGGAACAGAAAAAAAATACCCAGAATTTCGCTAACGATGAGGGCAACCACAAAGGAAATGGTTTTTTCCTGGATCAGCCGCAGCTTTTCAGAAGATTTTCCATTGGTCTGATTTTCGACATGAAACGCCTTCACTAAAAAAATGAAGAGCGCAACGGTTCCGATCATGGTGGATATAAATGAAAAAATTATCAGGATTACATCCATAGGTCATCGTGAGTTGTGTAGATTCCTTCGTAAGTATCGGGCGAATAAGAGAATAGATTCCAATATCAAGCCATCATGAGTAGCAAAAATTGTACCTATTCTGAAGTTGCTGACGAAAAGAATCGTAACACGGCTGCACGATACTGTATTCCTTGAAGGTAGCAGCCAAAAAAACGGGAGAACCGATCAAAATAATTGCTTTCCGTTGAGTGAATCTACGGGCGCTTCAAACACCTTGTAAAAGATCCATTGCCAATAAAGCAAGGTGCCGGCTTCATCGGAGGCAAAATCTCCCGCGAGCAATCCTCATTGCCGATGCTGCGGGAGATTTGGCAGAAAATTGATCCCGGGATTTGGCGGGACTAGAAAGAATCAGCTAGCAAGTTGTAATCCCGTTTCAGGCAAGCTTCAGAGTTGCGCTCAAGTTCAAATTATTTCAGCAGTACCAGTTTTTTTATCGCTGTGTAACCGGCTGTCGTCAATTTATAATAATATAAACCGGAACTTACCTGATTTGCATTCCAGGTGATTGAATGATACCCGGCGTTCTGTTGCCCGACCATAATTTCCTGAATGAGTTGACCTGAGAGATTATAAATTGCTAATTCGATGTCACAGGCTTTGGGCAATTGATATTCGATAGTCGTCGTTGAATTGAACGGATTAGGATAATTCTGACTCAGCGAAAACGTATTTGGAATCGAATTAGAATGAGCGACACCAACCGGAAGCACGACAGCTTCTTCTGAAAATTCGCTTTCATTTCCTGAAAAATCGATCGCTGTAATTTTGTAGGTATAGGTTTTATCCGGTTGAATTTGTGCATCCCTGAAAATGGGTTCTATCGTTGTTGCGTAGGGTTTGGGATTCAAATCGTTTTGATCGTTGCGGTAAATCGCATAATAATTGAAATCATCATCCGGTACCATTTCCCAGGCGATTTCGATGGCATTATTATCGTGGCTGGCGCTCAATCCACCGGGTGTGTGAGGCTTCAGGTTGTCAATTGAACATCCGCTATCAATTGCTGAAACGTACATTAGCAAATGATCATCGGTGTGTGCCAGCAGGGCGAAAATTGACCAGTGCACACCGGAAACGATCGTCGAATCGGCGAGTGTCGGGGCGACAACGCTATACGTATCACTGCCGATAGCCGGTATTTCCTGAATGAAATCCCACTCACCCGCCGGCAGAGGTGTTGCGGATAAGTGATTATAATCGGGTTGCTGAATGCCCGACAAAATAGTATGAAATGCCCGGCTGGAATTCATATTCTTTGGAATTCCGGCTTGTGCGCTGCTTTCGGGAAGTGGATCGATTCGCCGCCACAAACTATATTTTCGAATTGAAAGCGCATCTTGTTTTCCATCGAGCCAGCTTTTTTCCCATGCCACTCTCACGCGCCGACCCTGGTCATTGCCGATATCCGAAATGCTGGTGATTGTGGGCGTTGCGGAGTGTACGTTCACCTCAATCATCGCAGCGGGAAGAATCGAGCGACCGAATCCGCCGGTACCTTCATAAATGGTGGTAACGCGGTGTTCAATTGTTGATTGCTCGAATTCGGGCGCGCCCCAATCGGCGATATCATGCCCATCATTCCAGTGCGGATTCCCCGGTACGCGCCAATTGGTCAATGACGCCACCTGGGAACCATTCATCTCGAATCCAAAGGCGCAGGTGATATAATATGTACCTGCGGTTGCCGGGGCAACCAAACTGACGGGCACATTCTGGGTTGTTGCACCGGCTGAAATATGCCCCTGTATTGTCGAAAAACTGGTTTCGTGTGCGCCCCAATTCCAAACCAATACCAGCGGTGCGATGTTGCCGGGATCGCTGGTATTATTTGCTTCGACTGAAATCGTTCCGCCAATCGCCTGGTCAGTAACGACATCCAATTTGAGCATATTATTTTCGATATTCACGCCGTTTAGCGAACCGGCAGCTAGTTTTGCAGTGGAATAATTGCCCACGTTAAGCTTGATCATGGCGCCGGGAAGAATCGCTTTGCCCCATCCGCCTGAACCTTCATAAATGGTCGTTACCCTGTGCTCAACCAGGCTTTGATCATATTCCGGTTTTGACCAATCTGCGATATCGTGTCCGTCATCCCAATGGGGATTTCCCGTAACCCGCCAATTGGTCAGCGAGGCAACCTGTGCTCCGGTCATTTCGAGACCGAACGCGAAAGCCAGGTAAATTTCTCCCGTGTTTGCAGGAGCGATAAAATCAATCGGGACGTCGTAAGTGGAGGTTCCCGTGCTGATATGATCTTTAATCGTTTTGAAGCTGGTTTCATGGGCTCCCCAACTCCAGACCAAAACCAGTGGAGCAATATTGCTAGCGGCAGCAGTATTATGCGCTTCAACTGAAACCGATCCCTTGATGATTCCATTTGTGCCGACGCCCAGTTCGAGCACGCCATCCTTGACGTCTGCACCGCTGATTGAACCGCCTGTCAGTTTCATAGTTGAATAGTCGCCGACGGAAATTTTCACCATTGCAGCGGGCAGGGTGGCGGTTCCCCAGCCTCCTGCGCCTTCATAAAGTGTGGTGACAATATGCTCTTTGGTTGATTGAAGATACTCATCGCCGTTCCAGTCCGCAATATCTTGCTCATCATTCCAGTGGGGGCTTCCCGCAACCTGCCAATTCGTCAACGAAGCAACCTGTGCCCCGGTCATTTCGAGATAGAAAGCGAAAGTTAAATAGTAAACACCCGGCGCTGAGGGTGCTTGTAAATTGATGTCAATAGTATGCGAATGCACACCAATCGGAATCCAGCCATTGATTGTGGTGAAACTGGTTTCATGGGCACCCCAACTCCACACCATCACCAGCGGAGCGATATTCCCTGCCTCGCCAATATTATCCGTTTCAATCGTTATTTGCCCGCTGATGGTTTCATCCGGTTGGACGGAAATTTCCAGGATTCCATTCTCAACCGGCGTGTTTTGAACCGATCCGCTAACAAGTTCGACGGTTGATGCGTGAGTAATCGTCAAACTCAACAATAGCGACATCAGGATAATGATACTTGTTTTCAACCACATAGTAACCTCCTTCTTTCAATTTTCGGTAACACGTAATCCAGGCAGCGCTTTCAAGCTATTGCGTGATTGCTGCTGCGAGAAAAGCTGTGCCTGGATTTTGATGGCTCCTCAAGTTGAAAATTAATGATCCTGTTGATTTAATGCTATTTTCAGATTTTGAACCTCATTTAGATACACTGTAGGGCGGTTTAACTTCGATAAAATGGATTTTATCAACAGAATCATTAATTAAATTCAAGCTATCCGATTCAGATTTACTCGACGGTTTGATCGCGAAAAGGCGTTTCACATCACCTCCTTATTAAATCGCTGCAAGGTGCAATAAAAAGCCTGTGCGTCAAATTGGAAGCGTTCCCGATTATAAAACCATCCAATTCGATTGAAAATGGCGCCTCCGAGAAAATGTTGTCGAAGGCTGAAAATCATGAAAAATTAAAATACGTCACGGGTTTCAGGCAATGTTAACCTTATCGCCAAACGAACGCTCAATTTCAACTGTCGATAGGGTGGAATAGCTTGCGATGGCTTTTTGCTATATGCTCCGCAAATGTGTCTGGTTTAAGCGAGAAAAAATCCGGATTGCAGGAAGTGGCGTATGATTAGGAACAGAAGAGAGTTGTCGTGATACCGAATGCTTCGTATTCCGGTTGCAGTGCCATGATGAAAGAAGTATCAATCAAGACGAGACTTTTTTAAATCGGACAGGTGAGCAATTCCAAGGTTTCAAATCAATGTAACACAAAAAGAAACCGCCTGATGGATGATTTTTACAAAACGACCGAACGACTTCGTTTAAACGCACCATTTCGTAAAAAATATTGACCTGCACGATCTGTTACGATTGTTGAAATTATTAAAAAAAGGATTCAATTTATCTGTCGTGAATTAAAGTTACGAAACGAATTTAATAAAGTCAAGAACAATATCTTTATTCTATAATAAACGCATTAAATAACTGCGCAATAATTACGTCTGTCTGTACTTGGTAATGAAAATTCGTCTAAAGTATTCTTGATCGT
>JAFGMA010000105.1 GCA_016927835.1 Candidatus Zhuqueibacterota bacterium | reverse complement strand
TACTGTCATTGCGAGGCGTTTTTTGCCGAAGCAATCTTTTCAGTGCTTAACCTCATGGGATTGCTTCGCTGCACTCCGTTTCGCTCGTAATGACATGAAAGTTCAATTTGTGCCCGTGCAAAGTATAATATGAAACGCTTTGACTCGATAGCGCCGATGCACGACGGAGACGTTTGGAGCGCTGCTGCCGGCGCTATCTGAAAAACAAAACTCCCGCAAAATTTTTGAAGCCACGATTTCTTCCCAGACTTTTAATCTCAGGATTGAAAATTTCGACTACTTCTCAAAGAGAATCTTCCGAACCCGCACGATTCGCCGCGGCGAGATTTCATCGGTTCTGATTTCAAGTTGACATAAATATGCCGCTGTCGCAACCGGACTTCCTGCTTCATTGTTCCCATCCCATTCAACCGCATACACACCCGCTCTTCTGACGGTATCCTCGAGCGTGCAGACCTGCTGTCCTGATAAATTCAAAATTTTCAAAGCAACCTTCGCTTTGTGAGATAATCGATAGCGGATTGTGGTGGATGAATTGAAGGGATTCGGATAATTTTGGTACAAGATAAACGAGCCGGGAAGTTGATCTCCACCGCCGACATCAGGATTCTTTACCGGAGGTTCGATGTCATTGCTGGCTGACCAAAGATGCAGCACGGCATCATCTTCGAATGGGGAAATAAATGTCTGCGAGGTACCGGCTTGAACCGCCTGAACGCTGCGACGCTCTCCATTTTTTGGATTCATCCAGCAGTTATGCAATAAATCCGTACCCCCTGTTAAATCGACCGTCACCACAGCGCTATCGGGCAAATACAGGATATACTCCGAGGAACGATCTGTCAGGCAATAACCCGCGGATACTTTTGAATTATCCGGAGTCATCTGCCACCACGAAATGTTTTGAAAGAAATCATGGAGTATTTGCATGTACGCCGCGCCCTGACTCCGGGTGGCATTCAGATCGACACCGCGGATGGTATTATTGTGTCCGTAACTCGGGAAGCCGCCGCCGAGAACAATCGCCCAGACAAATTTTCGCACATCATCGGCGCTGAAAATTTCACCATAATAATCCATTGATTCATAGCCAAATTCTATATTTACAACCGGTTTGCCAAAAATGCGATCTTCCCTGACATAGCGATTGATGTCCGCCGGCGTATCATTTTCCGCGAAATAAGGCAATTGGTGCATGATGAATGACATCCAGGGTGCGGCTCCGAAGATGCGGTTGGTGCCGATATTTTCAGGATCAGAGTGTCCGGGATGAATCGATATCAGATGTCCGTACGGATCGTGCGCTTGAAATACCGCAGCATGTTGCTCGAATTCATCAATTGATTCGGCTTCATCGAATTCTCCGACGATGACCCAGTAGAGCAGCGGAAACGCAGCATATCTGGCGACTAAATAGCGCTCAAAGCGTTTATACTCTTCCATTGTAAACGCATCATAATGCTGTGCCCAGGTGATAAAAAAGCCAATCGCCATGCCAACTGAATCCAGATAGGCAAAGCGTTTATCTACCCAATGAAAAAAAGCCGGATTGATGCGCTGTTCCTCCAGTGATACCCACAAAGCTCCGCCTTCATTCACAGGATTTTGAGTGCCGACCGGCAGTCCGCCGGTGCCCAGCACAAAATGGATACCGTTAAAATTCTGTTTCAACCGCGCGTCGATATAGCTCTGAAATGTTCCATCGAATGGTACGGCGTCACTCATCAAGCACCAGCTTGTTTCGCCCATCCAAAAAAACGGACCGGCTTCGCCCAATTCAAACGAATACGGGTACTTTTGGCTCACCGTTAACATGCCCGGATGCTCCGAGTCGACACAGTCAAATTCGCCGGAAATACGATGGAGTTGAGAATCATTGGATGTGGTCATGTAGCGCCAGTGCCCGATTTCGGTGGGCATCATCCTGATTTTCCATCGCGTACCCCCATCCCAAAATCCATCGACTGCAAGTTCAGTTCCGCCCGGACTGATGAACACCGCAGACACAGAAACGTCGGTATAGCGATTATTCACATCGGTTGACGAATTCAACTCGATTTCAAACGGACGGAATTTTTTTGCCAGTGAAGCCTCACGCCGCAATCGATTGGCAGAGTGTTGATAACCTGGATTTTTTTGCGCCATCACAATATGAATATTAATGAATATAGGCAGCAGTACGAGTACTGTGAGAGATTTGCATTTCATGGAAGTTCCTTTCCTTTTAGAAATGATAAATTCAATGCTATTAATTTCAGCAGCGTTGCCATCATCTCACCTTCAAAATAAAAAAGCCCGAAATCATCACTCGATTTCAGGCTATGTTTTTGCGTCCCTTAATGATTCAAATGCCGAACTCGTTTCATGATGGTTTGAAGAAATCATTCGAGTTTGAGCCTGTCTTGCCTGTGTATTATATCGATTTCAAGCAGGTTACGCCTTCTCCGAACTTGAATTAATTGCCTGATAATAATCAAACTATAAATAGACTATAATGTTTCCTGCATCAACTATACTCGTTAAGGGTTAAAAAGTAACATTAGTTTGTCCTTGCGAGTAGCGAGGTACGAGCGACGAAGCAATCTCATAACTTACTGTAAACATAGAAATTGACAGCGAATCCAGAAAAGCCAGAGCCAAAATGTTTGCCTGAAAAAATCTCCCTTGTAACACCTTGAATAAATATAACATGCAATAGGCGCTAAAAATATCTTGCCACAAAAATACACAATTTAACCTGTGAGGCACTAAATGATGAATTAATTGGTGAATTGTATTTTTCATTCAGCCACGGTACGGCAGATAAAACCAGATTTTTGTTCCCACGTTGACTTCGCTTTCAGCTTCGATCCAGCCGCCGTGGTTTTCAATGAGTTGCTTGCAGATCGCCAATCCCAGCCCCGTGCCTTTGCTTTTCGTCGTGAAAAACGGATCGAAAATTTTGTTGATATCCTCTTCGATTCCGCAGCCATCATCGGCGATTTCGATGCGGATAAAAGAGTTGCCCTTCACAAGCTCCGCTGTCACGGTCAGCATGATCGTGCCCTGCGTTTTTATCGCCTGGACCGAATTCAGGATCATATTATACAATACCTGGCGAATTGCATCCGAATCAATGTCGATCGATGGTAAATTCGCCGCACAATTTTCTCGCAGCGTTATCCTGCTATTATCGCATTCCTGTTCGATTTCATATTTAACCTGGCGGACAATATCCCGAATATCGATCCGCTGCAATTCGAGCCTGGGTTCACGGGCAAATGTAAGCAGGTCGGATACGATTCGATTCAGGCGTTTTACCTCGGACGGAATGAAATCGAATAACTCGTTCGGCGCTTGTGCATCATCATACATGTCCTTCAGCACATCGCCGGTGCTTTTAATAATGCTTAACGGATTCCGAATCTCGTGCGCCACACTAGCTGCCATTTGTCCCATCATCGCCAGACGTTCCGAGCGTTTCATCGCTTCATAATTTCTCAGCAAAAACGAAATCGCCGTGTATAAAAAGAACGAAAAAATGATCAGAATCACCACACTAATCACCACAGTGAGTATCAGCCCTTTTTGATAGAATTGCACCGTATCGAAAAAATGGGCATTTGCTTCGATGACCAGGAGCGCGGGAATGTCTCCGTCGCTGTTGATGATCGGCGCGTAAGCGCTTTTGAAGCGATTGCCTTCCAATAAATGAAGCTGAGATACCGTTGTCAATCCCTGCCATGCATTTTGCACATACGAGCTATCCAGTTTAATATCTGTTCGGCGCATCAATCGCGTTAACTGTATTTTGTCATCGGCAAGGACGAGGTAATCTTCGTCAATCAAAAATACTGCCTGTAACTGGTTATCTTCTTTTATTTTGCGCAGGGTAAACGGCAGCGTCTGTTCAATGAGGAGCGCGGTATAGAAATCGTTTCGGGGATATTCAGCGTATTCATACGAAATGCGATTGGCGGCAATATCGGCAATGGCAAAAAGCCGCAATTCGAGTTCTTTCTCGAGATTATCCCCCATCTGTTTGATCAGACTCCAGCTCCCAAAGTTGAGGATCAGCAGCAGCAAAATTGTCAGACCCACAATGAAGCTGATAAATAGCCTGCGATGGCGGATGAGTTTTTCGCTGAAATCAGCTTTCATTTTCACTCAATTTCCAATCAATCATTTGATTTTTTTTTATGATGAATTTCAAAAATATCCATCCATTCCTGCAGTTCGTCTTGCGACATACTGGCATCATATTTTTTGCTCAATTCAACAGACGGTTCGCGTTTGGTGATGCGGTGAAAAAATTCCTGAGGCGCAATTGTGTCCGCGCCTTTACTTTGCGCAAATTTTAAAATGTCCTGATCCCGTGTTACGACAATGAGTTGGCGCTTTCCGGAAAATTGGGCGATCAGCCTTTTGATGAGGGCGTCCGCTTCTTCGTTCGAGTGCGAAAAGAGTATTTTGAAATTTTTCGAATGCGCGGGCTTGAACCATCCGATTTTCGCGCCATCGTATACCAGATAGACGCTCACTTTCTTCAACGCCTGGTAATTCCGAATCATGGATTCCAGTTGAAGGCGTGCTGCTTCGAGATCACGCCTCAAATGCGCTTTCAACTGATTGATCGTGTGGATAACATTGTAGCCATCAATGATGAAAATTGGATTCATTTTCTGCGGAAGCAAAATTAAAACGTGTTTAGAATTATAGCATGGTTACTCTAAATCAAAACCGAAGTTCCATCTGCGGTATATCACCTCGATTGGTTCTTAAATCCCTGGAAAGCGTGCCGTGATCTATTTGCGTTTGCTTATCCACAATATGGACTACCCGTAATTCGGCTTCCATCAGGCTATCGGACAGATGCAACCGATGGCAACGCGTGACAGCTTTCTCTGCGCACAGGATAACCGTTTTTAATTTCTGGCTCATTTCGATGAGTTGTTCGATGCCGGCTTTATACGACTCCGTTTTCATATAATTTTCATAGCCTTCGGTTCGGAAGCCCCCCAGATGATTCCCGAACCAGTGGTAAGCAATTTCGTGTTTGAATAATGCCTGCTGCAAGTTGGAACCATTATATTGCGGAAATTTGGGTGACAAAGGGTAGCGGCGCACGTCGGCAACCAGCCGGATATGATTGATTTTCAGCAGTTCGAGGAATGCCTCCAGGGTGCGATTCGAATGCCCAAGCGTAAAGATTTCCATAACCTCCCTTCCATTCATTGGCAAATCCGCATTCGCAGACAACTGTCGCAAAAATGAACCTGCCAACTTGCACAATAAATGCCCGGGCAAAAAGCCCGGGCGCTTCGTTCTATTCGCAGGTTCACCAGATTATTGCTCTGGTTCGTTTCGGAGGAATTCGATGACATTGGTGAGAATTTCATCCAGACCAACTTTGGGCTGGAATCCGATAAATTTTTGAATTTTCGAGATATTCGGAATTCGAATTCGCATGTCCTCAAATCCTTCTTCATACGCTTTATCGTAAGGAATAAAGATTACCTCGGATTTGGAATTGGTCATTTGCTTGATTTTAAACGCCAAATCTTTGATGCTAATCGCCTGGTTATTGCCGACGTTAAAGATTTCACCGATAGCGCCGGGGTGGTCGGTCAACCCGATAAAAGCCTTCACAACATCGGTCACGTAGGTGAAGCAGCGCACCTGCTCGCCGTCACCATAAACAGTGAGGGGTTTGTTTTTCAATGCCTGCCCGATCATACGCGGAATGACCATCCCATAGCGCCCGGTTTGTCGCGGTCCCACTGTATTGAATAATCTGACAATGATGACATTCAGCTTTTTTTCTTTATGATATGCCAGACTGAGAAACTCGTCAATCGCTTTTGAACTGGAATAGCTCCACCTGTTTTTTGTGGTCGGTCCCAATACTCGATCATCTTCTTCCCCGAAAGGTACTTTATCGCTTTTGCCATAAATTTCTGAAGTTGAAGTGATCAGTACTTTTTTCAAATAGCGATTTGCCAATTTCAACACAATCTCCGAGCCTAAAATGTTGGTTTCGATGACTGAAACCGGCTTGCTCACAATTAATTCGACTCCGACCGCAGCAGCCAGGTGATAAATCATATCGCATTCGCTGACAAGCCGATCCATGACAGTTTCATTCATAATCGTTTCAACAGCGATCCCGAAATTAGGATTGGAAAGCAGATGGTTCACATTTTCCAAACGTCCTGTTGATAAATCATCAATCACATATACCTGGTGCCCTCGGTTTAGCAATTCTTCTGCTAAATGAGAACCCACAAATCCTGAACCTCCTGTAATCAAAGCTTTCATTTCATATCTCCTTATGGTATCAATGTATTGGAATAAAGTATTGAATTTTATCGCAATAACGATAGTGAATTGTATGCTGGTTGATTATACTCTGAATCTCTAAAATGAAAATAATAATGCATCCGCAATTTCAATATTATCTCCCCCTGGAGTGCATCGTCTGCGTCGATGCACTGAATTGACGCAGCCAATTCACTCCATAATCGAAAAAGCGTTGAACCAACTGGCAAAGCATAAGCGGGCAATTTGCACCGATTCTCTGCTATGCTGTTAATAACTGTTCTCCCCAACAATAACTGCCCATAGCGTTTTCATGATGATTCGAAAGTCAAATGCCAACGACCAGTTTTCAACATAGTAAATATCGAAGCGCGTGCGCTCTTCAATCGGCGTATTGCCCCGCAGCCCATTGATTTGCGCCCAGCCGGTGATGCCGGATTTCACACGATGCCGCTCCAAGTATTTCGGAATACTGTGTTTGAACTTATCGACAAAAACTCGGCGCTCCGGTCGCGGACCGACAATACTCATATCACCGATCAGCACATTGAAAAGCTGGGGCAGCTCATCAATGCTTGTTCGGCGTAATATGCGCCCGATGGGTGTCACTCGCGGATCATTTTCAACCGCCCAAATCGGACCGGTTTCTTTTTCCGCGTCAATTTTCATGGAACGAAATTTATAAAGGCAGAATTCTTTTCCGTCAAATCCCACGCGATTCTGTTTGTAAAAAACAGACCCCCGGGATGTCAGTTTGATCAAACCGGCGACGATAAGCAGCAGCGGTGAAATAACAATCAGACCCAGGCTGGCAATGACAAGGTCGAACACACGCTTCAAAACGCCTTCCCAGCCTTTGATGCGCACATCCTTTATGCGCAACAAAGGTATGCCCCCAAGGGCAAGGACTTCAATTCGACTGGTCATCATTTCGACATTATCGGGCAGCATGACAAATTCGACATTCAATCCCTCGCAGCTTTTCATGATCTGCCACAGCGCCTCGCGTTCCCCGGAATGAAGTACAAACAGCAGAACATGGATGTTGTGCCGACGGATAATATCGGGCAGGTCGCTCTTTTCGCCCAGATTGCTGGTGGTCTGTGCCAAATCAGGTATCGAACCAATCGTTCCCAGAATTCTCAATCCTGCTTCCGGATGCTGGCTGACTTTTTCGAATATAATCGTCGTCCATTTGCCTGATCCGATGATGGCTGCATTCAACAGTCCGTAGCCGCGTTCGAAACGTCGATGTTTGAATTCAATGAGAATGATTCGATTTATCGACAACAGGACGATGCTCGTCATCCAAATATATAAGAAAACGAGACGCGAGAAAGAAAATCCCCGGTAAAAGAATGCTGCCGACATCATCACCAGCATCCCGAGGGTGACGACTTTGATGATGTCATAAAACTCATCGAGGAAACTGATCAATCGCCGCGTACCGTATAAACCGAAACGCTGGAACAGGACGAGCCAGACCATAATCAAAACCAGCGATCCCTGGAAATAGGCAGCAATCGGGGGGAAGCCTTTGGTCACCGGGAAATATTGTACTAAAGGTGAATAAAATCTGAACCAATAGGATAATAAGAAAGAACACTCGATGAGAATCCCATCCGAAATCAATGAAATAAATGGGAGAAGCAACTCACCTTCCCGTTTTTGCAACATGCCTAATGCTCCTGGTTCTGCGATGCTGATTTGAATTCGTTCATTTTTTCAACAATGGCGCGCTTGATTTTTTCTTTGAAAATGGAACGGTCGAACTTCAGTGCATGGGAACGGATGTATTGCGGATCGAATGTCGTTTTTCCGAACGTTTCAATCGCCCCGATGAGATGCTCGACCGTTTGCCGAGCAAAAAATATTCCGCTAAATTCAGTGTTTTTCTCACCGGATTCGCGATCCGGCGCCAGACCTTTTACAGTTTCCAGCGCGCCGCCCCTGCCATAGGCAATGATCGGTTTGCCATAAGCCTGTGCCTCAATCGGCACGATGCCGAAATCCTCTTCACCGGGAAAAATCAAGGCGCGGCAACCGGCGTAATATTGCCTGAGCGTTTCATTATTCACCCAGCCCGTGAATTCGATATTTCCCTTTGCGCTCGCTTTCAAGGCGCGTTCCTCTGAGCCCTGTCCGACAATGATAAGTTTTTCATCCAGTTGGTTGAATGCCTGCACCGCAAGATCGATGCGCTTATACGGAACCAGTGCCGAAACAATCAGAAAATACCCATCATCGCGTGTGGAAAGCGTTGTCACCGATGTATCGACCGGTGGATGAATTACGTCCGCCTGGCGCTGGTAATAATGTTCGATGCGCTTTCGAACGTGCTCCGAATTGGCGATAAAATGATGCACCCGGTGATTGCTGGTTATATCCCAGGTACGAAGATAATTCGAAAAAATGGCGATGAGATAGCGCTGAATCCCCCGAATCCGCCGGGAACCAAAGTACTCCTGGTACATGCTCCAGACATAGCGCATCGGCGTATGGCAATAACATAAATGCAGCGTTCCGGGATGAGGAATGACGCCTTTTGCCACACAATGGCTGGAGGACAGCACCAGATCGTAGCCGCGCAGATCAAACTGCTCGATCGCCGCGGGAAACAGCGGCAGATAATGCCGATATTTTCGTTCCAGCGCCGGGAGCCGCTGAATGAAACTCGTTTGAATCGCCATGTTTTCGATGACGGGCGATACCGTGCCTTTCAGGTGCAACAGCGTCATTACCGTCGCGTCCGGGAAAAGCTCGCAAAAAACTTCAAGGCACTTTTCCCCGCCGCGCATGCCCGTGAGCCAGTCGTGAATGAGGGCAACTTTCATCTATGCCATCTTTTCGTATAGCGTTAGAAATTGGCGCGCCGATTTTTCCCACGAATATGTTGCTGCTTGCTGTCTGCCACGCCTGATTAAGCGCTCTCTCAATGAGTTATCGCTCAATACGTCATGGATTTTCGACGCCATATCATCGATTGAATTGGGATCGAAATAGTGCGCCCCTTCGCCGAGGATTTCGGGCATGCAGGATGCATTGGACGAAACTACCGGAATCTGGCAGTACATGGCTTCCAGCGGCGGCAAGCCGAATCCTTCGTAGAGCGAAGGGAAAACAAAAGCGGCTGCACCCTGGTAGAGCGCAAGAAAATCCTCAGCTTCCAGCCAGCCCGGATTGATGATGCGGTCGTCGAGTGACAAATCATGTATGGTTGCTTGCAGCGCCGGATAATTGGCGAGCCGGTCACCCGCCAGCACGAGCAGCGGGCATTCATCCCGCGAAAGCCGCGCAAAGGCGCGAATGAATCGATCTATGTTTTTATGCGCTTTGAATGCGCCGCTGTATAGCAGATAATTGCTATGAAGGTTCAGCTTTCGAGCTACCATCTCGACCGCATCACGCTGCGTTTGCTTTTTGAAAAATTCATCGACGGCGCCGTAGATGACTTCAATTTCCGCAGGATCCGCGCCGAGGGTTCGCACGATATCAGCTTTTGACCATTCGGAAATGGTGACCAGTTGATCCGAATGCTTCACAGCGTGTCTGAGCATGAAGCTGGCATAATAAAATGCCCCCGGCGTTTTCAATTGCTGCCGAAAAATCAAATGGATCACATCATGGATGATTGTGAGCGTTGGTCTGGTTTTAATCAACGGGATCACATAGTGTGGTGAGTGATACAAATCCACATCCAGTCGGCGCAAAACCCGCGGAATTGAAAACTGCTCGCGCAATGAATATTTGCCGGCAATTTCCGGCACGAGCTCGAAGCCGTTTGAAAGCTGCTGCAATCGATCCAGGTCATTCGGCGCGGTCAGCAGAAAAAAACGATGCCCGTGTTCCATTTTCGCAAATTGGTACAGGATATTCCGCAGATACGTTCCGATTCCGAAATCAAACACTTTGCGGGCGTCGATGCAAATTTTCATGATTCATTTTTAACGTTGAAGCGCTTGATATATTTCAAATACCATTTCAAAGCCAGGTTCGAGCAGAACGCGTTGTGTTTTGAGTAGTAAGTCAACTGGCTCTGGCGATAGATTTTATCGATTTCGGCGTTGCGCTGCGCATAAGAGCTGCCGCGCTTGTGTATTAGTTTGGCTTCCGGGAAATAGAGGATTTTAAGCCCGGCATTGTGCACGCGTCGGCACAGGTCAACATCCTCGAAAAACATAAATATCGTTTCATCGAATCTGCCGATAGATTCGAACAACTCTTTTTTAAGCATCATACAGGCGCCCGTTACCCAGTCCACTTCCTGCGTGAAATTGAACCGTGATTCAAGTCGGCGGAGCAGTCGTTTGTCCTGTTTGTCAAATTTCCGGGAAAGCCGGCGCATGCGCAATTCCGACCAAATCCCCGGAAACGCGCCGGTGGACATCTGGAGTGTTCCGTCCTCGAAAACGAGCCGGGGTCCGATGATACCGACGTCCTGATGTGCCGCGAGAACGTGCAGCAGTTTTTCGAAAATGGGCTCACACAGCTCTGTGTCTGGATTCAGGAAAACCAGGAATTCACCGCTTGCTTGTTCGGAGCCCAGGTTATTGGCTTTTGAAAAACCGAGATTCTTCCGCAAAGGGTGCAAAACGACGCCGGGATGATTTTGGCGCACCATTCGGACGGAATCATCCTTTGACGCATTATCAATCACGATGATTTCAATATCCGGTGATTCATAATTTTCGAGCGAAGCAAGACAGGCGTGCAAGTCACCGGAAGTGTTATAGTTTACAATGATGATTGATAATTTCATGACCTACAAGATACGGCAAAAATCCGGTAAATTCAAGGGAAATGTTGGGGGGTGGGGATGGGTGTCAGCTGCACTCAAAATTTGCCAGTTGAGTGCAGTTGAAAATATGCCACATTTAACTGAAAGAATGAGTAGTTTCTCCTGGATAAAACCGGGAGGATTAAACCATGTCAAACATGTTAAATATGGTACAAAAAGAATTTTTATTTCTGCTGTTTTTTCAAAATGGATCTGATCGTAGGATTAAAAAAGCTATTGGGATACATCTTACGACCAAATCCCGCTATCGCCAGGAATATCTTCAAAGTATTGGATAAGAATCTGGAAAAAATCATCAAAGTCCAAACCTGGCTGCATACCCTATTTCCAGTACGTCTGTAGTTGAAAATGTGCCACCTGCGCTAACGCAAGTGCCAATCGATGAGGTGGCACAGTTTCAACTGCTCAGTGATAGGATGGCTGGGGGTTTGGCTTTTTGGGGGGGTGCTAACGCAAGTTTCACCTGCGCGAGGGCTTAGAACCATAGAGCGTTGGATTTGCACCAAACTTCCACTATTGCACCGACTGTTCTGATTTTTACCCAACCGCCCTCGCGTCAGGTGAAAGCATAGTTAGGGCCAAAATTGGTTCTATTCAGTAAATATATCTTCAAATTAAAAGTAATAATTCAATGTTAACAAATGTCGATTAAACCTCAAAGGTGGATCATCATCGAAAGGCCAATTATGATTCTCGTAAGTAAAATCATACCAAAAAATTGATGCTGCTGTAGCATAGACCAACTTAACCACTGCATAAGTAGTTTTTTCTGTTTTTTCTTTAGGTAAAAAAATTTCTATAATTTCAGGAATCCCCTCTGTTAAAAGTCCCTGAATACCAGCACTGATTATCCAATGTCCCGTCATGAATGCCCTCTCGATGTTCATAAAATCATAACTATATTTTATTGAAACATGATTTAAGCCAGTAACGAGCAAACCAATCTGAAACATTGAGCTAATTTGTAATTTATCTTTCTCATGTTTAAGTTCGGTTAGAGTTGATTTCCCTAATTTATTGTAAAGACTTTCATCAATTGAGAACCATGACAAGCCAAATCCCCTTCCTAAAGAGGGTGCAATTGTAAAATCGTTTTTTTTTGTTAAAATTATTGGAAAACCAACATCTCCACCAATGAATATACTCGAAATCGAAGATTTGTTATTTTTGTTAAGAATCCCTGTTACTCCTTTCATGTCAAATTTATCCTTATGATATCGCAGGAAGAATGTACCGACATGTATGCTATTATTTTGTAGAGGGGTAACAGCAAATCCAATTCCAAGCGATATGCCGTTAGCTGGGTCATAGTTTTCAGAAAAGTAATGTCTTGGAGAGGTTGATGCGCCAGATACGAAAAATGAAAAGTGGGATTTCCCAGGTATCTTTCGGCTGCCAATCGTAATTGTTGTTTCCGCGCAAAGCATAGATGTCATTAAGAAAATGCAGATTAATATGCCTGATACTGATGACTTCATAAGATAATTCCTCCGGTTAATTATTAAAGGTTTTTGAACTTTATTTTAACTTCGAGAATCCATCACCTACTATATAAAATCCAGCCCAATTTTCAGGGTGTGAATAGGGACTTTGTGAATGTGTGAGATTTAACTTTTTTGTACCTTCTTCTAAACCCAAATATTTATACTCTGCCTCTTCAACTGCTTCAGGTTTGGCTCGCATTAGCCATAATTGAGCTCGACGTAATGCCTCGGCAGGGGAAAAATTTTCCTTCTCGTTAAATAATTCAAGATAAAATCTACTAAACAATAATGAGGTCTCTGTATTTGGTACTTGCCATAAGCTACCGATAACAGCTTTTGCCCCTGAACGTAGAAAGCTTGCAGGTAAGCCAATATACTGATCTTCAAATGCATCTTTGAGAATATCTGTCATTCCTGTTTCACAGGCAGATAATACAACTAAATTCGCTTGACTCAAATTTGCATCTTTTTGAATCTGGTTTACGCTTAGTAATATTTTGGGCTTTCCCGGAGAATACATTTGTAGACCTGATTCCTCTGGTTTAAACCAGTTAAAATAACCATGGCCATGATAATGTATTAAATTTGATTGTCCCACATTCTCCAAAATATTCTTAATCGTAATATCTTTATATCTTAAAGTTTTTAATTGAATATTATGTTTGCTCAATTTTTTTGAGAACCAATTTTCATTGCTAAAATGTGCTCCAAGATTATCGTCGGGATCTCCAATAAATAAGGCGTTGCAAATTCTGGTTTTTTGAGAATGTTTCTGAATCAACTGTTCATACACATGGGCTGAGGGTGAATAGCAAATTGAATATCGTTGTAATGGATAAATTTGAGTTAAAATCTCTCCATCAATTGGGGAAAAGGGCGTGGCATGTAAAGGAAAAAGAAATAATTTTCCATTTGGAACGAATACAAGTTTACTTATTTTATGATATTGCAATAGAGAGTCAAGCTTAGGCCACACCAAATCCCCAATTTTTTTTAAAACTAATTCTTGATTTTTAAGCCACGATCTTCTTTCCTTTTTATACATTGGATAAATTCCGAGCCAGCTTTCCTCTTTATTATCATGATTCCATAGAATTTTATTTAAACTATCAGTTGTTAAGTCATTAATAAAAAGCGTGATTATATTTCGCTTCGATTCCTTAGCTGAAAACTCTGTATTAGGGAGCAAGATAAAAAAAGAACTTCCTACTGACGTGGTATTTATTTCCACCAAAGCGGTATGTTCACGAGATAATTTTGGGATTAAAGAATTAATATCCAATGCTTGGTATGAATCAACGCCCAATTGTTTCTGTAAGCTTATTATTAATTGATTATATCTATAATAAACGCATTAAATAACTGCGCAATAATTACGTCTGTCTGTACTTGGTAATGAAAATTCGTCTAAAGTATTCTTGATCGT
>JAFGMA010000104.1 GCA_016927835.1 Candidatus Zhuqueibacterota bacterium | reverse complement strand
GAAATATGCGAAAAAGGCTTTCTGTGTTATTTTATGTGTTTAGTGGGCTTATATCCATTTACCAAATCGCATTTTAGAATTCCAGGTAAAAATGATTCTTATAAATTTTTTCTGATACGAATCAGATCGCGCGTAGAAATATCTCTCGCGCGCCCTGTATCCCGCCGGGCACGACAAAAAAACCGACAATTTGCAGGGCATCATGTATTTTTAACCAGGCTTGTTCAAAAATTGATCCAGCAGCTCATAAGTATCAAAAGCTGCCTTTTGGGTGCTCCCGGCTGAGCCGTAAAAATTCCTCCGCCATGGCATCAATCGCCTCCTGCCGATGTCCCGCTCCCACTGGATCGGAATACCACCGGGGGATGAATCCGCCTCCAGGTCGCCCGAGATGCGTCACCATCTGACGGCAATAGGCACGAATTTCATCCAACGTACCATTGACCATCGTATTTTGAATATCAACCGGGGAATAGAAAGTGAGCCTGCCGCCGAACCGTTTTCCGAGCAATTCCAATCCCATGTTCTCCTGTTGATCCATGTGGATGACATCCAGCCCAATTTCGATAAGATCATCTAGAATGTCGACGATGTGACCACAACTATGCAAAAATGTGAGCATTCCCGCTGCGTGTGCAGCATTGAAAATGCGAGCATAACGCGGTTTCCAGATTTCGCGCCAGGCATCCGGTTGTATCATCAAACGATTCTGCAAGCCCCAATCATCTCCGATAATATAGCCATCGGCTTCGATACGCGCGAAACGTTCGATAGCGTAAAGGTTCATGTCAACCAGAATATCGATCAGCTTGCCCAGTTTTTCCGGGACATCATAAATATCCATCCAGGTATTTTCGAGTCCGCGGATGAAATGCACACGCTCATAAATCGAAATGCCATTCGCAAGCAGGAATTTATCTCCGGCAGCTTCACGGGCGTTTTTTACGCTTTCCCAGCGTTTCGCTTCGGTAACATCGGGAATCGTCAGGTTTTCAAAATCGTCCCAGTCTTTGAGCGGGAAATCCTTCACCTCACCGAGTCCCATTTCACCAATATTCTCCCAGTACGCGCCCCATTCGTCCCGCTGGTTGCTGGGACGCGCGTCGGGATTGGGTGACATTCCGGTCCATGCAAAATCGGAGCCGTATTTTGCAGGCAAATCATACGGCAAGCGCTCTGCTCCCTGAAATTTAATGATTCGAGATACTATTTCCCTGCTGGTCATCTTCTGCTATTCTTTCCTCTCATCATATTTTGAATATCGCGATAGAAGTGTGTTTCAATGATTAATAAGCAGTTTCGGCACCTCTGTCTCCTCTTGCATCAGGCGTGGCAATTGGCGCACGTCGCCTTTGCTATTACAAAAATAAAGCGTCGAATCGGAGGGCTTCCGACCGTGACCATCCGCCCAGAAGGCATAAAACTCGGGATGCGCATCTACCGGGCGCCGGGCATACGTGTGATTTCGCGCGCTGTTCGACGTCATTTGCTTCGCCTTGTGCCAGGATACGCCCTGATCCCGGCTTTCCCAGAGCGCCATCTCGCCACCGGGATTGTACGGCTGGGGTCCGGTCTCCGTGGGCGCAACGATGCGCCAGGTGCCGTCACTTTCGATGTGGAGCGATCCCATATCATAATTATTATCCGAACACATCGCCGGGCGAATTTCCCACTTCTGCCCGTTCCAGCGCAAAATCATCCACGTACGCGGATCGTTTTGAGGACCCGATTCATAACCTTTGCTCGTTACAACCAGGGCAACAGGATTGCCCCCCGCATCATAGCGGAGATCTTTCAAATAGACATTCAAACCTTCCGCCTCGAAATCATGCGCCAGCGCAGGATTTTTCACTTCAGAAATTGGCAACTTGATGGGAGTTCCGTCGGCTGACTGCCAGGTTTCTCCGAAATCGCTGGTTTCGAGGTAGTATAAATTGGTGCGCCAGTTCAAGCCCTTTCCTTCGGGATGATAGTTGAAGATGAGCCCAGCTTTTCCCTTTTCCACGCTGCTAATGCCGTAGTGTCCCTCCTGAATACAAGCCAGCCGGGTCCAAGTTGACCACGAAACGCCGTCTGCGCTGGTCATGAAGCACAGGGTGCGCTTTGCCGGATAATTATAGCGTGTGAAAAAGCAGACAAATCCTTTACGCGGTACATGCCAGGCTTGCATATACGAAAAATTCGTCATGGGCACCTGCCTGGAATTTTCGATCTTCGTGGCAGGCACAAGCTCGAATTCACGAATGTCAAACGGCTTTTTGCTTTTGTGGATGCACGAAGGACGCGACGTGCCATGAGATGTTGAAAAAATCCAGATGAAACCGGCATCATCAACTGATATGACCGGATTATCGTGCGCGTCATCCGTATGTTTATCCAAAAGAATTGTGGGGCGCGGTACGGTTCCTGTCGTATGATCATAAAACGATACGACATGCAGCAGATGGCGATTGTCATCCCGCGTGGTACCGCCATAACAGAAAAAGGTTTTCTTCACTGAGTCGCAATACACCGCAAAAGACTGGTGCTTGGCGCAATACGTCCCCAAGCCGCCGCTATATTTATACACGTATTCATCATTCGATGGCTGATTCATGTACCAGATGCCGCGGTAGCCATTGTCCGGTTGGTTGAGTGTGATCATATTCTGGCTTTTCCCGATCTGAACGCCGCAAATAAACAATGGAATTAGCATCAGCATAGAAAAGGAAACTCGCAATGCAGATTTTCCTTTCATGGTTTCTTCCGGTTAAAACAGGTTTAAAATAGTGGTTTTCAACATAAAAATCAAGTATTATTCAAAGCTTCATGCGATGCCGCAATTGCTGGTGGTTTTCAAGGGGCAGGGATAATAAAATTGAAGCCCGGCAATTGGTAAGTGAGCGTTTATTGTTTCGTACGATGCTTGATGCCGATTTATATTAGAGATACTCGCAAGCGCGATAAAAACCGATCTCCATTGTTCCCTGGCTCTATCCTCAATTACCGAAACTATGGTTTCGATCGTGACAAGCGGAGATGCGTGAATTTGTAAGCTCCAAAAACCAGAGTTTAATAACAAGGCTCTTTCGCCGCTAAAAACGGTTACCTCCTGAAAACTCATAGTCGATAAAAATCTTTTGGATTTTGATAGAACCATGCGTGCAAAATCTCCTGCGCGTCGCTCAAATCCAGAAGATTCCGATCTACCCGGTCGCCTAAGGCAATCGCGATATTTTCCCGCGCCATGAGCAAGTGCCCGTAAACCTTCTCGATGAAAAGCACGTAATCGGCTCCGAATGCGAAAATCTTGTTCAGGGGAACCATATCAATTGCCTCCTTGAGCGCGCTCACCACCATCTCCGGGGCAACAATGTGCGCCCAACATAAATTGAGGTAAGCGTTCGGGAAATTTTTCACGATCTGGATTGCCGAACGCACCTGCGGAATGCCCAGGTGATACATATCGATTCGCGTGTCCGGATTTCGCTGAATGAATCCTATCAGGTGATTGACATCAAGGATTCGGAAATCACCCCAGACGCCAGTATGCACTGCAAGCGGAACGCCCAGTTCCGCCGCTTTTCGCGCATTGGCTTCGCGGATGAATGCTGTCAACGGGTGCAGCTCGGTTTCGCCCAGCTTGTTGCCGTCGAGTATCGCTTTCATGCTGGTTTCGGCATCTGCGCGATCCGGATTTTCAACGGGATTTGCCATGGCTTTGAATTCGATGGCGCCTTGCTTCACCTGGATTTCCATCCAGCGATCCGATACGTCCAGCAATTCATCCATCGAACTGATTTGTCCGGCACCAACCGCTTCAGCCATGCCATCTATCCCGGCTTTTGATGTGACTTGCAGCGATGGCGATGAGATATTCCCGACCAGAATGGGATCATCCGGTTCGGAAAGGTCGCCGGCACAGCGCACTGCTTTTTCGATGCCGCACATTTCAGTGAAAATTTTGCGGTAAATGCCCGGCTGATTGTTTCGATTTATTTGGCGGACAATTTCCAGAAAATTTTCCTGGCTGAAATCGTTGACACCGTAAAACTCGCGAAGCGCGATTCTCAGCGGACGTGCGTAACTCCCATGTTTGACCGCCTTCCAGTAGGGCTCAAAGGCTGCCCAATCTGCTTGAATGCATACGAATGCTGCCCATTGATCGCGCGGGAATGGCATACCCGCAGAAGCCAGGTCGTTCGAGACATACGGATTGAATAAATTTCCGAATTTGATCGGGCTTTGATTGTAATCCTGTTCCGTCCGCGGGATATGTTCATGAGTATCGATGACGGGAACGGTAAGGGAATAGTCGAATAGGGTTGCGGCAGCGCCCCTGAGCGATTGTGTTAGTTTCATTGGAACCTCGATCTGATTATTTTGAGTGATGCTTTAATTCAAAGTCGCCAAAGCAAGCTTTGGCACTCCAAACAAAATTAATCATACGAACCAAGTTTTTTCGCCAGTTCCACAATTCCCCTGAAATCCTCCAGACTCACGCTTGACGGCACTGAATGGTCGGAAGAAAAAATATAGCCGCCGTTTTCTTTCAGCGACGGAAGCTTCGTTTCGATCTCTGCTCTGATCTGATCCGGCTTGTCCCAGAGCACCGCATTGATGCCGCCGTGCAATAGCAGCTTCTGCCCATACGTACGCTTCAAGTGCAGGGTGTCCATGCCGGCTTTCACCTCCAGCGGATTCAGTGCATCCAGTCCCATATTTACCAACAGCGGAACAAACGGATTCACATCGCCGCATGAGTGGAGGTGGGCTTTGATGCCTTTTGCATGCGCCCAATCGATCGCGCGCTGATGGAACGGAGCCAGCAATTCTTTATACATATCGATTGAAAAAAATTGATTATGTTTATAGCCCATATCATCGGGCCACCCAATCGCATCGAAGGTGTAACCGGCATCCCAAACCAGATCCAACAAGGCGAGGTTCACTTCGAGCAGGTGGCTGAACATGTCCATGCACCATTCAGGATTTTCCACCAGCGCGAACAGGATGCGCTCCGTCCCGACGATCCACGAATGCGTCACATCAAAACCGAACCACAAGGAACCCTGGATCCAATAGCCTTTCTTTCGCCAGCTTTTATAATTGGTTTGGAGATGCGCCCAGTTAACGCGATCCTTTGTCGGTTCAATCCGTTTTTTCGCTTTGCGCCAGCTCTCCGGATCGACGATTGTGAAATCCAGGAATTCCGGTGTGGAGGCAGCATGCTTCCATTGCCTCAGCGTGGCGCCGAATTTGGTGGTGAATGTTTTGGTTGAATCATCCTCTTCGATTGTTTTTTCTTCGTAGCGCGGTGAATTATCAACGCCGATAGAGGCAACATGATCGAGTCCGAAAAAATCCACAAAACTCACATTCTCCGGCATGCCTTCGCGTTGCCAGCGTTCGATGGTTGCCTGCCAGGGTCCGTCTATGATCGGCACCCGATCCGCCGGTTGGTGTTCATACATGCGCCGGAAACGTTCGTGACTTGTCATTTTATCCATTCGAGGCTCCGTATCAAATTTCTGTTATTAAAAAGGATTGCTGTGCATCTCTGCTATTCATTTTCGATTTTCAAATATTCGAACTCGACAACATAGCCGGCATCGATGGGACAGCAGGCATAAAGACCACATTTCACAGGCTGCGGATCGCCAGCCGCGTGCAAATGTGCCAGCCGGATTTGGGACCATTGTTCCGGTTCGCTTTTTTTAAACTCGACAATATAATCATTTGCCTTGCGTGTGATGCGGAGCAGCAAGTCGGTGCAATCGTCAGGATATTGCTGGGTTGACCAATCAGAATAGCCATAATTGGTGACGACCGCGCCTAACATATTCGGGCTGTCAGGTTCGAACTCAACCGATGTTTTCAGCCAGCAATCAGGGGAAACGCGCACCATCAAGCCTGCTTGATCGTATTGATTCACCGGCTGAAACCGTAACTTTGTCGAAAGAACAAAATTCCCTTTCATTTCCGCAAAAAGACAATGACCGTTATCGGCGGAAAATCCGTAATGGGTTTTTTGCCAGAAATCGGTTTTGGCGTCCGGTTTGATAATCAAATTCGAATGGCGTATTGACCAATTGGCAGGCTCACAATACCATGCTAATTTGGCATCGGGTCTTTTCTGTTCAAATGCTTCGAGTAAGTTTTGGTTTTTCATGGTTATCATGTCGCTCCATTTTTGAGTCGTTTCTTCTGCGCCGGCAATGACGATCTATCCGGTGATTTAATATCCATTCTCAGGCACTTGAAATCATGGGATCATGCGGTGAATGTCTAATCCATCCATTCCGGCGGTGTTAATCATCGAACCACCCTTTCAAAAATTGCTCGACAGAACCGCCATACGTCGCCTCTGCCAACAATTCAACGCCTTGCTGATTGCCCCATGAATAATTGATGATCACTTTGCCCTGGAATTCGCAAAAGTCGATATCCGAATTATTGATATTGACCGCGGCTGCAATTTTTTGAATCTGCTCAGGCGGCAGTTGGGAATTTGCTATGCGCTTGTCCTCCTCCGAAGCCTTCAGTACCGGATTGCGCGGACTGCTTTCCCAATGGATGAGGTCTTTTGACCGCACCACGCGCGTTTCGTAGCCCTCAAACGCTTCCAGGTAAAAATTGTAGAAATAGCCATCGAGGTAGCGCAGGCAATGCGGCGCAGTATACCGATCTTTTGAATACGTGCATTCGGGCGCGATAAGCTGCCAATGCCGCATATCCGTTGACGTGGCAAACCTGGCTGTGAATCTAACACCGGCGACTTCGGGCGGTTTCCCGACTTCGAACATCAGCACATATTTTCCCGCTGCTTCGCAAAGTGAGGTATTGAATAATCCATAGCCGGGCAGGTGCAGCGCGATCCATGACTCCCAATGTGCCAGATCAGTCGATGCGAAGATGTAAATTTTTTCGCCATCCCAAATATCGACCGCCGAGACATAAACCGTGTCGCCTGCCACGAACGCGCACCCAAGATGGAAACCTCTGGCAAAAGCCGGCGTTGCCCGTCCGGATTCGCTTTCAATGAACCGAAAATATGAACCGCCCGAAGTGTTGTTCCAATAGTGCTGGCGAACGTATTCGAAGCGGCAAAGCTTTCCCTTGAAAACCACCGGATTCGTCTCCACGACATCGCAATCGATGGTTCCTTTTTTCAGGATAAGCGGTCGCCCTGCTTCATCGACTGGCGAAGCATCGATACAACATAGATAAGCCGCCACCAAAACCAGTGCGGCAAGCGTCAATAATTCAAGGTACATGCGCATCAACTCCTCTGTTTTCTGCAGTAAATATCCTTCAAAATTACCTCGGCTCATTTTGCCGGGAGTATAATTTAAGCTTTTTTTTCAAAATATCAAGCGATATGTTTTTGAATTGTATCGAAACAATCACTCGGTATGATTTTTATCTAAATTGTGTGGCTCCGGAACGGGATAATGTTAGCTACGATAGCCAGCCGGGGTGACAGGCAGGATTTTTATTCGACGGAGAAATTCGCATGGGAACAGCTAAGATGAATCGCGCAGAAAGCGAAAGACGAACGGCTCTAAGATTAGTTAATCGAGAATATGTAAGCAAACGAGAGGCATGCGGCGCACTAGTTTTTGAGGTAAAACAATGTCAATTCCTTGTCCGCGCAACTTTTTTGACTCGCTTGCCGATTTTGTTTCGAATTTTTTCAAACGAAGGCGGCGGACCGGTTCTGACCGATTTTCCGTCGATAAACAAGGCATCGGAAATGCCCCATTCGCAAAATACGTCTCGATCCGCGGTCCATATTTCCTGAAAGTCGACACTATCACCAAATTCTTTTGCGGCGCGTTTTGCCCTTTCATGGATTAAATTTTGTGCCGGACACCAGCCATTTATAAAAGATCTGACCGTAACCTTGCCCGTGGTTTTTTCCGGTCGCTTTTTTTCTTTGATCCACTTCGGAGGAACCGCATCCGCTTGAAATGGTTTCCACAGTAGCACTGCCATGCCGTTTTTATCGACCTTTTGATAGCCCTGCTTCTTGAACCATGAAGCTTTCATCCAGAATGGCATCGAAACGCCCCAGGCTGCCACGCCTTTTTGATTCATGGCTTTGATATCGTCTTCCGCTGCTGCCAGAAGCGCTTTTCCGATCCCCTTTTTCTGGTAATTGCCAATGCCCTCTTTATAGCCATGCACCCAGATGCAGTTGATGAAATACAGGTCTTTGCCTTCAATCACCGACATCTCAGCCGGCACATACTGGATCATGCCGCACGCGGTTTCATCTTCCACAGCAATCTTGACGCGCAGCCCTTTATCCTTCATTTCGTTGAACCACAGCTCTTTATGATTCCCCGCCTCTTTGATCTCCTCCGACCAGTCTTCAAGGCAGCAGAAATAATGCTTATAATAGTTTTCGGTTAAATCTATGATATTCATGGAGGTGTTTTTGTTTTGGGTTTGATCTTGTATTAGCTCTTCAATTCCTATTGATAGATATGCTGAATTAAAGGCTATTTGTGAAACCGTTTTAAAAAATCAAAGAATGATGCGAAAGATGAATTGCTTAAAGAATCAGCTGTTCGAAAAAGCAGCGCTTTTTCGGATGAAGTTTTTTTGTCTTGATTATTAAGAACAAATGTATGTTAAATAGTTGCTCCTTTAGTTTCACTCCCAGACATGCTATAATTGACATTGATTATTAACAAAACCAGAAAAAGGCTCAAATTATGAACTATTTTCTCATTTTTGATTAATCTCTTCTTCAACAATAGGCGGCATGGCTGCAATTATGACTTTATGCTTTACGCCATTAATCGGCAATATAAATTTGACCTGATTTCCCAGTTCAATTTCGCCTTTAGGGTAAAGTGGTGAGGGGTAACGGGCTAGAACCTGTCTGGCTATTTCGCTTTCTTTGAGCAAGTTCGTATATGCTGAATCTTCATAGATAACCTGCATTATGGAATAGTCAGCATCCTCAAATCCATGTTCAATCCAGAAACCCTCCCGATGCCTGAAAATTTTTTTTCCAGGACCTGCCACAACGGGAAAGTCATTTTTGAAATTTAGGTACTTCTTTTTTTGTTCAGTCGAGTCTGATTTACCGCCAATTATCCTTAAATCTACACGGCGATCAGCGACTTGCTGCGGATCTGTACAATCTAAGGGGATTTTTTTCGTATTGTGAAATTCGCCGAACCAATCGGTAATTATTCTAATCGACGAAATTCCTGAATCAACAAAGCGTTGTTTGGCTATTTCAGCTCTATTCTTCGATAGTTTTACATTTCCATATAAATCACCACTCCACGGTGTCCGGTCTGCATGGCCATCTATGTAAATATTATATTTAGGGTAAGCTTCAAGAAAATCGATAATAAAGGGAACCATTATTTTGTAAGTTTCGATTGGCGCTCGAACTTCTGGATCATCTGCTATGATTTCTTCTTCTGATAGTCCAAAATATTTACTGAACATACCTCCCCTGAAAAGAGAAGTGACACGATCTTTAAGGTTCTCATATTTATCGAAAAGGTTTTCTAAATCAGTCATTTGTTTTCTTATTTGGTCCCAGCGAAATTGCGTTGTTTTTTCATCAGTTTGAGACAAAATTTCAACAAATTTATTCTGAAGCTGAATTAAATCATCAATTTTTTCACGAAATTCTTTTATCTGCAAACCACTACTTTTTGACTTTCGGATATAATATTCGATATCATAGGAAAGAAGAACTGACGATACCGTATCGTAGCCACTCTGTACAAATTTATATATAGAGTCATAATCTGACTTTATTAATTGTTGTTCTAAAATAATTTCTTTGTACTTTTTTTCAATACTATCCACGTTAACTAATTGATTTTTAATCGACTCGATCTCGGTTTCCAGTGAGATAATTTTTTCCTTTTTTTTGGTAATTACATCTTCACGTTTTTCAATTAATTCATTAAGTTTTTTCTCATATTTTGACTTAGCGCTTTCAAGTTCGCGTTTTAATTCTTCTTCCTTCTCAATACCTTTTTTAATGTCATCTCTGAAATCAATATATATTTTTTGTAGTAATATGTTAAAATCTTTAGTATCATCAAGTTTCTCTTGATAGTTTTCAATAAGCCTTATTTTATCTCTCAACGCAATAGTTTCATTGTTCAGATAATCTTTTTCATGATTATTAAGCCATTCGTTTGATTTTTCTATTAAAATTTTATTTGACTCAATTTCTGCTCGCTTTATTAAGTTTTCTTCAATAAATGGCGGTAATCCGGTTTCCTTTAAAAGCTTGCTATAGCTCATAATCATATTTTCCGCGTCTTCTATCTCCCTTTTCGTTTCTGTTTTTTTATTGTCAAGGGAATCCAAGAGATGATTCAATCTGTCGATTTTTAATTCAAGTTCTTTGTCTTTTAAATCTGAATAAATTCCTCTTGTGTATTTTTGAGGAATAATTCCAAGCCTCGGTTGAGATTTTTGACAAGAAATCATAAAAAATGCTAATACAGCTACATATGCAGATATATTTTTTAGTTCATTCATTTTTCGTTCCTATATTTTTGACGCTTGCTGCCTGTAATTATAATCATTTGCAAGTAGGATGACGAATTCTTTATCGTCCTGTTCATTGGATATAAGAACGTAGCCCGGACATTTCTCATCCTGTGGAATTTTTTGAGTATAGTATTTAGCTAATCCTGCAAACTCTTTTTTCTGTGCTTTATTTGAAGTAACTTCAATCATACTCCTGTAATGATCTCTCAATAAACGATACATAAATTTCTGTTTTTGATATTTTTTCCCAATACTTTCAAACTTGTAATGTAATTTCCAAACTTGATTCATATCTTTCTTTTTGATAAAGAACTGGCAATAGTTGAATAGCAGATATCCAAAGTAGCTTTTTTTTGCCCGAATTGATTTATTAAAATATTTGGCAAAATTCGATACCCTGAAACTATCCTGATTTAGACAATTATAATTGTTTTCAGCAATCAAATCCTGATCGGCAAATTTACCAAAAATTTTCGATGACAAACTCATTTCTCCAAAAAATGAATAACTAACAAAACCAAGAAATTTAAGCAGCGCCTTTTCATTAGTGCTAATTTCCCCATCCAATCCAGAAAGCAATCTATAAACGGCCTCACTTGCCGGATTACTACTCAAAGAGGAACTGCTGGCTGTATTCACTTTTTCATTTAATCCTTTAAGTAAAATATATGCAACACTGATTGATATCAACTCCCGGTTATTTAAGGGGATGTTTTTCAGGTCGTCGGCAGCATTTGTCAAATGGTGGTATACCGTTTTCTTATATTCATTTTCTTCTAATTCCTTTAAAACCAGTTGAAAATTGCAAAATGTAAGTTTTTTTAATATATCGCATTCAACGGGATTAGGCGATTCCTCATTAATATCAGTATCTACTATAATTTCACGCGCCTTCGAAAAATCTCCGGTTTCTGATGCCATGCTTGCCAAGTAGTAATTCAAATAAAGTGCAGAGTCCTTCGAGCCAAATTGAATAATATTTTCAGATGCTCTAAGAAAGTGTTTTCTGGCTTCTTCAAAGTTTAGATTATAAAATTCAGAAACACCCATAAAGTACGTAATAAAAGGTGGAATTTCCTTTTTGCCAACAATGGATTTTTTCCATTCTTCAAGAGCGTGCTTAAACTCTCGATTTAAAAAATATACTTTACCTAAGAGTTCATGAATATCTAGCTTATTTGCTGAGGGAATATTGGGTTGATTCAAGTAATTTAAGCAATTTTGAGCAGCGGTTTTACAATCATTTGCCAATAAGGCACTTATCGTAGAAAACAGGACTAATTCAAAAGACAGACTATCGATTTCACTTAAATATTTGTTAGACCGCTCGTGATTTCCTAATTTCGTATACGCATACGCCAAATACTGTCGGTCAGTATCGTTTAAAGCTGAAACATTTTTTAAATTTTTAACAATACCTTTGTAATTTTCTTCCTGCAATAAAGTAAGCGCTCTCAGCCTATATGGTAAATCAATTGCTTCTTGCGGTCGGGTAGGGCTCGGGGGACGATAATCCGGCAAAGTATATTTTTTGTTATGTTCACTAATACTCTTTCGTACTATTGCATCATTTGAATCCTTAATCGCAATTGCAGTTTTAAATTTTATTAAAAATTCATTTGCCAATTCCAAAAACTCTTTAAAGGATTTAGATTGCGAATGCAGTTCTGATGAAGACGAAGCAAGAAGAAACAATAAAATCCATAAATATCGTATCACATTACCTCCCAAGATGTTTGACATTAATATTGTATTTGAAACCTGCTATTTTGCGACGAATTTCAAGAGGCTCCCGATCATCAAATTCAATTTTGATTTTGTAATCACCTGCTCTAATCAGATTCTTAATTTGATATTTGCCTCTAAATACTTCTTTTATTTCATCCCGCTTTTGCTCAAAAATCTTGGGATAGCCTGTATCCTCATCATTTGAGAATGTCGCTTTGGTTATGTTGTTGTAAGATGCAAAACTTACTGAAGAATAAGTGTTGAAAAAAATGAAGAAGCAAAAAATGCAACATATCGTTACTACCAGATATGTGATTATTTTGGCTGTCTGCTTTCTTTTTTGAGCAATATATGCTAGTATTGTAAATAGCAAAAATATGATAATATACATCAGTGCAAATACTGCAATAATGAAATACCACGTATATTTATATCGTAAATCGATAAATATATCCGGTGCAAACCATGAAAATGCACCAAGTATAACAAATATAAGGTTAAATACAATATTACAATTAGTAAAAGGAGATTTTTTATTAATCATTTCAATAATATGCATTCGATCTTACCTCCACATAGATTAATTTATTGATATAGTTCTAGATAACAGTTATTTGAAAAATCTATTCAACCATATTAAATTTGAGTAACATATAACAAAAAATAAACTATTCTGCAATTTTGCGACTTTTTGCCATAAAATTGCATACTTTGCATCCCTGAACGCGTTAGAATTTTTTAAGCAATGAATTTTCCGTTGCATTTCAAAACAATTTATACAGTGCTTGAACGAAAAGCCCAGATTTTTTCGCCCTGAGTAAAGTCTAAGAGTGATAATTCATTGATTCTTACATTACGCTTTGACTCCGCTCTGCATGAAGACGCTAGTTTTCTTTCAGACGTTACGTACAAAGTACGGAATTTTATAGATCGTTGAATCCTAAAAAGAAACACATAACGTGTTTAAACACCTTAGGCGATTCAGAAAAACCACGGTGTTGGTTTCGAAGCTCAAGGATGGAAAAATTCTGTTTTGAACGATGCCACGTCCCCTATTAATATTCAATCCAGCATATTTTCCGAAAATTTGTCTGTTCTTTGACAAATCCAGCTATCTGAACCAATATAGCGTTCCCGCGAAATGATTGACGCGATTTTCCACTTTTATTGTTTTCTTCAGGTTACGCTTTCGATCTAGCTTGGTTTTCGTTTTTGATTTGCATCGCTCTGATTAAACAACTGCGCAAGAAGCATCTTGCGCCACGCGGTTCAGTTTCAGTTAAGGGAGTAGGTGTCAGAATCAAGGATAGGAGACGACCGGGTGTGATGTGCATTTCTCCCTGTCCGGCTGCTTCCCTGCGGAATGTCGCGCCGCGGGACAGCGCCGATAATAAATTATTTTCAGGTGAAAAATGTTACAATGGTAATATAAAAGTAATTTTTTAATTGTCAAGTAAAAAATGAAAGAGCAAATAATTTTCCAGCCAAATAAATACGGGAAGTTTATTTTACGCCACTAAAATATCGCTTTGAAAAGGGTGTATGCTGGCTGGAAATGTGTTCCGGTTGGATAAGCTATTGCCCGTGAGGAAACGAGGAAGTACTTTCATCTGCGCTGAGAATGTGCACCTATGCCAGCGCTACCCTATCCTCCCACGCGCGCCATTTGGAAACACCAACCTGAATATCAGCGCCTTCGTATTGCAATCCGAATGCGAACGGTTTGGCGCGGAAAATTGGCTGTCCCCGGTACGTCAATCCGACGGCTTCGGTGAAGGCGTAGGAAAGCGTGCCCTCATTTTCCCGGCAGTAGATAAAGCGCGCATCGGTTTCAGCTTCGCCATATACGGTGCGCCCGGAGTCCCAGTTGTAGCGCGGTCTGATATTCTGTTTCAGGATTTCGGCGTCGCGATCCAATTTCACCCCAATAGTGATTTTGCCGGCGTCATCCGCGATTTGCACGGCAGCGGCTCCGGGATAGCGGCTGACATGCGGCACGGAAACGGAACGGGCGAGGTGTTCCACATCCGCGTTCGGGGCATGCGGAATCAGTACGGTGATGAATGCGATGATCTCCCCCGGCAGCACGCTTCGGGATAGCGACTGGTGCAGCACCATTTCATCCTGATAATAGCGCCGCGTGGACTGGGAGCCAATCCAGAATCTTTCCTGACCGGCTTGCGGGAAACAGACCAGCAGGCGCGAGTTATCCGGCAGATCCACCTGCTGCAATTTATCGATGCGCGTATCCGCGTAGTTGGCAGCCTGTTGCAGAATCTGCCGCGTGAAAAAGAGATTGGACAGCGAGGTTGTGCGTTCCCGGGTCGCCGCCGTGCTTTCGAGCAAGCGGATGCCGTCGATGATCACGAACCATTGCCGCTGCTTCAAATAGGTCAAGCAGCGATCCCACTGGTAGCCGTTTGCGCGGTCGGTCACGCGCGTGCGGCTCATATCGACTTCTGCGAATGATTGAAAATCGATTTTATGCGTTTCCACCGGTTGGTGCTTGCCATCGTATTGCAGAAAATCCATGATCGGTGTGCCGGGAGTCAGCGCTTTATTTCTGACGACAATTCGGTTGTGGTAGTAATCTGCTCGATATTTCCCGTTGGGCAGTGTTTCACGGTAGCCGCCATCGTGCAGCAGTACGGATTGGTTGTGCATCAGCAGGCAGATTGAATTTTCATCCGAATGACCGTGATGCGCTTTTTCGGCTTCCACCGAGAGTGTCTGTTTGAGATACTCGCGCTGGGTGATGCCGAAATCGGTCTCCGGTTTGTAATTCAGCAGCAAAAATGTTGAATCGTGTTCCCAGCCACTTCTGAAAACGATCTTTTTACCTACTAGTTCATCCAGCACATCGCCGCTTCCATTAACGGGCTTGCGGATTTCCAGCGTGTCATCAAGCCAGAGGTAAGCCGCAATCAACGCTTCACTGTAAGGCATGGGATTCGAGAGCGCCTGCAATCGATTGAATACCGTTTCCGCCGCGTAAGCCAGTTCAGGGTCGCGATATTGGCGGGCACCGCGAGCGAAGCATGCCACATAGAGCTCTGAATTGGATTGCCAGTTCGAATCGCCGAAATCCGCCAGCGCACCCGATGGCGCAAGCAATTGCTTGAAATACTCAAAATAATAGCGCGTATTCGTGAAATCAAAAAAATCATCTACGGCTGCCGCAGCGCCGGCTGCCGCATCAACGTACCACAGCAGCGCGTGCATCCAGGTGGCGTGGTACAGCATGGCGTCTTCGATATTCCACTGCCTGAGACTATCCCCGGCGAAAATTCGCCCCATCTTCGACCATTCGGGCGCTGCCGCATTTTTCGGGAATGCTTTTGCGCAAAGCGCCATACAAAGCGCCCTCAGGATGGTTCGATTATGTGCGCCCCATTCTGGAAAAGCATACATAAACGGCATGCTATCCGCAGCCATTTTTTCCAATAATCGATGATCGGCAGAAGACAGGTGCGGGCTTTCGCGCAGCCAGAGATACGCCTGGGCGAATTGCCACAAATAGAAAATATTTCCCACCGGCGGGAGTCCGGTTTCATATTCCGGTCGGGTTTTTTGATAATTCTCAGGAAAATATTTCATGAAATCATTCATCGAAAGCAGGTGCTCTCTTGCCAGGGATGCCATTTTTTCATTGGTTTCAATGTGGTACAGGAATGCCTCGGCGAATGCGCATGAAACGGGCAGCATGAAGGGGCAATAGCCCCAGGCGTGATCGGGCTGAATTGATTTTTTCCACGTTTCGAATTGAGTATCATAATTCGCTATCATCCGGCGGTAGCCGCCCTTTATCTGTTTGAGAAGGTTCACTCGCGTCAGGGTTTCCATTTTTCAACTCCGGTTAAAATTCAGTTTTCAATATTCTTCGTCCATTCCACTCGAAGATGAGCATTTAAAGCTGTTATTGTCAATTCTTCGGCGGGAAAAAGTAGCTTTAAATTTAGCTGCAATTTAAAGATTTAAACCACGAATTGGTGTATATAACTGCAATTCATTGATTTGCGTAAAAGTATTTTTCGGAATGCAGCAGAACCTCGCATGTTTTTGTTAGATGAGTAATTGGGCAGGGATTGGCTGGAGAGCGGCACGACTGCGCTGATTGAAGGCAATATTCAAAGAGACAGGGCGCTAGGAAAGCGATTCCAACTGGTTGACTGCTGCCGCAAGCGCCTGGGTCAGGTGGTAACAGGCTTTGTGACTCGCTCCTTTGCAGTTCTCCGAAACGCGTCCGTCCGGATCGCATCGAATGAACCATTCACCATATTCTGGATCGGCGAATTGCGTGAAAATGACGTTCACGTGTTTCAACAGCCATTTCCAATATTTTTCTTCCCGCGTGACGCAAAATGCACGCGCCAGCACAGCCAGCGTCTCGGACTGGCACCAATAACAGTATATCAAATCGTGTTCGCCATCCGGCGTACCGAAGCATGCCATGCCGACCTTTTCATCCCAGCCGTGCGTCATCGAAAAATCAATGAATTGCAGCGCTTGTGCATGCAACCCCGGGTTATTCAGGATGTCTGCCAATTTCAGAAAAAAGAATGCCGTCTCGACCACATGCCCATAGTTGATAACCGGTTTCCCGTTGCGCAATGTGGGCTGCCATTGTGGATCGAAATACTCGATGCAGAGATTCTCGGGGGGCAGAATACAGCGTTGCCGAATCAATTCAACCACATTTTTGAGCCGGGGATAAAACTGGTCCCGGTCGATATTTTCATATCCCGAAAGCATGGCTTCCATCAAATGCATGGGCGAATTGAAGGTTTTGCCGGGATTGAGTATTTCGCACCAGTCGCGGCGCATGAGTTCGTACCAACCGCCGGAGGCTTTGTCCGCGAGCCGATTATCCAGCAAATTCAAGGTGTAATCCACCGTCTCCAGCGCGCGCCGATCGCCAGTCGCACCGAAATATTCGGAAAAGCAATAGACGACGAAGGCGAAATTATACGTGCGCTTATCTATATCGATTGGCGTTCCAGCCCGGTTGAGTACGTTGTACCAGCCGTCGTATTGTTGATCCCGGAACACGCGCGAATAATATTCAAATCCAGCCTGCGCAGCGGATTTATAGCTTGCTTTGCCGAACATGCGATAGCCTTCGGAAAAGGCATAGACCATGCGCGTTTGCGTATATGAATGTTTATCCGTGTTATAAACCTCTCCCTGGCGGCTCAGACTGGTGAGGAAACCACCATCGACTCGATCGATGCCGTGCTCGAGCCAAAAATCAAGAATGTCTTTTTCCAGGTGATTTTTGAGAATTTTTGCGAGCGATTGGGGAGTCTGTTTATCGGGATTAAATTTCATTTTTCATCCTCTTTTGAAGCATTTGCCTGGCAAAATCAGGCTGATTGCCGGGCATGGTGTAACATTTAAAAGCATAAGCAGGTTATGAGATTCTATACCGAATGCCACCGGCGAATAAATTTTGTCATTCGGGAAAAATCCTGTCAAGAAAACGGGCAGCTTTGTCTCCGTAAGAAGTTCCTCCTGAATGACAGCCAATCAAGCTTCACATTATTGATAAACGAATGCTATCTATCTGTTGAAGCCAAACCTCTATGCCTGGGATTAAATCGCGGCGAATCAGGTTTTTATCCCGGTCAATGCCACGCCCTTAATAAAATAGCGCTGACTGAAAAAGAACACCAAAATCGGTGGCATCGCCATCACTGTAGAGGCTGCCATGATCAAGTCCCAGCGGGTTGCAAATTCGCCGTAGGACCTGAACATTTGCAATCCCAGGGCGAGGGTAAATTTGTGCATCTCCTGCAAGTAAATCAATGGTCCCAGGAAATCGTTCCAGGATCCCATGAAGACAAATATCGACATTGCGATGAGCGGTGCTTTTGCCAGGGGCAGAAAAATGGTGTGATAAATGGTGAAGGTTGACGCACCGTCGATTCGAGCGGCTTCGTCCAGGGCAATCGGAATTGTCATGAAGAACTGCCGCATCATGAAAATGAAAAATGCTCCGCCGAAAAACGCCGGCAGAATCATAGGCTTGAACGTATTCACCCACCCGATTTTGCTATATAAAATGTAGACCGGAATCATCGAAACCTGTCCGGGCAACATCATGGTTGACAATAGAATAAAAAACAGGATATTTTTCCCTTTGGCGCGCAGCCTGGCGAATCCGAACGCGACCAGGGAGCAAGCGAAAAGCTCACCGACAAGTCTGCCCAGCGTAATAAACAGCGTGTTTTTCAGGAAAGTGCCGAATGGCAATGAGTGCCAGGCATTCGTATAATTTTCCCAGTGTGGTGTGTCCGGAAGCCACTGCGGCGGGAAAACAATAATATCAGTTTCCGCTTTAAGCGAGCTGGAGATGAGCCAGAACAGGGGGATCATCAGAATTATCGAAGCATTCGTAATAAACACATAGATGTATGCTCTTCGTATCATGCGGGATGTATTGAAAAGCGCTTTCGCGATCAGGCAGAGCACAGGGAACTGAAAGATGATTAAAATATCAAAAACAAGCAATGTAATCGGAATCCGTTCGATGAGACTGGATTCTGCCCCGGAAAAATCGGCAAGGTAGGTATAGCCCAGCAAACCGATGCCGGCAAGTGCTATTGTTGAAAAAAAGATCAATTTGGCAACGTGTACCACTTCCCGCTGAGATTTAAAAATCCGCCTTAGAATATACCACGAGAGAGCAAATATTATAAATAAAATAATGTCCAGTTTCACAGAGAGGATCAATAGATCGTAAGCAATATCTTTGACGTTCGTCATCATAACTCCTTAATTACGTTGACCTTCGTAGTAAACCCAGGCAGAAGATGATTTGAAAATGATCAATGTCAGGATAACCAATATGAAAAACAATACCCATGCCAGGGCGGATGCATAGCCCATCCGGAAATACTCGAATGCATTACGGTATAAATACAACACATAAAACAAGGTCGCATTGTTCGGACCGCCATTGGTCATGATGTAGCCCTGGGTGAATACCTGGAAGGTTCCAATGACGCCCATGATGAAATTGAAAAATATAATCGGCGAAATCATCGGAACAGTGACATGCCAGAATTTATGCCACCAATTAGCGCCGTCAATGGTACAAGCTTCATATAACTGGTCGGGAATACCCTGCAAGCCCGCCAGAAAGATAATCATGCCGGTTCCGAATCCCCACAGGGACATTCCGATGATCGCCCAGAGAGCGGTATTTTCGTTGCTCAACCACGCTGTCGGCGGGATACCAAACAGCCCGAGGAATTCGTTGATTAAGCCATCGCGCAGCAAAAGCATCATCCAGAGCATGGTGCTGGCGACGGCGGGCAGGACGGTGGGCAGGTAAAAGATGGTTCGGTATGTGCCCAGCGCTTTAATTTTTTGATTCAATAAAATGGCAACTAATAAAGAAGAGGTCAGCAGAAGGGGAACCGATACCAGTGAATAAGTTACGGTGACTTTGAGGGATTGCCAGAAGAGCGGATCGTCAAAAAAGATTTCCCAATAATTTTCCAGTCCAACCCATTTCGGAGCTGTTATAATATCCCAGCGCGTGAAACTTATGAAAATTGAAGCCACTTTCGCCCCGATTGTGAACAGAACGAGTCCGCATAACCAGGGCGAAATATAAAGGTAAAATTCTCGCGCTTCCTTTTTTCGAAAACTGATAGTCTTTTTCATACGTCTCCTTAAAATCCTCTTTTCATAATCTTTTGAGCTTTGGGTAAAAAGTCTTCAAAAGCCTGCTTCGCTGTTTTCTTTCCCCTGCGAATCTCGTCCCATACGGTTCCATCGATTTGTTGCTGTAGCTTAGCTGGAATCGGAGGCGTGATTGCTGCTGGCGGCTTGACGCTTTCATCCAATAAATCATAAAATAAATGAAAATGTTCGGGAACAATCGTGGTGTCCATCCAGGCTTCCGGATGCGCTGCCAATGATTTTAAGGCAGGCAAATCGAAACCCAGCCTCGACCATATTCTCATCCCATCTTCACTGATCTGATACGCAAACCATTTATAGGCTGCTTCAGGATTTTTTGACCCGCGCCATATCCCGCCAATTCGATTGCCGATAATTTGCATGGCTTTGCCGCCCGGCTCCATCGGTGGAGGGGCGATATCGTACGTGCCTGCGATTGAGGCAAACCGTCTGACCATCCAGGGTCCGCTGATGAGCATTGATGATCGATCGTGAAGAAATGCCTGCCAGGCTGAGCCAACTTGCGTTGTGACTTCAATCGGAGGCGCGACGCTGTCAACGAGCGCCAGGTCAGCTACTGCCTGATATGCGCCATAAACTTTTGGATCTTCGAAATTGCATTCAGTGTAATCATTTTTGAACGGCTCTCCGCCGAACATATAAACATACGTCCACAAGGGCGGGTAATGCACATACGCGTACCGTTGAATCCTGCCATCCTTATTTTTTTTGACCAGTTTTTTGCATACCTTTCGGAATGTTTCCCAATTCCATTCACCGCGTTCGGCATATTCATTGGGTGTGGGCAGACCGGCTTCGGCAAAATGGGCTTTTTTATAGAATAATACTTGCGTTGTAATCCCTGCGGGAACCGTCAAGCGTTGCCCTCGCCATTCACCCAATTCCCACATGCCTGGCAAAAACGCGTCTTTATCAAATGTTGAGTCTTTTTCAAGAAATGGATCTAAAGGTAAAAATACATCTTTTGAGGCAAAATCCGCCAGATTGAGGGTGATAATATCCGGTGCTGTGCCGGCTGCCAGCATGGCGAGCATTTTATACTCATAATTGGCGGGAACCAATTCTATTTTCACATCGATATCAGGATTCTTCGATTCAAAATCCTTCTCCCGTGCAGCCCAGGCTTCTGTTTCAGCCACACCACCCCAGATTGCCATTTTAACCTGAACTTTTCCTTCGGGTGGTTTTTCTTCTTCTGCGGGTTGAACGAACAGGAACCATAGGATCGCCAGAAAAAGGATGATCCAAATTATAAGTGCGTAATTTCTCATCTATTTATCCTGAATAATTTGAACAGGTTGAGTTATTTGAAGGTGACTAATATAATTAATATTTGCCTGCGATGCAATACTTTTCTTCGCGGCACGCCAATGCGAATTCAAGCTTTTGCCAAGCCGTCGATTTGATTTAGAAAAGATCAGCCTCGAGAACCATCAGCTTTTTAGCTTTCATTTTTGCGATTGCATTTGGCAGGCGTTGTTCGGGCAGGATGTCGATGGGCGTTGACTGGACTTTTTCCAACAACCGACGAAACAAATCCTGATCCAGCGTATTTACAGCATAAAATTTTGCATAATACGTATAAGGCAATAAAAATTTTCCGTCGCATATCTCCAGGCAGGCTTCAAAATGTTGCCTGGCTTTTTCGGGATCGCCTCCGAGCATGACTGGCTTGAAGGAATAAATGATACCGAAGAAGAGATGCGCGCCACCGAAAAAATAGCGTTCATCCAGTTCCAATACGCGCTGCATCATTGCCTGGACTTTCGGCAAGTCGATCAGCGCCCCGGGATCGCCCATATTCAGGTTGATATAATTGCTCCAGGCATTTGCCGTCCAGAAAAGCGCGGGGACATCATCTTTCGAAAACTGCGCCAGCGATTGCATGAATTGCGCCAAAGGCAGTCGTTCATCGAATTTGAGGTGTTTGATTTGCTTCAGGCATCGGAACCCATATTCCCTTGCGCGGAGATACAATTTTTGCGCGCGTTCCGGCTGCTCATCTTCGACAAATCCGAGCGCGTAAGCCGAATAGCCCTGGATCAGCAGAAATAGGAGCTTTTGATTTTTCGGATGGTCTCTCAGCATCCCCTCGATCAGCTTCAAATTGGATTCGATAGCCGTTTTTGCCAGCTCGAGATCGGCTTCCTCAAACAGCGCCTGCATTGTGCCATCTATCACCGGATCCATCGCGCGAAGTGTCAATTTTTGCATGCTGCACGCGCTGAATAAAATGGCTAGAATCCACGGTATCAGTTTAATTTTCATGATAGTAGTTGACTTTGCCATGTCAAAATTTCCGAATCGTTAAATTTCCTGGAATTCAATTGGTCGTTCAATCCGCCGTTTTTGAAAATCTTTTCGGTTGAGCGCTTTGGAAGTATACTAAAATTAATCGTCAAATTCAAGAAAATTATCCCGGATGATAGGAATCGATTAAGAGGTTATCCGAGAACCATCGTTATCATTCCCGATATCCGTTGATCGGGGTGCCGACCACGGAAATTCATTTATAAAGAGGATTGGAGGATTCTCGCCGGGCGGCGCGCCGCTTAAAACGTGCGGGAACGAGAGTTTTTCCCTGAACCAATTCATTGGTGCAAAAGGTTTCCGGATGAGCAAAGAGCTCAATCCAAACAAAAAAAGCAAGCATTGAAAGAATATCAGCGCTTGCTTTTCTCGTTCCCCCGAGTTAGTTGCAATGAGTTAATCTGATTCAGAAATATGTGGCAGCTCTGCCGGCTTGAGGCTATTAAATTTGAGGAACAGGCACTGCAGGATCGATTCCGGGGCTTCATAATCCAGCACTTCGAATATCGACAAATTGCGCTGGAAAGAATCGGCATCTATTTGCATTCCGAACAGCCGCTCTTCTCCAAATTTGCAGACGACCACGCCGGTTTTGGGGATATCCGTCACGTACATTCCCCTGCCCAGGAAGACCGCCGGGTAGGAGCGCTCGGGTTTTTCGATGAAAAAAAGTTTTAATGTATCACCAAACAGCAAATCGATGATTCTGGCGGGATAGGCGATTGGCGTTGATTTAAGTCCGACAAGTTCTTCAATCTCAGAAAATTTACGAAATTCGGCAGCTTGCATAATTTTTTGAGCCTGATCCATGACATTTACAAATTCGGATTTCTGCTCGACTGGTTTGGCGGCTCGATTATAATCGTCTTTGTAAGCGAACCTGGTGATGATGCGCGTCCAAACTGCCATTTCGGATTCGATGGTCGGGATAGCTTCCAAGTTGAGAATCTGGATTTCATAGCGGGCAGCACGAATTTCGGTGTCTTCGACCAGATTGACGTAAATGACATACTCCCGTGTCAAATTATCGGGACGCGGTGGTTTTGCTTTCAGGAGAGTCATTACATCATCCCGGAAGGTTATCTTGCGGTTGCGAATGGACTGCAAAACTGCCCGATAAACCGCTTTTATGGAATTCTGCTCGATATCATCTTCTTCATACGCGCACCCGAATGTCTGGATAAAATCGTGGTGATCATAATCCGCTTCCAGTCCACGGTTCATTGCGCTTTTCATGGTGTCGAGTAAAGATACGGTATTTTCGCTTTCCCAACATTCTTTTCTGATGCGGCGCTGCTGAGTATTCCCCGAATGTTGCTGGGAAAAAAGGAGTGATTGCGACAGGATGAGTACGAGCAGCGATACTGCCAGAACGCTCTTGATAACCACAGGTTTCACGTTTATAGAATGCATACAAGCCTCTTGATTCTCCGATTATCGATAAAATTTCAGGTTTATAATTTTGTTAGCACCAGATGAACGAGTTTAATCATTTCCATAGACACTTCCTGCCCGGGGCTGACGGCTGCGGTAATTTGTGAAGCGATGGCCCACGCCAGACTCCAGTTGCTCCAGCCGCGATAAAATTTTTCGCATTGAATGTAATCCACAATGATCCCGGATGCATATTCAATAATTCTGGACTTAATCCACGGGTCAGAAAGATCGAGCATCAAATTCAACTCGACATCTTCCATACAGTTTTTTACCAATTCACCCACCAGGCTGACCAGAACTTGCCGGCGTTTTTCACTGTTTTCAGGCAATTCGCGGTATTTGGCGGCTGCGGTTACAGATTTGTCATTGTCGGCGCCCTGTGAGAGAATAAGCCGGTGAAAGTTCGGTCGCTTGCAGGACGGATTTTCAAAAAGGATAATCCAATCTGAAATAGGTTCGACGATATAATTTTGCTGTTGATTCGCCCTGATGTAAATCGACGCCAGGCTCCACCTGAGAGGACTGACATCGGAACGGATGAGATAGGAGCCTTCGGGGAGTGCCAGATAGAATGTGATATCCTCTTTTTCTTTCAATGCCTCGCTAAATCCTACTTTGAGACGTTTTTCAGCGAGATGATAGGTATATTTTAGCTTGGAAGTGCTGGTTTTAAACCTCACAAACTGGAGCGCTTCCACGTCCATATCATAAGTGATTTTGAATTTGTTGAACGAAAATTCGACTCGTCCGAACGAGAACAGGTCCTTTCCCTTTTCATTGATAAGGGTTACCAACCGAGTATAACGACGGTTTCCGACCCAGAGATCGCGCGGCAACTTTTTGTACAATACCGGAATTGCATTTGAATCTTTGTATAGATCGAGTGCCTCATAATAGTCGTAGCATGCCAGTTCATAATGTTCGGGATTTAGTTCAGCCTTTTCCAGGTGTGTCAAAGCTCGAAATATGAGTGATCGGGCGGCGATATCCCGCGCTTCGTTTAATTCAGATGTACCCGAAAGCACCAGCGTTTCATAAATTTCCAATATTTGATCGACATATACAGAAATAATATTTTCAAGTGCGGTTAATTCAGCTTCACTCGATTTTTGTTCGTAATATAATTTCTGATATTCACTATAGGTATTTTCAATATCCAGTTCGTATGCTTGAATTCTCGGCGTCAATTCCTCGACGATGCCCTGTCCGAAGGCAATTTCGCAGATGAATAATGTGAACAAGGCTACGATACGTAATAACTTACTTTGCATTGGTCTCCCTGTTTATGTTATGATAGATCCCTTTTTGTCGCAGACAATCATACAGTTGAAATCCTTTACCCCTGTCATCCAGCAAATCCACCAGCCGCGTATATAATTTTCCGCCGATCCATATTTCATAGGGCAGGCGTTTATTCATAATCGGAATTTGATTGGTCTTCTGATACAGCGTCAGTGCTTTTTGATAATCCCTGCACGCTTTCTGATAATTTTCAGGGGAAATGTCGGCGCGCTCCAGATAAGTTAATGCGCGGATAATCAGCGCACGAGCAACAACAGCTCGATACGTTTCCAGCGTGTATCCCTTCAAACGGCGCAAGGTGCTGTAAATTTCGAAAATTCTTTCGACGTAGACCGACATCAGTTTTTCAAAGGCGATCAATTCGGCTTGATTGGTATTACTTTCAATCAAATAATTTTGAATTTCATGATATGCCTGCACGACATCATATTCATATTCAATCATTTGTTTTTCAAGTCGAGTTTCGGTAGATTGTCCTGAAACGATACCGGTGAGAAAGCCAAGCGCACATATCGATGCAAGAAGGAATTTTCTGGTCATAAACCTTCCTCAATATCTGTGGTTGTACCGAAAGCCTTATTTTTAAGGCAGCTAATTATAGGTCGCAGCCATTGCAAAATCGATTGCAATCCGAACCGTTCGGCGATTTGGTTATAACTGGTTGCAAAGCGCAATAAATCTTTTGCAACGAGCGGTGTAGCCATGTTGCACAAATCGTTTAGTTCAAGATTGCAGTTTTTCAGAGCCGCCTTCCAGGCTTTATCGATCATATCGACTGCGAGCAGGTCATCGCCCAATTCATATCCGACATCGGATAATTTCAGGTACAACTCTTCGTATCCATCCCATTCAAATTTTTGCTTGAAACCTTCATTACCATCCGGTATGAGAAGTTCTTCTCCGATGCGTCGCGCCCTATTGTAGGCATCGGTGTGATCGCTCGACACAGCCTCGCTAAAATAATTATCTACCAGTCGCAGGATAGCTGTTCCATATACCATCTTGATTTCATTTTCCAGTTCAGCGCTGATTCCAGATCGATTTTCCCGGAATAACTCATACGCCTGTCTGGCTTTTTCGCGGGCATATTGCAGTTCTGTTTCCGGATCACTGTTCCTGCCATTTTTCTCCATGTAAAGCGCAACCTTGCTCAATTCTTTGAGGATTTCAGCCCGCCTTTCAGAGCTTTTTGCATAGCGATATGCCAATTCAAGATAGCTGCGCGTTTGACGGTAGGTTGAATCGGTCGGATTATCTCTGAATGTTCTCTGGGCATTAAGTCCGCGCGCGCGCCATTCATTTCCGCGCAAATTATACTCATCGTTAATTGTAAGCTGCCGGTGAACGCTGAAATGCAATTGGTCCCGTCGATTCAGATTCGCTTTTTCCGCCAGGTCGCAGGCTAATCTGATCATAAATCCTGTGAATCGTCCGGTTGTTTGGGCGCTATCCGGAGAAGCAATCGTGATCTCCACCGCTTGTTGAATGAAAATTTTCAGTTTTGTCAATAAATCATCAGAGATTCGCCATTCGTTTTGCGCATAGAGCCCGAGAATACCGCGCCAGGCATTCACCAGTCCTTCCAAATCATCCCCCTTCCCCTGACTGATTGCCCTGAGCGATTGCATATAACCGAAATTAAACGATACCTCCGGATCGCCAAACAATTCGTAGCTTTTCATGAGCGACAGGATGGCATCATTCAATAATTCCGGATTTTCATCTTCCATGTAGATGATGTATTCCGCATTGCCTTTCAATTTGTAAACTTGCTTCATCTTGTTCGTGTAGCGGCATTCTGTATCGGGGTAGTTCTGCTGACAGCGTTCAATAATCTGACGCGCAATATCGATGACCATCCGATAGTCTTTCTTCCGACTGGCAGCGCTCAAATCATCCATCAAGCCTCGCACAGTTTGTCCGCTCACATCGGTCCAATAATTAAACAACATAAGAAATAGAAACAGCATCGTTTTACATCGCATTCTCAGGTGCTCCTTTTAATTTAGGGTCAATCGCAAGAGCGCATTCAAAGCCCGCCGAAGTTCTTCAGTCGTAGATTTGCTTCTTTTCCCAATGACCATGATAGATGTTTTTCCGCCCTTTTGCCAGGATATCGTATGTTTTGTTCCATCGCGATAATCGAAGCTGATTTTTATTCCATTTCGATTGCGCGACACATTCGGTGATGAAACACCGATTCTTCCTTTATCAATCCGATCCATTTGGGTTGACAATTTGTGCCATAATCGATATTCTTTCAGGGCTAGGCTTGATTTTGGGGGTCTGAGGATAATAGCGCCGATCTCGTCACACTCTTCAATAATGCTGCCCTGCTTGGAAGATTCGGAGAAATCTGCCGCTTCGGGTGTCTCAATCGCTGATTGTGCAGAGATATTCAAAACGACTTCATCATCTACTCCCCCACGCTCAGAGTAGGATGAACGGGTTGGTTCCAGGGAAATTGAGCTGTTATCAAGTGCAGGTAAGTCTCGCGCGCTATATAAAAGGGCAAGCCGCGACCGATCCACATTTCGTTCACGGTACGAACTGGCTTTCGTTGTCAAGTCATCTTCGAGTTGGCTGTTGAGATCGATCAACTCAGGTTCCTCAAATGCAATATTCAGATCTATGTCGACTGAATCTTCAACAATTTCAATCTCATCTGCCACCAATACCTCTTCCATCGGAGGCATAATTTCCTCTATCGGTACCGGGGGCGGTAATTCCTCTTCAAGGTCGGAAAGATTTACTACTTCAAAGGCTGGTAACGTTTTCAGAAAAGCATTCGTTGGAGTTTTTTCTGCTTCGAATTGTATGCGTATTATGATTATCACCAATAATAAACTTATGATAGTCGTTCGTTCTATCGTTTTCTTGTACGCTTGCCGGCTCTTCGCATGAGGGGTCGTATCTATCGCCTTCGCCAGTTTGAACCGTGGTAGGATGCTCTTTTTTCGTTGTATTAACATTGCTCCTTGCAGTTGTTTGTGTATTAAAATCCATTTTAGCTGCCATCCATGAACCAAAATCCGACATGCTGTGGGAAGAGTTTGTTTGTCGACATCAATCGGGAAGCGAATTTTTAATTGAATGCGCAAAAGACAAATTCTATGCCATGAACCGGGCTTTTGTGCGATTCGCATAACTCTCTTTTATTCTAAATGTTAAATCGTGCGATCAGTGCCCGATCCAGACTTGAATTGTCTTACTATGAAACATTGTTCTTATTATGGACAATGTGTAACAGAAGTATACAACAGGAGGAGATTATGGGGTGCATTCAAATTGCTGGAATAGATAACAAGCGGGCAGATCAATCGGTAGCTGCGGTTTTGTCTGCAAATTGCCACGACTTGCGCGGGAATTTCCATACAGCCACACAACCACCAACCGTCCGAGACTCATTTCAGGGACACCGGATTTGGAGATTGACTTCGTTAATATATTCTGATACCAATAAATGCCGGCATCCTCAGGGCAGAAATCCGAACCACTTTCGATCAGCATTCAAGGCAGGCAGATCAATCCTCATCAAACAGCAAACTCATTGATGTACCTGTATAAACGCTTTTTATGGCTTCGGCAAAAATATGCGCCACGGAAAGCTGGATTATTTTCTGGTTTATCTTATCATCTGGCAGCGCGATGGTGTCGGTGATGATGAGTTCATCCAATGGGCTCTGTTGGATTTTTTCGATGACTGAACCGGTAAGCAAGCCGTGTGAAATGCAGGCATAAATCCTGGGCGCACCCGACTCTTTCAGCGCCTGGATCAATGCGAGCAATGAGCCGCCGCTGATGATCATGTCGTCGACAATTATCGCGGTTTTGCCGGCAACGTCACCGATAATATTTTCAGTAATGGCTTTTTCGCTGTGACCTTCGCGCTCTTTATCGCCGATAGCGACCGGCGCATTGAATTTTCGAGCGAATTTGCGCGCCATTTTTGCACCACCGATATCGGTGGAAACGATAACCGGATTTTCGATTTTTTTCGCTGCAATATAATCGATAAATACCGATTGTGCATACAGGTTATCCACCGGTTTATTGAAAAATCCCTGAATTTGTGGGGGCAACAAATCCATCACCAACACCCGGTCGACACCGACTGATTCGAGGGTTTCCGCGATCACTTTTGCCCGAATCGAAACCCGCGGCTCATCCTTTTTATCGCCTTTGGTATACGGAAAAAACGGGATGACCGCGGTGACCGATGCGGCGCTTGCTCGCTTGAAGGCTTCGATATAAAATAATAACTCGATCACATTATCATTCACCGGCACTGAACCGGATTGAACGATAAATACATGATCCTGACGAACGCTTTCGTCGATTTTCACGTAGATATTCCCATCAGAAAATTTGAATGAATGCGATTTTCCGAAAGGAATATTCAAATGCTGGCAGATGAGTTGCGTTAATTTGGGATTCGAACTGCCTGCAAAAATTTTGAGTTCTCCAGTCATATCTTTCATTCCTGCTTATTATTTAAATGCTGCTGTTAATTTTTTCAATTCCAATCGGGCATAAAAAGGAAGGATGAATTGATCGCAAAGCTGCACGATCAAATCATCTACTGTCGCCTGTTCATCCAGGTTCAAGTCCGGTTTTTCCTTTTTCAGACTACGCCAACTGGATTCGTCGGTTTGCTCTAAAATGGTACTCAATTCTTCAATTGTTTCTACAGTATTCACGTCATCCCACTTCAAATCTTCTTTGAGATTCAGGCTCAATTTTAGTTTTTTGGGTGATTCATCCAATTGATCGGCAATGAAAAATTTCCCGCTCTCGTACACATTATCCACGATGTCATCGAATATCACCCAATTGGTTTTGAGTTTTCTGGCAAATCTCTCCTCGGAATCAGCCAGATCATATTTCAACACCGCGACATAGCAAAGGGAGAGCAGGGCATGATAGTCCGCATTCTGCTCCAATTCTTCAACTGCATTTCGGGCATCATATAATTCAATGATGGCGCGATGATAGCGCTGTTTATCAATCAATTCAGCAAACTGTTTGATCTGCTTTCCCAAAATCCCCCTGATTTTTTCAGTTTTTTTCTCGACCCGGCGTTGATACGCCTTCAACTCCTTTTGCGTCATTTCCTCTTTTGGTTGCTCCTCTTCGATTTTGGCTTTAATCTGTGATGAAAGGTTTTTCAATATCGCCGTATCAATTTTGCTGCCGGCACTTGTAAATAACCGTTCAAGAATCATTACTTTATCACTCCTAACTGCTTGCCAATTTTATGAAATGCCCTGACTGCTTTTTCCAGATGCGCCTGGGTATGTGCCGCTGAAATCTGAACGCGAATCCTCGCCTGACCTTTCGGGACAACCGGATAGCTGAATCCGATTACATAAATGCCTTCGTCCAGTAATAATCGTGCCATATCCTGCGCAAGTTTTGCATCATACAACATAATCGGTACAATCGGGTGTATTCCCGGTCTGATGTCAAAGCCGGCTGCGGTCATTCTTTGCCTGAAATAGGTGGTATTTTTCTCCAACCTGTCGCGCAATTCAGTCGTTTCCGTAAGCAAGTCGATCACTGCAATTGTGGCGCCCACGACAACCGGCGCGAGTGTATTCGAAAACAGGTACGGGCGACTTCGCTGCCGCAGCATTTCGATCAATTCTTTTCTGCCCGAGGTACAACCGCCGGAAGCGCCGCCGAGTGCTTTTCCGAAGGTTGTCGTAATTAAATCCACCCGCCCCATCACATCGCGGTATTCGATAGTTCCCCTGCCGGTTTTGCCGACGAAACCGGTAGCATGGCTGTCATCGACCATCACCAGGGCATCGTGTTTTTCCGCCAGATCGCAGATTTCTTTCAATGGGGCAATGTCGCCATCCATAGAAAATACGCCATCGGTGGCGATCATCTTCACACGGCAATCAGACGCAGCAACGAGTTTTTCTTCCAGACTCGCCATATCCGCATGCTCGTAAATATAGCGCCGGGCTTTGGTTAACCGGATACCATCGATGATTGACGCATGATTCAATTTGTCGGTTATGATCGCGCAATCTTCATCCAGAAATGGCTCGAAGACACCGCCATTGGCATCGAAACAGGCAGCATACAAAATAGTATCTTCCGTCCCCAAAAACTTGGATACCTTCTCTTCCAGTTGTTTGTGTATTTCCTGCGTACCGCAAATGAAGCGCACCGAACTCATGCCATAGCCCCATCGATCGAGTGTCTTATGGGCAGCTTCAATTACAGCAGGATGGCTTGACAAACCCAGGTAATTATTGGCGCAGAAATTCACCACTTCTTGCCCGGTTTTGACTTTGATATCCGCACCTTGCGCACCCATTATGATACGCTCCTCTTTGTACAATCCGGCTTCGCGGATTGATTGCAATTCCTTTTGAAGATAGGATTTCATTGCTCCCAACATGGATCAGCCTCCTCGGTTTCAATTCAAGAATATCGCATTATGAATCAATAAATGTAAAGAGCGACCACAGATTTTGCTGATTTCACTGATAAGTTTTTGGAACCTGCGGATTTATTTTATCTGCAATGATTTTGAAATACACATATTGTATTTTCTAAAATGAAAATTTAAATTTATACATAATGTCTAATTAATTAATCGCTAACGCCCATTTCAAACGAATCTAGTATTGAATGCAATACTGCTAGCCCAGCCAGATAATAAAATAAAAAGGATTAGAATTTCTCGTGCAAATGTTTTTTTAGTATATTAGTGTTAAAAACGTTATTTCTATGGTATTCCAAATACTTGTGATGCCGTTCATTTATTCTGACTAGTTGCATATCAGGATAAATAGCAAGTTTAAGTTTATCTCCCTCAGACAAAGGAGCACTGATTATGATATTACCATCATTGCTAAAGCTAATCATCCCGTTGTCGAAAGCAACATCAAGGTTTGGTATTAGCAACAGCCCATTGTATACGTCTAACCGTTCTTCATTAGTTGAATCTCGCCAAGGTTTGATGTGTGATGCTCGAAGCAGTTCAATTCTTTGGCAACCGGTAACAGCACAACCATTCCAATAGCTTATCAAATCAGCTCTGAATTTTCCCTGTCCTATTCGGCTCTGAACAATCGCCTCACGTTCAGTTTCAGATAAATCTTCTTGATATGTATTTTGGAATTGTTCTATTTCCCGAAGCGGATTGTATTGCAGCAACATGCCTTTTGAATCTGAATAAACCGGATCAGGGACATATTGATTCAATGTTTGCCGCAAATAAGCCAATACTTGCGGCATATGGGTTCGTTGGCTAGCTTCGCTCAATTGAGAAAATTTATTCGCTACTTTGCCAATATATGAAAAATGCAATCGGCGTATTACGGGCCAAATGCGTATATGCTCATCAGAAGGTGTGTAGTAACCGTTTTTCGACGGAACTTTTTTATATTTAGACCAACGACCACTGTCCCAATTCCAATCATTGGAGAGTTTAAGCAATTCCACTTCTTCGGATAGTAGTTGTTGATCAAGCGTCATCCATATACCTTGCGCATGAAGGGTCATGACGATCAAGCTGCCAACTACAAGCCGCAAACGATCCTTATCTTTTGCATAATACGTGCCCCATTTGTTAGCCCCGTATTTGTTCGCTTCAAGCAGCGCTTCCAAAAACACCGATAAACAAAGCTTTCTCATTTTGTTATCCGGTATAAGCGAGATTAATGCGCTTTCAACCTTGTGAATATCATTGCTCATTTTCACCTTCTTTTTGACTTCCAGTACGCTTACACGCTCTCGATGCTCTCTTCAATCTATACAAAAACAATATGTCACCCATTTGGGTAGAAAACAACCTTTATCGCCTCACCGCGATTCTTGATGTCAAATCCTTGCTGAAAATCTTCCAGTGAAAATGTATGTGTTACCAACTGCATCAATTTTTCGCGCAACCCGGACTTGATGTATGCGATCATACGGTACCAGGTATCAAACATTCGGCGACCAATTATCCCGTGAATATTGATGCCTTTGAAAATGATATCATCAGCAACATCGATCTGAATATTCGTATTGGGCAATCCAAGCAGCGATATATCGCCGCCCATGCGGACGACGCTGAGCGCATCAGCCAGAGCGGATGGATTACCGGAAATTTCGAGCACCACATCGACGCCCTGTCTGGCAGAATCAGATCGCGCAGCTTCGATGAATTCCTGATGCTCATTAGAATTTCGAACATTGAAAATACGATCCGCACCCATAGCTTTCGCCATTTCCAGGTACTTATCATTGGTATCGGTGGCTAATATTTCTTCAGCACCACAATGCCGCGCAACCGCGATCGCCATCAAACCGATGGACCCGCAACCCAGTATAGCCACGCGTCTGGCAGCGATTTCAACCGAATTAACCGTATGCACCGCATTGCCCAGGGCATCCATGTATGCTGCAATTTCGTACGGTATGCTGCTATCGAGTAAAACAATATTACTCGCCGGTACCTTTACATATTCGGCAAAACACCCATCGCCGTCTACACCTTTGATGACCGTATTCAGACAAACGTGTCCGTTGCCATGCCGGCAATTGTAGCACTGACCGCAAACAATGTGCATTTCAGCGGAAACATACTCTCCCTCTTTGAGATGGGATACACCTGAACCGAAAGCGACAACATGCCCGCAAAATTCATGACCCGTGATCACCGGGAAAGCATTTGCCATCCGGTGCATTAGGCTTTTGCTGGAATTGTAAATTGCCAGGTCGGTGCCGCAAATCGCCGTGGCTTTTACTTTGATTAAGACATCATCAGGCGCTGTAATTTGTGGCATCGGAATGTCCTTCTTTTGCACTAATCCGGGACGCGAATCCATTTTCAGTATCGCTTTCATCGACTGCGACATATTTCTTCCTCCGTTAACTTCTCAGAAATCGTTAGTAAAACTGAATTGCAATCAAATTCGGTTCTCAGCAGATGCGCCGGAAACATGTGATTTGTTCCGGATGTCGGCTATTCCCGGCGCATCAACAGAGCTTGCAGCGCGATGGTGGTGCCAGCAATGTTGCACTCATCGGATGAAGACTACCTTTCGCGTTTGTTTGAAATTTTCCGCGGTCAGGACCAGGAAATACACCCCGGACCCTACGATGTGATTTTCATCATCGCTGCCATCCCACACGATTGAATGTTGTCCCATTGACTGAGGTGCTTTCACCAGGGTACGCACTTTTTCGCCCAGAATATTGAAAATCACCAGCGTTACCCGCGCGTTATCCATTGACAGGGTGTAGCGAATCGTGGTTTCGGGATTAAAAGGATTGGGGTAATTTTGCCAGAGCGCGCAATCAACCGGTTGGGCGACTTGATCGTCAACCGTGGTTAGCGTGGTGTCGGCAGGTTCACCCGGTACCACCGCTTTTGAACCGACATAAACATCATCGATGTAAGCACCTTCGAAAGCCTCGGAATCATCATCGCTGACGAAACGGAATCGGAGTCGCGCCCGAGTACCGGCAGCATATTCCGATAAATCATAAGTATAAGGCAGCCAATCGTTGCCCATGAGCAATGGATACAACGCACCACCGGTTCCGATGAAATCGAGTTGCTGCCATTCACCGAGTACTTGTTGGATTTCAACATGAAGTCCGTCGCCTTCATAGCCCCATGCAGAATAAAGCGCGACATCGTACCATGCCCAGAAACGCAACTCAGAATTCGGAGCCAGGGTGAAAAACGGGCTTATGAGTTCCGCATTCATCTCGGGCGGGTAGGTTCTGGATTCGATGTCCCCGCTATACCAGCTATAGCTGCCAGAATGCGAGCGCAGACTGTCGATATGCCACAAATCAGGGGTTCCGTCATGGCGCCATTCATTTGCACTATTCTCCACATCTTCATCCAAACCGGTCTGCCCGACGGTCAAGAGCAAGCTATCGATCGAGCCAGGACCGTTCGCCGGTTGGGCATGGACCGTAATTACCGGAAATGATGGTTCGGCACAAGCCGGATCAATGCTGAGGAGAACCTTCAGATCAAATTTGGAATGCGGTTTTATATTTACCAGCGTCTCCTGTCCGAACCCAGCGGCGCTGATCGAAATATTTTCATCATTCGCACCGACGCGGATATTCATATCGCGGGCGCTTGTAAAGCCATGATTTACGATTCGAAAAATCGCTTCAACCGTTTCACCTGCCTCAGCATACCCATTGTCATTTCCGGTGACCGAATCAGCTACAGCCATGCTTATGGTGTGTGTAACCGGTTCGGCGACTGAAATGCCTACCAAATCTTGCCAGGTTGTTTCGGCGGAGGCAATTTCAAGTGCCAGCGCCACACCGTCGCCATTGGTAAAACTGCTATCGAGTGCAATAGCGAATGCATCTGAAACCATTTGACTCGCCGCGCCGTTTAGGTCACCAAACTTCGCTGTGCTGTCGATGACTGTAATCCTCGGATCATTGCTTCTCAAAATCGCCTGTACCGAGGTTGCACCCTGGCTCCCGTAGTTCTTCAATCCCACCGACAATGTAATGGTTTCTCCAGGATTCGCCATGGAATCGCTATACGCGGACGCCTGATCATTAATCAGCAGTTTCTCAACCGCGAAATAGGCTGAAACCGATTGAAAGGCGATTGTGGTTTCATAAGGCAGGTAATTCTGCGCGGTGACGGTGAGTTCCAGATTTTTCGATGGGTTGGCAGTAGCTAGCTCAAAGATCGCCTGTCCCCCGTAATCCGTAAAATCAATTAAATAAATATCGTCACTATTCATCAAACAAACTCGTGCATTCTCCACGGGGATCCCGTCATCATCGGTAACGGTTATGGTGAGACGCGTGCTATCGGAAGGAATCGTTGCGGGATGGACGACTCGCAGACTCTCGGGCATATCCGTCCAGACGGGCATTTCAGGATCACCCAACAGATTCGTCTGATACATACACCAGCGGTAGACATTCTCTGCCTGTGCATAAGGAATGTACCTGGCTTTTGCCAACGCCAATGCCGCACCAACATTGTAAACGTTCTCTTTGAATAAATAGTATAAAAAGGCTTCATTGTAGCGAGATGAATAGCCCATGCCCGCATTTCCCGGGGAACCCCAGCCGTACCGGGAGTTGCCGATGAAAGCCACACCCCCGCCTTTCGGATTGGTCAGGAAATGTTCTGCAATGCAATCATAATCGATGGCAGCGGGCCAACACCCGAGGGAGAACAGGATCGAGTATTTATCTCGATTGCTAAAATGATCCATATCATTAATATACAATAGATCATCGCCAACTCCCATAACCGTATGCCAGGCATGCCCGTCATGATTGATGATATTCATTCCCCGGTTGATGGCTGCGATGACACTGGTTCGGTTTTCATTGCCCAGATCGGCATACAATTTAGTGGCATTGAAGTGATCGGGAACATAAGTAGCACGCAAACGATCGGCAGTGATGCCAGTGTTGGTGTAAGGAGTTGTCCACAATATATCAGCCAGGAATAAAATGTTCAACGTATAACTCAGATTTGGCTGCTTTTCGTATGTAAGCACTTTATTAACAAATGCATCGATTTCAGTGCTGTTGTCCGCGGAAGCCCGCCCCACAAATACATCAGGATAAAGCTCGACGGCGTCATCTATTTCGCCGTAAACACCATTATTGTTCGCATTCCAGGTACAATCTAGATCAGAAATATAAAGATCGCAGGGGATATAGTTTTCGCTGAACTCACCGTATTGGCAATCCATCGCCCAGCATTTTTTTACGGGAACAATATTCGTATCCCCACCGATCAAGACCCACAGCGTTCCCCACTCGTTGACGGCATCTTTAAGGAAATTCCTAGCCCTGATAATATTATCCGAACCCTGTCGATAATTGCTGATCAACCATTGGGTAGTTATGATTTTTGCCGGAACGCCTTTTTTGGTTTTCCAGTCAGCCAACGGCTGGAAATTTGGCACATACTTTTCCTGCGTAATAATCACATACGGATAATATCCAGGTTCCAGCGTGTTGCTGATTTTTGTTGAAGGTGGGAACGCGGTTTCCGGTGCGGATTGATTGCCGGTAATCCGGTTCGTGAAGCTATCGAACAGCCTGTCCGGATAAATTTGCGCAGGCGATTCTGCTGATTCGGTTCGATAGATGATCTTGAAAAAGATTTCAGAATTGAATTGGACCCGTCCTTCAGCAGGAATATATTGAACAGGGTGAATGATAAAATTCGCGATGGTGGTTCCCCTCATCCTGCCCTGCCCGCTGAATACGACCGGATTTAACGGATAAAGCGCGGTGCTTGAATACACTTTCGAATCCGGCTCTACAAACGAAATATCTGCCCGCTGATCCAGGGAAAGAATTCGCGGCGGTTGCACCGGAAAAACCGTATATTGCCCTTCGAGCGCGACCGATTCAACCGAAATGAGTTCTACAGCTTCAATGATCGCTCCCCCAGGCAAACTCACTTGCAGCGCGGTAATCGGTAGTTGGGGTTCCGCGACAGCGTATGACAGCTCACAACCCGTTAGCGTGAACCGATCATAATCACCCACCTGATCAATCGTCAGTTGTGATGCATCGAACAATACCGTGCGGAACAGTTCACTGCTGCTGCTCGCGCCGGATAGCAATACAATGATGCCCACTAACAGGCATAATCTGGTCAATAACGTTTTCATCATAGCCTCCTCTGATTAAAATTTTCAATGAATCAAAATCATCTTGCGGAACTGCTGTACAGCGTTTCCCCTGAGTTTGATGAAATATACACCGGAACTCACCGGTTGACCGTTATCTGAATCACCCTGCCACTGCATCTGATGGATTCCCGGTTCCAGCCTGCCATCATGAAGGGTCTTAATCCGTTGTCCGGAAATATTATGAATCGTCACGTGAGTGCGCGTTTGCTGGCGCGCCACGAAAAACCGAATTTCTGTGGCTCCGTTGAAGGGATTGGGATAATTTTGATAGAGCGTAATATCCTGCGGCACCTGGCTTTCGGGCGTATCCTGCGGCAATCGAGGCACTGCTGTCCCGCCGGCTTCGGTGTACCGCGCATTGAATTCCTGATAATAGAGATTGGCAAATTTTGCATGAGCGATGAAAAGCGAATTTTCATCATTATAGCTTTCGGCGCTGGAAGACCAATTATAAGAACCGGTGACAACAACCGGATCAGATTGGGGGTGATCGCCATCCAAAATCAGATATTTGTGGTGGAGAATGCCGCCTGAATTCAGGTTTGCCACCCAAATATCCGCCGGCGGCTCCCAACTTGCCATAGTGCTCCACTGGCTATTGGGACTCGAAGGCTGCCCGCAATCGAAAACACCGCTGAGACGAAAATACGGATAAAGCTCCATTCGGTCGTGCATTCGCTGCGCCAGCCCGGACTGCGTGAATGAATAGATGCAGAAATAACATGAATAGTCTGCATCTCGAAGCGCCAGTTCAAGCTGATAGGCAATTTTATCGGCGGGACTAAAGTAGGGATGAATTTCAACGCCGTTGATGAAAAATGTGTGCGGCGTATTATTGGATTTGCGATAACTGAAGCGAGACTTCTGGGGATCGGGCGTTTCATCCGGACTGCCCCACATTTCATTGAATTCGGTTGTGAAACATTTAGCGAGCGCTTCATCCTGAATTTCGATCACATTCTCGGCATTCCGATACGTGGCGTTATAACTGAAATTATACGAACCGGTCCAGACCCAGTCATCCGCCGCCGATAGGGAATCGCGATGATCGATGATTACAAATTTATTGTGCATGTATGAATCACCGGAATTATCGCCGTACGCATCATTTATCAAGGGCACGCCGGAATTTATCAGCCGCGAGACTTCATCGCTGGTATTTTCATTCTCACAGATGACGCGCACAGAGACGCCGCGCTGATATGCCGCGATCAACTCTGATACGATTTCGCCGAGGGTCAGACTATAAATACACATATCAATGGAATATCGCGCGGTACTGAGCCGATCTTTGAGTTTATTTTTCAAGTTTACATATCCCTCGGCGTTCTGATAGGTTGCTATGCTATTGTCCACCGAGTGATTGAAATACACATTTATTTCACCGGTTGATTCAGGACGTGAGCCCGTACAAAACAGCAAATCACTGCTGGCGCTTGTCCCATAATCATTGGTGATAAATGCTTGGCAATGATAATACGTTGCCGGCTGGAGCCCGCTTATTCGGACCTGCTGCGCGTTCGCCGGCACGTTGAGTTCAATTTCCCCTATTTCATGGACGGTTGTTTTTCCATACCGAACGACTGCGGTTGCCTCGGTATCGGTCGCCCATTCCAGGCTCACTTCATTGGGTGTAATCTGAATCTCGTGCAGCGGGATGACGAATTTCGGAGGCTCTTTGCTCGAAAAATCCGCAATGGCGCGCGGCATGATCACGTAGTCATCGGTGAATGGAGTCGATTCGTCGCGCTGCCACAAGATTCCGGTGACGCTGAATTCTGAACCGGGATCGGCAAGATCGAAATCGGGATAAAGATACATTTTGCAGCTCCCCGTGCTGTCGAAGAGCGTCCAATACGGGGAAGTGTTGCGCCCTTTCACATTTCTCAATTGCACCAGCCGCGATTCATTGGGTTCGCGATAATCGTACTCGAACGCATCGCGGATATTGCTGCAATTAAGAATGATCGGGGATGGTTCTGTTCCCTTTCCGTGATATTCGATCTGCGCCGGCATCATCGCTGTCGCGCCCATCAAATGCTCAATGGTGCCTGAAATGGTAACGCGGTCACCGCGCTGCAGGCTATGCAGTGTATTCGGATCATAGATCAAAATCCCGCCGGTTGAATCTTCGAGGAACGCCTCTGTATGTGTTGCGGAGAGGACACCTGATCCGAACGTCACTACGCCGCTCACCGATACTGTCGTTCCGATTGAAAAGGGCTCGGCAGGATACCCTTCGGAATTATTTGTGTGCAGTTGCCCGATGGGTGTAATTGAATCGCTACCAATCAGAGGACAAAAAGCTAACAGAATGCATAAAATCGTGAGTATAATAAATCGCAATGTTGAGGTCTCTGAATAATAAAATGAAATGGAACACTCTGGCAAATTCAATGGTTTGAAACATTCCCGCCGGCTTATCTGAGCGCGCAGCATCGCCATTAGCTACCGTTTTTTGAAATCGAATATCGTCGGGCTCTGATTCAACGCCCACTGGCACCAGCTTTTTTTCTCGCCTTCGTGATACAGGATAAACCCATAATTTCCATAATCCCGCAAATCGACTGCCGATGTTCGAATGGCTTCGTCGGTGTTGCCCCAGAAAAACAGGATTTGTTTTTCAGGATTCAACGGATGCGGCATCGCCAGGGCAATTGCGCTCCCGGGTTTCCAGTATTTCTTTCCCTGGTAAACAGTGCAATCATACTCGATTTGAATATCCGGGGGAACGAATTCGCAAAATCGCTGCATCAAAAAATTCTCCCGAATGGAACCGAATAAAACCAGGGAGTGGTTTTGGAGCGTCTGATCATCAAGTTCTCGATCAAACATGATTTCAGGATTCTCCCCCGGGGCAGCGAATTCGGTTGCTTTTTTCCGGTATTCCCGAACGAAGGATGCATGCGCAGTGCCGGGGAGCACGAAAATCTTATTGGTGTCATCCAGTACCTGGCTGAGGTGCCAGTATTGCTCCTCCGGAAAAAGCCGCCTGAAAACTTCGTGGTCGGGATCGATTTGAAGACGAAGGGGTCGCTTTTTGGTGACGATTCGAACGAATTCAGTTGAGGAATCAACTACGATTTCTTTTCGCAACACACCGGCGTTTGTTTCAAGCACCAGCGGCAAATTCACCTTGCACGGGAACGGCGGTTCCGATGAATTTGCGCCGGAAATCTTGCATTTCAACGTGGTTTCGATAACGTAGCGATTATGGTCAGCTTGGCTGGTTGCATTTTTTATGTAAAATTGTGGTGCGCCCTTAAGATGCAACCATTGGTTGAAAAAATGCGTTAAGTCATTTTTATAATAGGCTTCCAGCGTTTCCTTCAAATCGTACCAGGTTGCATAGCGATAACAGGTTTTGCTAAAAAATTGTCTGAGCGCGTTTTTGAACTGCTCGCTGCCCTTGCCGCGGCGGATTTGGTGAAAGAACAACATCGATTTTCCAGACCAGACATCAAGTGGGATTTTCGACGTATCGCGCACTTCAGCCAGCATAAAATCGTTGGTAGAATCAATTTTTTCGGAGTACAATCGATTCATTTCCAGGCGGTAATCACGGGCTTTCTCATCATTGCCAAATTCATGATAAAGATGATTGGCATAATAAGCGCGTAAGCCAGCGGTCCAATCAGACGAATCCGGGTGGCAGAAAACACCATTGCCCCACCAATTCTCGCAAAGTAATTCTCCGAGGTTTTTTTCGTACAAAATCAGATGCGAAATTTTTGTGCTATCGATTGAAAGCAGTGATGGTGCTGAAATGGTTTTAGCGAAAGGATTCTCGGTGATCGCCAGTTTCGAATACGGATAGTCGCCGATGAGCCCCACATACAGATCATAATAGCGCGATGCACGTTCCAGCAGCCGTTTCGCATGGACGCTATGAGCAGGATATAGATAGGTGAAGATGTGGATATTTTTATATTCCAGCGGTGTGAAATCGTAGGGACCCAATTGCAGCGTGATCGAAGGCGTGGGTTTTTCGCACTTCCATAGCGTAAGCTGCTGATCCATTTCAACCGGTTCCCGCGCGATCAGCTTTCCCTGCGAAATCGCCTCATATCCCATTGGCGTTTTAGTGGCTAATCTGAATCGGAAAAAATTATGATGAGATGCGGGGTACCAGTTCTTTTCAGGGCTAAGTAGTGCTGTTTTTTTGCCACTTACGCTATCGATGCCGATGCGTGCAATTTCCGTCAGCGAGCCATGATAAAAAACAGCTATCCGCAGTGTATCCAGCATCTGCGTTTTCGATGGCATCAATCGAATGAATTGACTTTTTTTAAATTCGACCTGCACCGATTTCGCTTGCGTCTTCGGAGGAAAATAAGATTTCCTGACCGCTGATTTGCAAAGCCCTTTTTCACATGTTATCGAATCGATTTTGAGCGCCCGGTTCAAAAAAAGCGGAATACTCGCCCTGGATTCTCCCGGCAAAATCGTTATTTTATCCATTGCGAGAAGCTGATCAGATTCCGGATCCAGCTTGATATTAATCTCGTGTCTTAAAATTTTATAATCTGTTGCCCATTCGACTTTTGAACAGGACAGCAGTAAAAGAGCAGCACTAATAAAAACCTTGAAACCAGAGACAGACCGCATAAGCAAACACCTCGAGAACGGGTTTGAAAGTATCATCCGTGATATTGGAAAAGATAACATTGCATTAGCACATTATATCACAGGGACGAGACGCCCTGTCGGGCGAACACAATATAAATATTAAAAGCAAAATAGTCAAGAATTAACTCAAATAAAAATCCATTATAATAATGAACATAGGGCAGGCAGGATTGCAGAAATACGTGCTGGCTTTTGTAACTACCTACTCTCTAATCGTTCGAAAAAAATATCAATTAGCATGGAAATGATGCCGTAAAAGCAGGCGCAATCAGAAACCGCGCTGCTAATATAGCCAGAAATTTCGCCGCTCGCTGGATTGATTGCCGGCTCTGTCGGCGACAATCAGTTGAATCTGATGCTGCCCGCTGGCAAGGGATTCATCGGATCTGTAAAGCAATTGGTGCTTCTCGGGATCGAATTCAGCGATAATTTTTTTATCATCCAGCATAAGCTGGACATGTTTATCCGTATTAAAACCAGACTCCCTGTCGCGGATGAATGCTTTAATCTGAAATTTTTCATTCCTCAGCCTGGAACCATTGTAAGGTATAAGGATCCGAATTTCCGGTGGTTGCGTATCGCGAAACAAGGTAACTTCCTTCAGGCTGGCAATTTTGGCAGAGATCGTTCTGCTTTTCGGATCCCATTGATTATTTTCAAAATTCCATCTCGAGGAAGTGCTATTGCGGCTGTAGATTCCCAGCTTTTCCGGGAAGCTATATTCAGCCGGGTAATGCAATGAGATGCGGATGCTTTTTTTCAGCGGTTCATCAAAGGGATGGATGCGGTAAATATTACCAATTTGATTGGTGTCATCCGCCGCGGGGAATGGCTCCTCATCTATCCTGAAAAAGAGCGGTTTATAAAGCGCATTTGAAGGGATTGAAATGGTAAGTTGCCCGTCGTTCGATTGAATTTCAGAATGCATACTCGCCGGTGCAGGCGTAATATAAAAACTCTCCTCATAAAAAATACCACGCGAGGCGATATCGTACGCTTCTATTCGCAAGTCAATCCTGCCGGAGTAGTCCGGCGGAAATTCATAAATGCCGATATATTCAAGCAGATCCGTCTGCAATGGCGAAATCTCTGCGGGTGAATGACCATCGAGTTGAACGATTAACTTCGGAGGCGTTTCCAATGGCAAAGAAGCGTCCAGATTGAAAATAACATATTGATTATAAAAATCTTTATCAAGCTTGATCCAGCCTTTTTTTTGGGGTAGCACGTCACTGCCTTTAATAACCTGAAAGAATGGATAGCTTTCAATTCCATTGGTATCTTCGATAACAGCCTTCAGCAACAATGTTCCGTACTTTGATGAAGGCGCTTTCACCAGCCGGCGCATCATCAGCGCATTTTGAGCTGAGGCTGCATTCGATCGCGTGCGCTGCCATCGCAGTATCCGGTTCCAGCCTGCACCGCTGTTATAAGAGACATACACATCGAGCTTATTGATTTGGTCGCCGGTAACATTCCCCAAATCCTGCAAATAAGCGGTTCCCGATTCATCGACTGAGATCTTGGGTCGAAATTGGCATTTGTGTGCCCGGATGATCGTTCCGGTTACCTCGGAAGTATGATTGTTGTAATCCGAGATTTCGATTTTGAAATGATGCTCCGCGGCAATATCAATTTCATCAGCGCCTTTCACACGGCTGACCTGCTCGGTGTTGGTTGAACCATTTGTACGAAGCTCAGATTCATATAATGATCGCGACTGGTTCGCGGCGAGTGCTCTTAGCACCGAATCGCTGATGAGTCCGCTCCCCGGTTTCCGCGGTGAGTAAAAATCCAGCTCATTGCTTTCATCGATGTATAATTTGTAAAAAATTCCTGAATCGCGTTTCAGCAGCCGGTAGTCCCGATCGAGAAAAATTTGACCGGTTTCGGCATAGCTGAATCTGTCATATACTGCGGAGAAGAGGAGGAGATCATCCAGGTAGAATTTGGTTTTATGAATTCCCAGTTTATTGTGAGTTGTTCCTGTTTGATCATACGTTTTTGCACCAAAACCAATGATGCCCGAAAGCTGAATCGGCTGCTGAATTTTATAGCGCCCGTTACCGATGAAGATCGGCTTTTTGATGGCAGGCACGAATTCGCCATTCACACAGGCGCCTGCGCTCAGGGGTGATACAGAGATTGCGCTTATAACCGGCTTTCGATTATCAATTAATTCATATCCGTTCAAAAACGGATTGAACGGTCGGTTTCTGCTATCTCGAAGTTCGAAGTGCAAATGCGACGGACCAATCCCGCTCTCCCCGGTGAATGCGATGATTTGACCGCGTTCGACCGGCAATTCATTGGCTTCAAAATATTTGTTGACTGAATACTGCCCTTTTCGTCTCTGCTCTTTCTTGACAATCATTTCAATTGAATCAATGAAGCCATCCAGATGCGCATACACCGCGATATCGCCCGTGTCCAGTTTTTGATAAAGCACTTTACCGTAGCCATAAGGCGACACACGCACGCGCCAGATATAGCCTGAACTGATGGCGTACACCGGGTATCCGTTTCTGCCAAAAGTTTTAATATCGATGCCGGCGTGAAAATGCCCCGAACGCCATTCAGCAAATGATGAAGAAATAAGAGTACTGGCATTGGTGGGCCAGAGGTACGTTTGCGATATGGCATTGCCCGCCAGGCTGACAAGCACACAGAGCCAGATCGCAATTTTAATCCGGCGATTTAAATATTGCTCCCAGAAGTCCATAGTTCGTCAAATAGCGTAGCTAATTCCCGCGTTAAGTATTTCCGTTCGTAACGAGTTATAAAGTCAGTTGGTTTGGTGTCTAATTTTTTATTCAAATAATCCTGGTAAAATGCCAGGATTGCGTTTGCAATTTCATAGACATGCTGATTATCCGCGATGATTTTTCCAGCCCGGGCACTGGTCAGAATTTCAGCTAATTCACCTGATGGGATAATTGCAAGTATCCGGCGACCGCTGGCTAAATACTCAAATACTTTGCTGGTGATGACTTCTTCCCCAGTTTTTTTGGTGACCAGCAGTAGCAAAACGTGAGCTCGCAGCATTTGCTCAATCGCCATCCGGTGAGGCAAGTATGGCGTGAATTCGACAACATCATGCAACCGGTATTTTTCAAGCAGCGGCGTCAGCTTTCCGAATACATCGACGCCGATGAACTTCACCGTGATATTTGCTCTCAACCGGGGGTGCTGCCGGAACACGCTGTCCAGTGCCGCCAGGAAAGGTTCCGGTGTGCTGACATTGCTTATCGATCCGCAATGGACGATGGTGAATTTGGCAGATTGAATGATTGCTGCGTCGGATTTGAAATCATCCGCATCAAACCCATTGGTAATGACTTTGCAGGTTGCATGTTTGCTAATAGATTTATTATACAGAGTATCGACAAGCTGCCGGCAAATCCCAACAATTGCGTCAGATTCTTTTAATATTAATTTCTCTAAATAGCGATTTAGCGCCAGGTGCAACCGCGTGGGGCAGGGTTGCGATTCACCGCCGCTCCAGTCATCCCTGAAATCGGTGATCCATTTTTTGCCGGTACGGCGCTTCAAAAATGCCCCGGCAAGATGGATTGAATGCGGCGGCGACGTAGTATAAATAAGATCAATCTGTTGCCGGCGCATAATCTTTAATGCGCGAAAAATAGCAAACGGCAGCCAGAGCAATTTTGTATCGGGTACTAGCAGCCAGTTCAACAGCGCATTCAGCCGGTTCAACAGGTTGTTCCCACGCCAGTTGCGCCGACTTTGGGGATTCCCTGATGCTTCTGGCTGCGAATGATCTTTTATTCTCAACGCCAGCATCCGCAGCGGATCCAGTGAATGCGTGCGGTGAATCTCTGCCGCATTCACATTATCCAGCAGGCTCGTATCGTGGGCATAATAGGCTACCGGCTTGACAGTAACCACCACCGGTGACCAGCCGAATTCGGGCAAATATTTGCAAAATTTTGCCACGCGCTGGGTCCCCCCCATTCCCATCGGCGGAAAATAGTAGCTGAGTATTAGTACTTTTCGGGCTTTTGACATAGTCTTGATACGATTACCGCTCAGAGAAAAAGGATGAGATTATCTTCATCAAGAGGTTTTTTCAAAGTTATTGCAGGATAACCTTTAAACGGGCATAACATGCTCATTCAAAGCCGCAGCGTTGGTTATCTTTATTTCGGAGATTGAGACCACCATAGCTTTATTGACTGAGAAAACACCCCTGGCGCATAACACACGCATCGGAATCATACAGCAGCAACGGGCGATAAATCAAATTTTCGTCGGACAAAGTCGGCTGGATTTTTTCATCGCGCATCGGTTTTATCCCTGACGATCGCTTGCTGATCTTTCAAGGCTCACTTCCCGGTGATCACGTTCACGGTTTCACGAGCAACAACGATTTCCTCATTGGTTTCAAGAACCAGCGCCCGGATGGCAGAATCTTCTGTTGTGATGATCTGGTCTCCCGCATCATTTTTCGCATGATCCAGCCGGAGTCCGAGGAATGAAAGCGAAGACAGCACCTGCTTCCTCAAATCCGCATCCCGCTGCCCGATGCCTCCGGTGAACGTAATCGCATCGAGCCCTTCCAGCATCACCAGGAATTCACCAATGTAGCGTTTGATATCATAAATGAATTTATTGCGCGCCAGCAGCGCCCGTTTATCACCCTGTTCGATTTTTTCTTTGATATCCCGCATATCCCCTGAAGTCCCGGATAGCCCAGCCAATCCGCTGTTTTTCGAGCATTCTTTGAGCGCATCGTCGAGTGAAATGCCTTTTTTGTCCATGATATACGGCAACACATACGGATCCATGTCGCCGATGCGCGTACCCTGAATCAAACCGCTCTGAGGCGTGAATCCCATGGAGGTATCAATTGAGATACCATTTTTGAAAGCGCAAAGCGACGAAGAACCTCCGAGATGACAGGTGATGATCTTATGATTATCTTTGGGCAAGCCGAGAATTTTCACCGTTTGCCAGGTGACGAACCGATGCGACGCGCCGTGGTAGCCGTATTTTTTGATACCGTATTTCTCGATCCACTCGTACGGCGTACCATAGACTTTTGCATAATCGGGTGTGTGGATATGGAAGCCGGGCTCAAAAACTCCGACAAGCGATGTTTTCGGCAACAGATCGCGAAACATATAAATCGCGGTCAGGTATGGCGGATTATGAGCCGGCGCCAGCTCGCGATAATATTCCATGGCGTCGAGAACGTCCTGGCTCAAGAGCACCGATCCATTTTTTTCGCCGGCTTGAATGCATTTGAAACCGATACCGTCTATTTGATCGAGCGACTCTAAAATATGGTGCGCTTTATCGGTCAAAAAATCCAGGCTATGCTGAACCGCTTCCCGATGCGTCGGCATGGGCAATTCATCGGAAAGAACCGCTTCATTTTTGTGCCAATAGGTGATAATCGCATTATCAGATCCGACGCGTTCAATGTATCCGCGCGCAATCTGGATTTCACTCGCCATATCCAATAACTGAAATTTGAAGCTGCTGGAACCAATATTGCAAACAATTACATACACTGATTATCTCCTTGAAAATACATTACAAGAGTCAAGTTCTCAGCCACTCAGACGTTTCAAAATAGTTGCCGTTATCTGCTTCACCAGCGCTTCCTGATCGATGCCTTCAGGGAGTACGGGCGGAGAATTGCTCGCGCTGCCAACCGGCGGGCTATTCCCAATCGGCGATGCCGGAGCGCTTCCGGCTGCATGCGGCTGATTCGGCGCAACAATTGAGCAGGCAGCAGCGTTCGAACTCTCACACGTTTCGCATGTTACATTGCTTTTAATCCCGAAGTTTTTTCGCAGATCTAAGAGCTTCTGTACATTTTCGCCTTTCAGGGTATTCACGTTTCCCAGTTGAGTGGCAACGAAAGCGATATGTGCAAAATGCTCGAGGGTCTCCATTTTGTGATACGCATTCATCACATCTTTGCCAATAGTCAATGCACCATGATTTTCCAGCAGGAACGCATCATAATCTTTCAGGTACTTCAGCACCGGCTGGTAAAACTCATCGGTGCCCGGCGTTCCGTATTCAGCCAGCGGAATCCCCCCCAGGCTGATGATGACTTCTGGCAAAATGCATTGCGTAAGCGGAATGCCGGCAACTGCGAATCCGGTGGCTACCGGCGGATGTGCATGACAAATGCCGTTGACATCGGGGCGCTCTTTGAATATTCTCAGGTGCATGTAGACTTCCGACGAAGGTTTTTTCTTCCCTTCGACGACATCGCCTTCGTAATCCACTACTACGAGGTCATCGGGAGACATGAATCCTTTGCTGACGCCTGTGGGGGTTATCACTACCCTTTTTTCATCAATTCGGGCGCTGATATTCCCATCGTTCGATGCAACATAGCCCCGGTTATACACGCGCCGCCCGGCTTCAACGATGTCCTTTTTTAGTGAATACAAATTTTTAATCATTACTCATGTCCTTTTTTATTCCTTTGCCTGTGCCTGTACCGGGGCTCTGGGGACGCTGTGGCAGTATCAATTCGACATCCGAGTGCGGACGCGGAATAACGTGAACCGAAACAAGTTCGCCAACTTTTTCGGCTGCGGCAGCACCGGCATCGGTGGCTGCTTTGACTGCGCCCACATCGCCGCGAACCATTACTGTTACCAATCCGCCACCAACCTGAACTTTGCCGATCAATTCAACCTGTGCTGCTTTGACCATGGCATCAGCCGCTTCAATCGAACCAACCAGACCACGCGTCTCAATCAAACCTAATGCTTCTTTAGCCATTGCTAATACCTCCAAATAATAAGTGATTTATGTAATTCTGTTTTTTGCTTTTTAAGCTGATTACTCGTTCTTAATTTTATTTCAAACTTTTGAAAAAGTGATTTCGATTAAACAATTCTCAATGAATTATAGGTACAAATTCGGCGAATCCGTGCAAAATTGCGCGGCGTGCATATCCCCTCACCGGTGGGGCTGGAAATCGTATGTGAAAAATAGGCTTCACCGGCTTTGGGCCCGTTTCCTGCCATGCTGGGACCATTGACGACAACAATATCGGTATCAACTGCTTTTGAAAATTCGGTGATCACCTTCAAATTATTCGAATGAATAACGGCGGTGTGTTGAAATCCGTGTTCGGCTTTCACCGCCATCGTGATGGCTTCGGCAATGGTTTTAGCTCGAACCACCGGCATGAAAGGCATCATTTGCTCTTCCTGAACGAAAGGATGTTCAAAATTGGTTTCGCCGAATAGGAGCCGCACATTATCCGAAATCGACAGTCCCACAGCAGCAGCCAGTACACTCGCATTTTTGCCGATGAAGTCCCGGCTCACCACCCAATGACCGCTGTCATTTTTCGAGAATACCTGGTTCGAGAGGGCTTCGATTTGTTGGGCATTCAGGCGCACTGCCCCGGCGCGCTCCATCTCGGTCATAAATTCATCAAAAATGGAATTGACTGCAAAGGTTTCTTTTTCGGCGATACAGAGAATATTGTTATCGAAGCTGGCGCCGGTGATAATATGTTCAGCAGCGCTTTTCAGGCACGCACTGGGTTCGACAACAACCGACGGATTTCCCGGACCTGCAGCGATCACTTTTTTACCCGCCTGAAACGCCGCAGCCACCAGACCCGGTCCGCCGGTAGCCGCGATAATCGGTAAATCCGGGTGATGAAACAGCTTCTGCACGGTCTCCATCGTCGGCTCGCGCACCATTGAAATCAGGTTCGGGGGTCCCCCGGCGGATTGAATCGCGCGATTGAATATCTCCATGGCATAAGACGAGACTTTTTTTGCCGCGGGATGTACGTTGAAAACCGCGCCATTTCCCGGCGCAATCATGATGATAGTGCTGTTCAGCAAAACCGGAATCGGGTGAGTGGACGGCGTAATTGCCGCGACTACGCCGTACGGCGCGTATTCCTCCACCGCCAGACCGTGATCGCCCGACCAGGATGCTGAGGGCAAATCCTCCAGCCCGGGCGTGGCATCGGCTGCATTATGATGCTTGATGATTTTATCTTCAACCCGTCCCATGCCTGTTTCTTCTCGGGCACGGCGGGCAAATTCCTCGGCGTTATCATGCATCGCCTGCCGCAAGGCAGCAATCACCCTGGCTTTGGTTTCCAGCGGGGTTTTGAGCCATACCTTTTGAGCCTGAAATGTGGCAGCGATTGCATCGTCAATATTTTCGTAAACTCCCGTGGTATTTCCTGAAATTCCGGAAGTTACCAGATTTTGTTTTTCAAGTTCTGCAATAACACGGGAGACGATTGTGTTCACCAAATCAGTGTCTAATTGAGCCATAGTCGATTACGTCCATCTCAATTTATATATAAAAATGTCAATTCATACAATATTGTTAGTTTAGCGTCAGTTGCGTATTTACACCATCAATCCAACCAGATCGCCGCAATGCAACCCGGCGGCATTGGCTTCATCGGTATCGAGATGCATTTCCAGATTCAAACCCGCTTTCATACGAATGACGACATTATTAAACGTGACGCTCATCGAACCGCTAGTTTTAACGCTGACGATCTGACCGTTCGAAACACCCAGTCGTTGCGCATCTTCGGGATTGATGTGAATATGCCGGGCTGCCCGGATTCCGCCTTCGGACAGATTGAGCACACCTTTGGGCCCGATTAGCGCCACCGGCGCGGAACCCTTGATATTTCCGGACATCCGATACGGCAGATCAAGTCCAAGGAAGATGCCATCGGTGAATGACAATTCAACCTGGGTTGCCGGGCGCACCGGACCCAGTATCCTGACTTTTTCAAAAATTCGGCGTTTGGGACCGAGTACCGACACCGTCTCATTTGCAGCAAATTCATCTGGCTGGTTCAGGTCTTTGAGCTTCGTCAACTGATAGCCCGGGCCGAAAAGCTGTTCGAGGTGCTCTTGCGTGATATGCAAATGTCTGGCGGAGACCCCAATCGGAATCATCCGGTTTGCTTTACCCGAAGGTGACATCGTCTCAACGACATCGCGTACCACTTTTTCAACGATTAACCGGATATCAACGTCTTGAGTCACTTGTCCGGATTCTATATCGCATAAACCGCATTCCAGGCAGGCAGCACTTCTTGGTTCCAAAACTTCTCCGCATAAGGTAAATTTTTAAATATATTCTTTATAGAGCTGCGGACTCGGCGCAGCGATGACGACTTTATTCACCAACAATCCTTTATCGGCAACGATACGCGCACCGGCATCGACTGCTGCCCGGACGGCGGCAACCTCTCCTGTCAGGGTGACAAACGCCTTTCCTCCCAGCGCCATTGCCAGCCTGATTTCGATGAGTTTCACGCGGGCGGCTTTTACCGCAGCATCGGCAGCTTGAATGAGCGATGCCACAGAGAACGCTTCGATAATGCCCAGTGCACCGGAGTCATCGCCTGTGTTTGTTCCGGCAATCGCCGGGAATACCGAGGGGTGCACATTCGGAATCACCATCGTATCGATGATGGCGCTTTCCCAGATTCCAAGCCCGGAATCGACGCTGGATCGCACGGTAGCCACATCGCCGCCGACAATTACGACATATTTCCCGGAACAGATAGTACGCGCCAGAATGAGCTCAACTTCCGCCGCTTTCAGCATGGCATCTGCGACTTCGAATCCGGAGGCGATGCTATTCAATTCAATCAATCCGATGGCATTCATTTTCATCGCTTAATCCTTTTCAATCGTAATTGCGGAGTCGATTTGGGTGATTTTGCCGCTGATGCTGGCGTGAATCGTCGCCCCGAGTTGACCATCGGGCATCCGTGCGATCGGTTGCCCTTTTTGAACAGCTTCTCCCATTTTAACCACTGGCTCCGCAGGCTTTCCGATGTGCTGTTGCAGCGGCAGCACCACGCGCCCGGGAAGAACCTCATCCTCAATCCAGCCGGCGTGGGCGTCGTATTGGGTGATACCGAGCTTATTCATCAAACGTTTCAGCGGAACCCGACGGGCATTTCGCATAGGATGCGGTTTGATGTTGTGGGAACCTTCCCATTTTGCATTTCCGGCATTGCGGAGATCCTCGATCCCCTTCTCGCAGGCTTCGCGCGGAAAAAGGGATTCGGGACAGGCATAAAGCGTGCACAAGCCGCAGCCACAGCAGAGGAGGGCATAGCGATTCCAAAGCGGCGCTCCGGTGAGCGAAAATCCCAGGCTGCGCATCACCTTGTGCGGCTGAACATCGTATCCGAGCAAATATCGCGGACAAAGCTCGGTGCAAAAACTGCATTGGTCACATGCTGATTTGCCGATTCGGGACATGGATTTTTCCGGGGTGCTGTATCGTTTTATCAATTCATGCGATGCCGGCAAAACGATGAGTCCGCCGGTCGTCTTGGTAACCGGTTGATTCAAATCGGCGATTAATTTTCCCATCAACAATCCGCTATCCATCACGGCGAAATCTGCGGCAAGGCTCCCCCCTGCCAGCTCGATCAATTCGGAAACGCTCATGCCAATGGGAACACGCCGGGTCATAGGCTGCCGAACCATTCCGGTGATGGTCAAAAAGGTATCGGTAACCGGTACACCGTTCGATGCCTGGTGAATCTGGTACAGGGTTTCAACATTATTCACAACGACCCCGATATCGAGCGGAATACCGGCTGGCGGAATCGAGCGATTAGTGATTGAATAGACGAGTTCGTATTCATCACCCGCAGGATAATAGTCACCAAATTGAACAATTTGGACCGGCGTATCTTTTGCCGCCGCTTCCAGGGCTGCAATGGCGGTTTTATTTTTGGCTTTTACGCCGATTGCCATTTTCGTTGCGCCGACTGCTTCGGCAGCGAGTTTCAATCCGTGTATAATTTCGGGAGCAAAATGCAGCATCAGTTCGCGGTCCTTGTGCATCAGCGGCTCGCACTCGGCGCCGTTCGCAAGGTACCATTCGGCTTTTGCATTCAATTTGATATGAGTCGGAAATCCGGCACCCCCAGCACCGACGATCCCGGATTGTTTCACTTGTTCAGCCAATGACATCAATTTGATCCCGGTTCAATTGCTTTTTTCGCTCTATTAGTTATCTTTACTGTCTTCGCTTTGCCGCATTGACTTGATCTCGCGGATGATTCGATTAAATCTGTATTTTTTTCATTGATAAAATTTCGAATTTGCTGCAATGCAAAGTGGATTCGACACTCATGCAAATCCTATTTTCCGAGCCATGCTGTGGTGATCTGTTTCAACATCATCAAACCCAACAGCCGATTATTCAGCAAGAGCACATTGGCATCGCAGCCGGATCGGCTTTTTTCCGCCGAAGCCACATCCCAGCAAGTTGCGGCGCGAACGTTCGGAAATTTATTTGCCTGGACGGCAAGTGCAAACACATTTTCGTCGACGACGATCCCGCGTGAGCAAGCGCCATCGCTGATGAGTTTGGAAAAATCAAGCGCTGCTTCGGCGATGGCATTCGACGTGATACCGGCAGGTTTGATTTCCTGGATGCTGTATCCCGCTGATGCCACTGCATTAACGACCATATTTCTCTCGCTCTGGCTGCAGCGTTTCGCCAATAATGCGAGCGACTCTCCCCCTCCCGATTGACGCGACATGGTTGAATGAATCGGAGCGGTTCCCGTCGCAACCAGCGCAATACCTTTATCCGATGCACGTTCCCGCGCCAGCGGTGTGATGATCGGCTTTCCTTTCAGGATGATGCTGGTTTTCCCTGAAGCTGCGGTATCCAGGATATCGCGTTCGGTGAGAACTTTCCTGGCGAAAATGAGCTGTGCAGCGGATGGCTGCCCCGCTGATGCCTTTGGCGCAGGTGTCATCACCGACGTCTTTTGAATAATTTGGGGTGCTGCCTTACGGATAATTTCAGCCAGCACTCTTTCGGTGATTTCGCGAACCAATTTTTCCAATTCAATTCGGTCCATGCATTACTCCTGAAACTCCATATCAATGCGATCAATGACACCTATAATGACACTTCTCAACGGCATTCTCCGTTTGAATCCCAGAATTTCGGTTGCAGATCGTCCTTCTTGAGCCACCAGAACATGGTCACCGATACCGGCATCCACGGTATCCACAGCGACCATTGTGCCCGATTTCAACTCACCGTCAGGCGTCATGGGACGAACCAGCAGAATTTTCTGATCCTGATAAGCATGGTGTTTGATTGTTGAAACGAGGCTTCCAACGACTTTGCCGATATACATAACATTCACTTCTTCATTTTATTAGAGGACGTTTCAGGGATTATGATTTTGAAAATGAAACAGGATTTGAAGCGGTTACTGCGAATCCGCTACATCCAGACGATCCACCAAACCGACAATGCTGGCTTCCGAAGGGATCTGGTGAGCATCCAGGACAAACGTACCTTCTGCACCACTGACCCAATAAACGATATCACCCTCGCGCGTTCCGATGGTATCGGCGGCAATCACGGGTGCGCCAAGCGGTTGCTCGTATTCATCGATGGGCTGCATGATGTAAAGCTTCACGCCTTTCAGCTTTTCATCTTTTATGGTTGCCCAGACCTTACCTTCAATTCGTCCTAATTTCATCGCTCTTGTCTTTCAGGGGTGTTTTACGGAAAACGATTTTGCCCTGGTACTCGATTGAATCGACGATTGCCACAATGCTGGTATCCGTGGGCACATTTGAAAGATCGGCAGTTTGCCTCGCCGAGCTTCCGCGAACTGCGATGACGATTTCACCATTACCGGCGCCCACCGTATCCACGGCTACGACGTGGGAACCGGTGGGGGTCGTATCCGGTTTCAACAAGTGAATAACCAACAGCTTATAACCTTTCAGCCGGTCGGCTTTCACCGTTGAAACAACCGTTCCTTCTACTCGAGCTAATTCCATCTAAACATACTCCGTTATAAGTGCACAATGGCTATCATTCTCGTTTTGTTTGGTATTTTCCTGCAAACGCATCAGGAGCGCCAAAGCTTGCTTTGGCAAATCGAATCTCCGAGCCAGTTCTCACTCACACAACCACCAATTCTGTGCCCCCCTGCCCGATTGCCTCCACAATTGAGTCTCTCGGCTGCCGATTTGTGATCAGAATATCTACAGCGTCAAAATTAACAAAATATGTGAGTGTTTTGCGTCCGAATTTTGTATGATCTGCCAGAATCATCACCTGGCTGCTCTGCTCAATCATTTTGCGCTCGATTTCAACCGTCAGCAAATCGGTATTGGTTAAGCCTTGTTCGTCGATGCCGCCGCTACTGGCAATGAACCAATCGGCGTGAATTGATTCAACCATACTTTGAGCATGCGGACCGATCATAATTCGCCCGCGCCGATGCAATAAGCCGCCGGTCAAAAGCACCTCATTGGATGAATTTTCAGCGAAAAAGCAGGCGATACTTAATGAATTGGTGATAATATGGAAGTCAATTTCGGTCAGGTGATGACAGAGTTGTTGGGTTGTGGTTCCGCCATCGACGAATAGCGTTGAACCGGGATCGAGTCGGGCGACGGCAGCGGCGGCTATTTGCTCTTTGGCATCGTAGGTTGCGCTGTTCAAAGCGCGCGAATATAATTCACAGGTAAAATGCTTTGGTAATACTGAATCTGCGCGCTTGATACCGCCATACGTTCGGTCTGCCAATCCGGCATTCGCCAATTCCTCAATATCTCTGATCGCAGTCGATCTAGAGATGTTGAAGCGTTGCTCGAGGTCCTTTACCTTGAGGAACTTACTCGCCGCAAGAAGATGCAGGATTTGTTCATGCCGCTCGGATTGGAGCATATCGTTTCACATTCGAACGTTTATATGTTATTTTGTTTCATTTTCGTTCATGTGTATGAAGCACAAATATACATATTATTTCATAAAATGTCAAGAAATTTTTCGAAGAAATGCAATCAATGATAAAATTTAATATTCGGTGACTTAGTTTTTTTTATTCGGATTCACGCGGCGGCAATCACCTGAATTAGATATCAATTTAGCTTCATCCCGAAATGGTGACAACTCCTTGTTTTACGCTATACTTCGAATTCGCTCATGATGAAGCTTTTGTTGAAATGGAATAGAATGTTGGTTTACATTCAAACACCGTACAATACGAGCATCAGATCGTATAGCGCGTGCGTGTAGACAACGATACCGAAACCGCGCAAAACATAGAGGATGGCGAAGAAAATTCCCGCGAAGAATCGAAACATGAATGATTGGAGCGTTAATGTATCAGCCAGAGGACCGATGTAATGAAAGTATGAAAAAGCAACCGATGAAATTAATGCTGCCAAAATAAAAGACGAGGTTTTATTGAGATTCAGCAATTTCATAAAAACATAAGCACTTCCCGACAGCAGAATCACTCTGAAAAATAGCTCCTCATAAAAGCCTGCCCCCAGTGAAAGCATAACCTGATGCGGCAAATCCAGTTGCATCGGCGTAATCGAAAGGTTAAGCAACTGAAATTGAAGAATGAAAGTGAGCCGGCTGACTACAGGTCCGAGAAAAAACGCATAGGCGAGACTCTCCAAAAACATCCCAATAAAATAGCCCGCACGGATGCTCAAGTCGTCTGATTTATATTTTTTCCAGAATATGATGGATAAGACGATCAATATCACCAATCCATAAGCAAAAAGCCTGTGGATGCCGAACCATGACATAAGCTGCCTGAAAACAAATTCTTTAAGCAGCACATCAGCCGCGTTCCGAATTCCGAATTGCTCGTTTTGGTTCAAATTGAGCGCAATCAATTCGTAAAATACCAGAACCGGCAACACGCTGAGAAATCCATAAAATGGGTGTTTTGTGGATTTAAAATATGCGAACTTCGTGCCTTTTGCCATTTTTTCCTGATTTAAAACCTCTGTTTGAAATTGAAAATATGACTGCTATTCCCTATTCACGACATCACGTATTTTGCATCGATCCTAAAATGCTTCTGCACAGCCATCGTATCGCGAATCTGCCGCGCCGTAAAGGGTGCTCGTACGGGGACATATCAGAATTGCGTTTACCTCGGCGCGGTAGTTGTGGGTTTCGCTTAGGGTATGTCCCATTTTCCGGAGATTTTCCAGGACATCGAACGCCAGACCGCGCTCCTCATATACAATTTCATCCGGCAGCCATTGCTCATGAATTCTCGGGGCATCCACGGCTTCCTGAATATTCATATCATGTTCAACAACATTCAGAATACATTGCGCAACCGACGTGATGATCGCGGAGCCGCCCATTGCGCCCAGAACCATAAATGGCTTCCCGTCGTTGGCGATGATAGTCGGACTCATCGAGGAGAGCATACGTTTCTCAGGGGCAATTGCATTGGCTTCCCCTCCGACCAGGCCGTATAAATTGGGTGTATTCGGTTTGGCGCTGAAATCATCCATTTCATTATTCATCAAAAATCCGGCGCCTTCGATAACAACCTTTGAGCCGTAGCCTGAATTAATCGTCGTCGTTACTGCAACCGCCAGATGATTTTTATCGATAACCGAATAATGCGTGGTCTGGTCGCTTTCATAAATTTGCGGTGAGCCTGCGGAAATATCGCACGATGGCGTGGCACACAAAGGATCGATCCCTTCGCGCAGCTTCTCCGCGTATGCTTTTGAAATCAAGCCTTGCACCGGCACATCCCAAAAATCCGGATCACCGAGATACGTTGCCCGGTCGGCGTACACCCTGCGCAATCCTTCAGCGAGGACATGAACATAGCGGGATGAATTGAAGCCTGAGTGCCGCAAATCGAATGCTTCAAGAATATTCAGCAATTGGATGATAGCGATCCCGCCGGAACTCGGTGGTCCCATGGAAATCACCTCATAATCGCGGTAGCTGCCTGTTACCGTTGGTCTTTCTTTTGGCGCGTAGGCAGCGAGATCTTCCACGGTGATCAATCCGTGGTGTTTTTGCATTTCAGCGACAATCAGCTCCGCGATTTTGCCCCGATAGAAAGCATCAGTTCCCTTTTTGGCAATACGCTTCAAGGTGCGGGCAAGATCTTTTTGTACGAATAGCTCCCCTTCCGCATAAGGTTGCCCCTGCTTCAAAAATGCTTTTGCTGATGCGGGAAATTGTTTAAATACAGGTGCCAGAAAAACCAGGTTTTTATGAAACGTACAACTTACAGGAAAACCATGGCTGGCTATCTCAATTGCCGGCGCGATCACCTTTTTCAGACGCATTGTACCATATTTTTCGAGCGCATAATTGAGTCCGGCAACCGAACCGGGTACACCGCAAGCCCAATAGCCAAGCGTGCTTTTATCCGGGATGATCTCACCTGTGCTATCGAGGTACATATCGCGCGTTGCCAGCATTGGAGCTTTCTCCCGGAAATCGATTGAAGTAGACGAACCATCCGGAAATCGTATGACCATGAATCCGCCGCCCCCGAGATTTCCTGCGGTGGGAAAAACAACCGCCAAAGCGTACCCAACCGCAACCGCCGCATCAACCGCGTTTCCACCAGCCTTCAAAATTTCGCTGCCAATTTTGGATGCTAACGGATGAGATGTGACCACCATTCCGTTTTTACCGCGCACCGGCTTCGGTGAAGCAGCATAATTCATCTGCGCCAGTGACAGCGCTAACACCAGTATCAACAACCGGATACTGCCTCGCTGCGAAAATTGAAATAGAGCGCTCATCGATATCCTTTCTACCAGGGGTATCACCGGATTCAATTGTTTTGTTGTATCAATTTAATTTGGTATAAGAGCCGTCAGTAGATCAATTTCTCCTAACTGATTAAAAATCAATCAGAAAATAGATATGTGGCACAATGGCTTAGTTAATGGTTGTTTTCTTGATTTGTAATACCTCCTGGAGCCCAAACTCGAGTTCGTGAACCAGTAATTGAGGGATTCTGTGGCAGAGAAGCAACAATAAAGAATAAGCTATGGCAGGTACTCGGGGAATGAGGAAAATTACTGGTACAGCTTTCTTTTTTTCATCATGATTGGTGTCCAGCCGGCTTCGGTTTTTACAAAGAAACCCGTCGAAATCAGGCTGATAGCATGTCCGTCGATATCGATCCGCTTTTCAAATAACCGAATTTTCGGTAAATTCAGCGGCTCGCAAACTTCTTCTTCGAGGTAAAGCGCTTCTTCCTTTTGCGCTGCTTGTTTCTGCTGGCGCTGGAATTCAATCCGCGCGCGTTCCCGTTTTTCCGCCTCTCTCCGAGCACGATCGCGAAGACGCCGCATCTTATGGCTGATCGCTTTGGGTGTAACCCCGAATAAATCCGCCAATTGAGCGTTTGTCATTGCGTTGTAATTCTGGTAAAGATACGCTTCTTCTTCGCGAGTCCAGGCTTTTGCCATAGTATACCCCCTTATGTTTTAACAACTTGTTCGTTTAATATAGAAAGAAAAGAAATTAATGTCAATAAATATTTGATCAATCAGCAGATGCTTGCAATAAAAATACCATCATTTCAAGTGCCCAAATGCTCCCTACCAGACGGTTGAATTACCTGATATGGGTGAAACATGCGCCGGATCGCACATTTTTGAAATAAACATGTATCAATATAATGCGGTTATTAAGCAGGTTCAGATGCTGCTAATTCTGAGGGCGTATGACTATTAATGGTATGAATGTGACCATTGAGGACAGGAGCGCAAACGCAACGATTTTCCCGAACTCTTTTCGCGCGCTCTCCTGGTCGTGTGAGTAAAAAAAAGCTGTTAATGAAAGCAAAAATCCCTGGCAATCAGCCTTCAAGCAGCGTCAACAGCCTATGCGCGCGCTGCTCGATATTTTCCGATTCCTTCTTGAGTTCGGCGACAAATTTATTCGCTTCAAAGCTGCCGCGCACCGCGGTAAAATCCTTTATTTTTATCGCATCATCTCCGTCGATGCCAAATCCGATCATACTGCTGGAATCGAATTCCTTCTCTGCATCTTTGAGGATCATATTATTGAGTTTCAGCGAATTGATTTTCCAATCGGAGATGATTTTGCGCAGGTGTTCCAGTGTAATATGCTCAATATCGATGCCCAGGTGCATGTGTATTAAATCCAGGCACCAATTCCAGGCGGCATCGTCGTACGCGCCATGTAGCAGCTTCAACTGCTCCTGCATTTCATCAATCGATTCGATTCTCCCACTGCGCACGGCGTCGAACAGCAGTTCCAGGCTGCCGGATGGTGCGAGCATCCCCGCGACATCCACCCATCTTCCGCTTCCGGCAACATCGCGCGGTGCAAGCTTCATACGGATTTCTTCAAGAGATGGCATAAACTTCATTTCACCGAGACGCTTCATCATTTCGGTACCGATAAAAATAGCTATCGCCATTTCGTAATATTTGGCACAGGTTTTCAACATGAGTCGCTTGATGAAAATGCCTTTATAGCTGACAAGTTCCTGCTCCCTGGAGGCATTCTCATAGAGCGATTTTAAAATCTCTATTCCCTGTACAATCTTCTCCATGATGTAAGGATTGAACAATTCAAAATGGATCAAATCGAATTTTTCCTGTGCCTTGCGTCGATCGCGCGCCTTCCATTTGGCGCTATCACGGCGGATTCCCACGGTAAACAAATTCATCGCTGGGGTCAGAATGCTCTTGCCGCGTTCTTCAGTGATATAAGAGAAGGGCAAATTTGACGTATCAAAATTCGATGTATGTTTACCAATAACAGCAGTGAAGGCACCGATTCGGCAGGGCCATAACAAATAGGAGAATGAACCCGTTTTGGAGCCACGTTCGAGAATCCCCTGGTGCACCGGGCCTAATTTGTACATGTGATTGCTTTCATTGGTGCCGCTTCCTGCGTTATAAAATGAGTATTGACCGGCGATCAGGAGTGTCGATTTATGGTGCGTCACGGTGTATGGACCAGCGAAGATGCTGCAAGCTTCTCCGTGAAAACCTTCGCTATTGGCAAAAAATGCTGAATTCTCTGCGGAATATTGCTTGCCGATTTGCACGCCCTGCCCTACAAAACAGCGGGAAAGCATTGCACCACCATCGACGACGGAGCCGGTAAGCAAAATGAAATCGCTGGCAATTACGCCCTCGCCGATTCGCGCCGGATCAGCTTTGGTGCTCGATATCGTCCCTTCACTCAGGCGCAGCGCCCCCCTGATTTCCGCGCCCTCACCAATATTCACATTGCGAATCTGAGTACAATTTTCAATCCGCACCCCTGAATCCAGTCTGCCACGGGTTGCTTTTTTAGATGCAACGTAGGATTGAATCATCTCATTCAGTCTGGCGATGAGTGTTTCATCGTGACGGTAGTTGGCGATGATGTAGGCAATTTGGGCAGACATCCTGTCGAACATGCACAGCTCTCGCCCCCCGCCTTCATTGATGATTTCCAGTTCTGTACCGTTGCCAAAAGCGCTTTCGCCTGCCGCGACGATGGAACCGATATTTTCAATAATCACATTATCTGCAATGTCATATCGCACGAGATGCTTAACATCAGAAATATGCACATCATCGCCGATCGTGCAATCCTGAATAGTGCAGCGATAAATGCCGGCGGGTACGGAAATCCCTTCGTCAATTTGCACCGGATGCTCGAAGGTTCCCAATCGAATTTTGCCGCTGAAATGGACATTTTCGACTGGATCGGGCTTGAAGCCTTCCTTCACAGAGACGGAATCCCAGTCTTGCGCCCGACATCCCTGTTTTTCCAATACATCAATTTCTGAATTGGTTAATTTTCTGAATTCCATTTTTATAGTCTCAGTCTATTTTTGGCAAATGATCGAGGGCATATTTCTCAATATCTTTAAAATATTTGACGGTTGCAACTTTTAATTCCATGGTTGAATCGGTATCGCAAACGATCATTCCGCGGCGATGAAGTTGCAGCATGGAGACAGTCCACATATGATTCACACCTTCTTCGACAACCTTCTGCAATGCCCTTGCTTTGTTGAATCCACTTATGATAATCACCACTTCGCGCGCGTCCATAACGGTTCCCACACCAACGGTTAGCGCTGTTTTGGGAACCTTATTGATATCAGAATCGAAAAAGCGTGAATTGGCGACAATTGTATCATAAGTCAGTGTTTTTACACGCGTCCTTGAAGACAGCGATGAACAGGGTTCGTTGAAAGCAATATGCCCGTCCGGTCCAATTCCGCCCAGGAAGAGATCGATCCCACCGACTTTTTTAATTTTCTCTTCATACAGCAAGCACTCTTGATCGAGGTCAGGCGCATTGCCATCTAGGATGTTAATATTTTCCCTCGGAATATCAACGTGACTGAAAAGATGGCTCCACATAAAATGATGATAGCTCTGCGGGTGATTTTCCGGAATGCCGACATATTCATCCATGTTGAAGGTGACAACATTTTGGAAGGATACCTTTCCTTCCTTATACAATTCAACCAGTTCCTGATAGGTTCCTTCAGGCGAGGAACCCGTTGGAAGCCCCAATACGAATGGCTTTTCAGCGGTTGGTTTTGCAGCCTTGATTTTGCTGGAAATATAATAAGCCACCCATTTGCTCAAAGACTGGTAATTATCGTGAATTAATATTCTCATTCTCAGGTCTCCTTGTTTTTCTAAAGCATTATTTTGGCATCAGCCACAAAACAACCGTTATCTTTTTCCAGAACGATCAGGGGATTGATGTCGAGTTCTTTGATTTGAGGGCATTCAACCGCCAGTTGTGATAATCTTTGAATGCAGGTCTGGAGGCTTTCGATATCCCGCGGAGTTACTCCGCGAGTTCCGGTGAGAATAGCTGACGCCTTGATTTCGTCGATCATGGCTCGTGCGGCTGTTCTATCAACCGGTGCAATTTTGAAATTGACATCTTTGAAAACCTCCACGAAAATCCCGCCCAGACCGAACATGATCACCGGTCCGAAAGCAGGATCTCGTTTTACGCCGAGTATGACTTCCTGTCCCGAAGGAATCATTTCTTCCACAAGAACACCTTTTATTCTGGCAGTGGGCAGATGCTGCTGTACATTGGATATTATCGTGTTAAAGGCATTTTCCGCTTCGCGTGATGATTGAATATTCAGAACAATACCCTGAACATCAAATTTATGCACAATATCTTCAGACATAATTTTCATCACCACCGGATACCCGATTTTTTGGGCGATACCCACGGCGGCTTCGCTGGTGGCAGCCAATCCATTCGGTACAACCGGCAGCCCGTAAGCTTCGAGAATGCGGACCGTTTCATCTTCCGGCAGGTAGGTCTTCTCCTCATTCAAGGCTTGATTTAAGAAATCTTGCGCTCGGGATTTGTCAACATCTGAAAATTCCTGAAAACCATTTTTCTGCTGAGTCAATTGCACCCCGAATTGGTATGCAATGGCAAAGGCATGACACATCGATTCAGGAAGGACATAATGTGGTATCTTGTTTCGCTGCAGGATTTTGATGCCGGTGGCAACATCGGCTTCGCCCATGAAAGACGCATAAAGCGGCTTTTCGCTTTGCCCGGCGATTTTGCATACCTCGCGAGCGATTGTTTCGATATCCGTCATCGATTGCGGGGTCAAAATAACGAACACACCGTCCACATTCGGATCTTTCAGCGCACTCGATACCGCCACGTTATAGCGGTCAGCACGGGCATCGCCGATGACGTCGACCGGATTTTTGGTATTGGCGGTTTTAGGAAGGCTCTTTTTAAGCGTAAGTGAGGTGTTTTCCGAAAACTTCGCCAGCTTCAATCCTTTCTTGATAGCTGCATCCGTGGTTAAAACGCCGGGACCGCCGGCATTGGTGACAATGGCAATTCGGTTATTCCGGGGTAACGGCTGATACGTCATGGCGATGGCAATATTAAACATTTCTTCGATATCATCACAGCGAATGATACCGGCTTGCTTGAATGCTGCATCACAGATCGCATCGCTGGCTGCAAGTGATCCTGTGTGGGATGCTGCTGCCGACGCGCCTTCGGAGGTACGCCCCGATTTTAGTGCAAGAATCGGTTTGCCGCTGTCTCGAATCACATCCTGTGCCGCTTTCATCAGGGCAGGACCATCGCTGATTTCTTCCAGGTAAATTAAAATTACCTTTGTTTTCGGATCGTCTTTTAGATAGTACAGCAGATCGATTTCGCTGATATCCGCCTTATTTCCGAAACTGACGAATTTGGAAAATCCGATATGCTTGGTTCGTGCATAGTCGAGGACTGCTGTGCACAACGCACCGCTCTGCGAAAGGAAGGCGATGGGACCCTGTTCCGGCATTTTTCTGGCAAATGAAGCATTGAGCATCGCCCCGGGATCGGTATTGATCACGCCAAGACAATTGGGACCAATAAAAGAAATATTATACTTCTTTGCGATCGCCTTCAGCACTTCCTCTCGTTCCATTCCGGCGGAACCGGTCTCTTTGAATCCGGCAGAAATGATTATTGCAGCTTTGATGCCTTTTTGACCACATTGCTCCAATGCCAGGTGACAAACTGAACTGGGGAATACCAGCACCGCCAATTCAACCGGATCTTCGATATCAATAACATATTTATACGATTTGATGCACGCAATATATTTTTCCCGCGGGCTGACCGGGTACACCACGCCTTGAAAATTGGCACCCAATATATTGAGCAGAATATCACATGGGACAGTACCCTTTATTTTATTCGCCCCAATAACGGCAATCGAATCAGGATAGAAAATGTGCTTCAGGTTCTTCGGATTATTCGCTACGCTCTCAAACATTTTTCTCCTTACGAATCTTAATTCAGAGTTCTGCAAAATGAGCCTAGTTTATCCTTCGACTTCGCCCAGGATGAAGTTTCGCTTAATTAATTGATAATTATAACCTAAGGACTTCATGGTGAGCGAAGTCGAGCCATGATTAATTTTTAAAATAGCTATTTTGCAGATCTTCGATCTTAATTCAAATAGCTCTCAATAAACGACACCGCATCCGACACGGTCTGCACCGCCAACGCTTTGTCTTCATCCAACTCAATTTCGAACTCTTCTTCAAACGCAGCAACCAGTTCCAGGCTTTGCATGGAATCAGCACCCAAATCGAAAATGAAATTCGCATCATTTGCAATGTCGGCACTGTCGATTTTCAAAACAGTTGCTATCACTGACTTTACTCTCGCTTCGACTTCATTGGCACCCACAACGTACTCCTTTGTTTTTGTTAAGATTATTATATAATAAAACCTCGAATCCGAACGAATTTATACGCTGATACACCTGATGGAGGTTTTTGGATATTGCGATTGGATAAGTATTTGCTTCTAATTTTTAAAGAATTATTAAAAACATTGTATCTAATTCAATAGAGTCTTATGTTTTATTGATTCTAAAATGAAATTTTAAATTTACAATATTTAAATATAAATGTCAATTAAAAAATTTGTTATACTTTGCACGGGCACAAATTGAACTTTTATGTTACTGCGAGCGAAACGGAGTGCAGCGAAGCAATCCCCTGAGGTTAAGCACATAAAAGATTGCTTCGGCAAAAAACGCCTCGCAATGACAGTTCAAAAAATGTTTAATTTATGACCGTTTGCAGTATAATAATTTTGAAAAAATATCAATATGATTTAACTTGACAATTATCTTATTAATGAGTATATTTTACTTTTAAGGCTTTTAAAATTTATAAGTTAAGCACAGAAGGTGAACAGGATGACACCGATTGAAAATAAACCATTGCTCGTAGCTTCGAGCCCGTCTGAAGCGCTAACCCCTGAATTTTTGACATCACAACCCGCCTGACGAAAATCGAGAAACGCCTCCATTCATCAACAACAGCAAAACGAAAACTGAATTCCGAGCTTTAAGTGACAACGAAATCAGTTTATTGATAAAAAATAACAACACCGCTGAGGACTGGAACCAAATACTGGTTGCAGGTCGGTTCGAGACCGACTTGGTCCAATCGTGTGAATTCGGCGGTATCGTTCGGATTAATGAATTGAATCCCGGATATATTAAATACAACGGATTACGGCTGCGCCACGGTTTGTTTCATTCGACCATCATCTCCTCGGATATTGGCAGCAACGTCGCTATCCGCAATGTTCACCTGCTATCGCGCTACAGCATCGGGGATAGGTGCCTGCTTTTCAATGTGCAGCAAATGCTCACCACCGATAACGCCAAATTCGGGATTGGCATTATCGCAAAGGGAGAAACCGAAGCCGAAAGGATTTGGGTGGAAATTTGCAATGAAAACGGTGGGCGAAGAATACTGACATTCCCTGAAATAACCGCCACCGATGCCTTTATCTGGGCAAAATTTCGCGATGATGCACGGCTCATGGAAGCACTGAAATCGCTTGTAGATCGAACCGCTGAAGTCTACCATGGACGTTACGGAATCGTTGGCAAAAAATCGGTCATTGCCAATTGCCGCGCAATTACCAATACCGCAATCGGCGATAGCGCGATTATCACGGGCGCCAACCGACTGGAAAATTTAACCGTATTATCGAGTGCTTCGGAACCCACGCACATAATCGATGGCGGTGAGTTGGTGCATGGGATAATCGGTTTTGGCAATCGGATCAGTTACGGAAATAAAGCGATTCAATTTGCCACGGGGCGGAATTGCAGACTCAATCATGGCGCCCGCTTGTTCAATTGTTACATGGGCGCCAATTCTACCATTTCCTGCTGCGAGGTGCTGTCAAACCTGATTTTTCCGTTTCATGAGCAGCATCATAACAATTCATTTCTGATCGCCTGCACGTTGAAGGGGCAAAGCAATATTGCCGCCGGTGCAACGATTGGCTCGAATCACAATTCACGGGCAGCCGAGGGCGAAATCATTGCGGGACGGGGATTTTGGCCCGGGCTGTGCGCCAGTCTCAAACATAACTGTAAATTTGCATCGTTCACACTCATCGCCAAAGGTCACTACGCTTATGAAATGAATATAATGCTCCCATTTTCATTGATCAGCCTCGTCCCCGGAACCGATCAAATTCAGATCATTCCGGCATATTGGTTCCTGTATAATATGTACGCCCTCGCCAGGAATGCCTGGAAATTTGGTGAGCGCGACAGGCGGGTGATCAAAAATCAGCACATTGAGGTTGATTACCTGGCGCCCGATACAGTTGAAGAGATGCTGGCGGCATTGGATATGCTTGCCCTGGCTGCCGGCAAAAGCGCTGCCAATACATTGAATAAACACCTGGAAAGCGACGCAGAATTCATGCAATTCGGCAAAGCACTTCTCGATAATCAGGATCCAGTGCTGAAAAAACTGACCATAACGCTGCCCGATCAGGTAAATCGGTGCGACGCCCTCGTGCTGAAAGCACAACAGGCATTTATCGCCTATAAAAATTACATTCTGTTCTATTGTCTCCGAACGCTGATTGATTCGATGCATGAGCAGAACAAATCACCGGAAATGCTTATCGCCGAAATTGGCGCGAATGCTGACAGGAAATGGTGGAATATTGGCGGGCAGTTGATGGAAGACCGCGATCTGAAAGATCTGCTCAACGATATCAAAACCGGTTCCCTGAGCAGTTGGGATGATATTCACCAGGCTTATGATCAAAAATGGGCGGCTTACCCCACTCGCAAACTTGCCCACGCCCTGCAGACGCTGGAAATTTATCTCGGTGTCTCGCTGCATACTCTGACACGAACCCGATGGACTGAATTATTTCACCGCGCTGTGCAACTGCAACATGAAATCGCTCAACAAATTCGAGGATCGCGCGCAAAAGATTTTTCATCAGCGTTTCGAAAAATGATTTACGACTCGGAAGAAGAAATGACCGCTGTGCTGAGTTCAATTGATGATATCGAGTTTGTGCGCGAAACCGATCAAAAAGCAGCAGCATTCGAGAAAAAAGTCAACCGAATTCTCCGCGCAATTTCATGAGTTACGGAATCCGAATCCAGACCTGGCATCATTCTATCGTGACAAATGCAAATCTATCGGATACGAACAATATTCGCTGGATATAGCCGCCGATTGATAATATTGTGAAATAATAATTAATATTCATTCATAAAGCTTTCATTTCCGGAATTATATTTGTATATTCTCGGCATCAAAGTCATTAGTTTGATGTGCTATTAAAATTTCAAGATTTTACCCAACGGATAAATCAGAGAGCCAAAGGAAGGGAAGCTGGTATTCTAAGGAATGGAATGGGTGGCTCAGTAGGACGTATGTTGAGTTTTGATAATCCGTTGGGTATTTTTTTTTATGGAGGTTGCCATGTCTTTTTTGCGCAAAAAAAATCTGCTTCCGGCTGCAATGGCGCTGCTGTTTCCATTCTCCATTTTTGGCGCCAGCAATGCCCTCATAAATGGTCAGCAATTGTGCACCTCTGTGGTCGGAGATACCCTCATTTTCACGTTCGATTTCGCACCGAATGATACCATCGCCAACGTACAGGTCTGGATTGATTTGAACGAAAATCTCAACCTGGATGAAGACCTGGATTACCAATTTTATAATTCTGCAGTCCAGAGAGAACCGCTCATCGATGGTGGCTATGATGACGTGGATGGCATGCGAAATGGTTCATTCACGACGCCGATTGATGATTTCTACCCACTCGCACCAGCACAATTCATCTTCCGGATCAGTGATTCAGGCGGATTCACCGAAGCGTATCTCATTCAACTGCCCCTCCCTTCGCCCTTCATAATCGAAGGCATGGTTGCAGAACCCCCAAATGTGGCGCATCTACTGGTGGGTGCGTTTGAAATGGGTGACGATAGCTCCGGATCGCCGCAGGCAAAATTCAAATTCCCGCGCCTGAAAATCCTTACTGCGATGAAAAATCAAACAGATGAGTGGCGAGAAATCCTTACTCTGACAGACTCCACAGGCGCCTTTACGCTGTTCTTGCCGGCGGAATTTCCTGAGACGTGGATGGTGTATTCTTATGATATGTTCGAACGGCTGAAGGGATATGCTCCCCCAAAACCGCAACCGGTATTTGTTGATGGTCATATCACCGGCATTGGTCTTTGGTACATCGCGGCAAACGCTTATATTGGCGGAACCGTACGCGATGAGTTCGGAGCGCCTTTGGAGGATGATTTCGGCAATCCGCTGGAAGTCCTAATCGGGCTATCGGCGTCGTATACCGGCATGGAGATGGTGACCGAAACAGAAAATGGCGCCTACGCATTCGACGTCGTTCCCGGCGAATATGAAATCTCAGTGAGATCGGGTTTGCCGAAATATATGCTGCCCATGCCCAGGCATGAATGGATTTCCGAAGGAGACAGCCTGAAGGATATCGATTTTCAGATGTACCACACGGATGCCGAAATCAGCGGACATGTTCTGTTGACGGATCAACCACTCGGAGATGTACGGGTATTCGCTTTCAGCCAGGTTGCCGGCATCAGCATGGGCAATTCCCGGGCGGACGGCTCTTTCACGTTACCGGTTGCATCCATCGCGGGTGAATATTTCCTTGAATTGAATTCTGAAAATGTACCACCCGGTTTCGAAGTCGAAGGGGGCAATCATCAAATGGCGCACTCCGGTGACACGGATGTTGTTTTCAGACTGGTGGAAATGCAGACAGCACCATCTATATTAGATGTCGTGGATATTCCAATGGATCAGGGCAGGCAGGTAAGAGTGATCTGGAATCGCTCCAGTTTTGATAGGAAAGAAGGATGGATGGGTCCGGTGATAACCCAATACAGCGTCTGGCGTGGTGTAGCGGTAAATTCTCCGGTTTCCACTGATGAAAATAAAATTGAACTTATTGAGTCGCTGAACCTGCTTGGAAACCGCCTGACGGAAGCAAAAGCCGGTGCTCAATTTTTGCAGGCAGATGGGCGCCCCATGTTGTGGGACTTTGTCGCCACCATCCCGGCAACCCAACGAGAGCGCTACGCGTATGTCGCCCCGACACTCGGTGATTCCACACTGCACGGGATTTGGTGGTCATATTTCCAGATTGTTGCCCATACCGATTGGACCCTTGAAAATTATGCATCGAGGATTGACAGCGGGTACTCGGTGGATAACCTGAGACCACCTTCACCAATCGTATTGCTTAACGTCGCACAAGACGGTATCGAATTATCCTGGGATGCCAACACTCACGACGATGTGGTGCGATACCAGATTTACAGGAGCGAATCACCAGGTTTTGATCCCGATGTTACCGCGAATCTCATCGCGATAACGGGCGACATGCACTTCAAAGATATGAAAGTGCGCGACGGGATTACATATTACTATCGCGTCGAAGCGATTGATGATGCGTGGAATGCCACGTTCTCCGATGAGGTGAATATACTATTCACCGAGGTTACCCTGGCGCCGGTTGATGCTCTTCCGACGGTTTATGAGCTGTGCCAGAATTTTCCGAATCCGTTTAATCCGGTAACCGAGATTTCGTACCAGGTTCCGTGCGATGGGCAGGTAATTCTCGAGGTCTACAATGTGAAAGGTGAGAAAGTCGCTACATTGGTAAACGGATTCAGCAAAGCCGGCAAATTTCGCATCTTATGGAACGGCAGAGATGATTACGGACAAATTATCGCCAGCGGAATTTATTTGTATCGACTGCGGGCGCAATCATACACGGAATTGAAACGCATGTTATTGCTCCGCTGATGGCTCAAATTCGATTCGAAATTGACTCAGGCGGCGATTATGCTGCCTGAGTTTTTACTGAAATCACTCTCTCCATCTCTTCCGACAACCAAAAATCCTTTTAAATGTATCCTGGCTGCTATTATGAAATTCAAACCATCGAAAACTACATAGCCATCTCCCGTCTTTTCTTCATACTTACGCACCAAGATATTAAGAGCCTTAAATTTATTCAGGCAAACTGCCGATAGAATAATAAGCAATTACAGGATTGTATTATTAATTATTAGAGCTTATTTCATTTTATAACAATAGCTTATTAAAAATTATAGGATGCCTGTTCTTTATTTTCAATGCATAATGGCAAATTATTTTTCAAAAATTGGAACCGGATCACAAAATTGAAAGTACAAGCCCGCTATTTTTTAAAATCGTGAAATAAACAGCAATTAGATGGAATTCTAATTTCGCGATGTGCTTTCATGCATTACCGGAGGATCGAGCAGGCGACATATTACAAAATTGAAAACAAGGTATTTCATTTTTGCCATGCGTGCAATCTGCTACATATTGGCGAAAACTTCTAAATTTTTAATTCACATGAGATTGGAAATATAATTACAAGCTGGCATTAGATTTGATAATTCTATTTTTTAAACTAATTGTTAAGAACAAAAATTATATTGTATCAAGAAGTAAACAAAATATAAAGGACGTACAATGATGTGTCAAAAACTACACAGATTTTATTTCAGTATAATTATTTTAGTAACTATTTTTAGTAATAGTGAAATAAAATCACAAACAATAAAAATTTCATGGAACTTAAATCCCGAAAATGATGTTAAATATTACTGTATATTCAAAAAAACCACTAGTGGACCTGAGAGCGAAATTGCGAAAGTATCCTCAACCGATTCCTCATACTTAGATCACGACATTGTCCTGGGTCAGACATACGCTTACCGCGTCACAGCAGAAGACACAGCCGGCAACGAAAGCGAATTTTCCGATGAAGTATCCATCCTCGCCGGCGATCCGACACCGGTTGAACTGGTTTCGTTTCATGTAGAATTTATTCAAAACAAATGTGTATTGAAATGGGAAACTGCGAGTGAGAGCAATAATTATGGTTTCGAAATTCAACGCTCTGAAAGCAGCATTCAATTCATAACGGTCGGATTTGTCCGTGGCACCGGAACCGCGACGACATTACAGCGCTACCAATTCACAGATCGCGACGCACCCCCTGGAAAACACTACTACCGCCTGAAACAAATTGACACTGACGGCAGCTTCAGCTACTCATCGATAATAGCGACCGAGCTTACAGTTCCTCAAAAATTCGAATTATACCAGAATTATCCGAATCCGTTTAATCCGGAGACGACGATTAAATACGCCCTCCCAGAGAACGGTCACGTGCGTTTGATAATTTATGATATACTTGGCAGAGAAGTCATACGGTTGGTAGATGAATGCAAGCCGGCGGGCTTTTATGAGGTGAAATGGGATGGGAGAAATAGGGAGGGGATTGGGGTAGGTGCGGGGGTGTATATATTTTCATTATTTTGCAATGAATCTGCAAGAATAAAAAAGCTTATAATGGAAAAATAATTCACCTATTAATCTAGGAGATTAATGTTATGCTTAAACGAATATATACAAAGCCAATTATTTGGGAGCATCAGGCGAAAAATAAATTAGCGTTGCTCTATTTCACGATGCTTATAATTTCCTTCGTCATAATTACAAGAACTTTTGCAGCACATATTTATCATGTTTCGCCAGATGGTAACGACCAAAATCCTGGAACTGAAGATAGACCTTTTAAGACAATAAAGTACGCCGCTGAGAAAGCTACCGCAGGAGACACAGTATTAGTCAATGATGGAATTTATCGAGAACATATTATTATTAAAAATTCAGGCACCTCAGATACTCAAAGAATTGTATTCAAAGCCAGAACACCACATGCAGCAATTGTTGATGGATTGGGCGTAGATGTTCCTCCTTTTTACGGGCTTCTTGAAATAAAAAATGCCAATTATGTAACTATTGAAGGATTCGAAATAATGAATACACCGGAAGCAGGGGTTCGATGCTCCAATTGCAAAAATGCAACTATTAGGGATTGCTTAATTCATAATACAACGAATGAAAAACGCTCAGGATTAATTTTTGTCTTTGGCGATTCAGCTCTAATTCAACACAATGAAATTTATGGCTTTACTTGGAATGGTATCGATGTCGAAGGGGGAAATAATGTTATAATCGAATCCAATTATACTCATGATAATCCCAATCATTTTGGTCTACAAATTTTTCCTTTTCATTCCGGAGGTGATTCATCGTTTTATTTTAATAATATAATAAGATATAACGTTATTGCTAGAAATATTTCAGGCATGTTTTTCAGAAATAATAAATATTTACAAATTTATAGCAATGTAATTTATAATAACACATATTCAGGAATCCATTTAGGCGAAGGAGCCACCTCCTCCCCTAGCTTTGATTCTTTTTCACAAATATACAATAATACTATAATTGGACAAAAGTACTGCATAACAAATACTGCTTTTAATAACTTAAGCATTAAGAATAATATTTTTTACTCTCCTCTCTATGATGTTTTTTTATTTGATCCTGATGCTAATACCGGTCATGATATTGATTACAATTTATACTTTGGAAAAGGCGATACTCCTGTTGGCAACCATGATCTTTATGCAGATCCCATGTTTGTAGAACCATCAAAGAACAATTATGAACTATCTGACGGTTCTCCTGCAATAGATGCGGGCGTCATCTTGGCTAATGTAATGAAAGATATAAACGCTACATTACGCTATTATGGGACATCTTACGATATTGGAGCTTATGAATATATACCGCCAACAGATACTCTAGCACCCGCTGCCCCAAAAGGATTAAGAGCAATTTTCCTATCAAAGTAAAAGCCCCTCTCTGACGACTTCAGCGCCTTACTCCCTCCAACTCTAAAGTTGCGACAAGCTTTTGAGCGAGAATTTCTTTAGAAAATTCGTTTTCTGCCAGCTTTCTGGCAGCGACACTCAAAGCTTTGCGAGCTTGTTCTGCATCACAAAGATATTCTATTTTGTCTGCAAAATCAATAGGATTGTTGGGTTCACATGAAATTCCACATTTATTGAACGTTATTATATCTGATATCCAACCAGGATAATTGCAGAGAATCGGTAATCCGCATGCTATATAATCAAAAAATTTATTAGGAGATGTTCCATAATAAAATCCCGGCACGTTTGCTAAGATCATTAAACCTACATCCATAGATGGCAATATGCTAGCGAGCATTACTTTTTTCAACAATCCAGTCCAAGTAATATATTTATCAAGTGATTCGGCTTTGGAGCGTTCAATTAGCCGCATTTTTTGCGAACCATCACCAATAAAAATAAAATGAGCCTCTGCGAATTTTCTATTTTTTAATACAAGAATACCATCAAGCACAGCATCCAGCCCATTTGCATAGCCGTGGGTTCCAGCAAAAACAAAATTAATTTTTCGCTTTGAATAATAAGTTGATTTATGACAAGATTTTTTGTTAGAGGGACTAAAAAGTTCGGTATCTGCGAAGTTCGGAATCATTGTAATGTTTTGCCTGGGATAGCCTCTTTTGTTGATGCCGTCAACAATGCCAGGGGATAACGCTATAATATGTTTGGCAGCAAAATAAATTGAAAGTTCCATTTTGTTTAAATACCATTTTATCAATGGATTTTTTAACGCTCCTAATGCAAAAATTATCTCAGGCCATAAATCTCTCACTTCGAATACAAATGGAATGCCAAGCTTTTCCGAAGCTT